>CAYRDY010000026.1:0-22756 GCA_964423195.1 uncultured Catenibacillus sp. | reverse complement strand
GCAAAAATTTGACCTACACCGTCAGCACAGATGACCTGAATTCTTTTGCCAAATCGACCTTTGGCACGGATATGTCAATGTCGGATTTGCTTGGCGATGTGGATCACATGACTTTATTGTTTGGAAAACTCCTTTCGCCGCACGGTAGTTTATCACTTTCTCAATATGGTAAAGAACTAAACGAAAGATTTGGCTTTAATTTTTCTGGCCGCCTCAGCGCTGCTCAACAAAATCAGATTGGATACGCTGCGGTAATTGCCCTCGCTGAAAAATCCGCTGATGCGGACTACCAAAATGCCGCTCAAGACAAAGCTCAAAAGTGGATTGAAAATGGAAACTTTTCAGGTTCAGGCACTGGGATGATTGATCAAGCGGCTGATTTTGCGTTGGCATATGCCCTGGTGACAGGTTACGCCAACTCGGAAGCTGCAAATGGCAGAACGATTAACAATCAAAGCGTTAAGGAATACTATAGCAGCACAATTGCAGCTATAGATAAGAAAGCCTATGATATCGGCGGGTCAGCTGTAATGAATGATGGTGATCTTACTAATTTTTTGAATACGATGATGAAAGATGAAGGTTTCAAAGCGTATTATTCAAATGACGAGCAATTAAAGAATGACCTGGACGGTTATTTTGGCGCTATGGCTTTTATCAGCCAAAATCAGGACACGCTCATGGGCGAAAACGGTAATAATGCAAAAAACGACGGATTTTCTTCTGAAAAAAATAAAGAGCTAGGGGATCTCCTTGGCGCCATTTTCGGTAACCCTGAAAGCAAGTAAAAAAACGGACGGCTGCCGGAGGAAAGAAGTTCCCTGTTCCTGATCCGCATCTCAATCAGGACCGGTATTCTCTGAGAATTTTTCTGGTGGTCATGAATCTCTGATGAATAAAAAAATAAATATCGTATCCGATGTGCGGGGGCAAGTCTGCAAAGACCTGCTCCCGTTTTCTATGGCATGTCAAAATTTTTCAGTGTTTACCCCACGCCACGGGATGTGACGGGTTTTTTCTCTGCGTGGTTGAAATATAAAAAATACAATGTTATGATAGGATCATGGAAAGGCATCTTGCGCCCAGCGGCGCATTGCCAAAAAAACTGGGGAGGTATGACACATGGCATATGAGAATATCAAGGCAGCCGCCAAGAGTTATGAGGCGGCGATGACAAAATTTTTGCGCGACCTGATCAAAATTCCGGGGGAGAGCTGCGATGAGCGGGGACATATCGAGCGCATCGCCGAGGAGATGCGCGCCGTCGGCTTTGACCGCGTCGATATCGACCCCATGGGAAACGTGCTGGGCTATATGGGACACGGACAGACGCTGATCGCCTACGATGCCCACATCGACAACGTCGGCATCGGCAATATCAATAACTGGTCTTTTGACCCCTATGACGGTTTTGAGACGGACACGGAGATCGGCGGGCGTGGCGCCTCCGATCAGCTGGGCGGCATCGTCTCCGCCGTCTACGGCGCCAGAATCATGCGGGATCTCGGCATGCTGGACGACCGCTTGACCGTTCTGGTGACCGGAACGGTTCAGGAGGAGGACTGCGACGGACTCTGCTGGCAGTACATCATCCATGAGGATCACGTCCGCCCTGAATTCGTCGTGTCGACGGAGCCGACGGACGGCGGGATTTATCGCGGCCAGCGCGGACGCATGGAAATCCGCATCGACGTCAGCGGCATCTCCTGCCACGGTTCGGCGCCGGAGCGCGGCGACAACGCCATCTACAAAATGGCGGACATCATCCAGGATATCCGCGCTCTCAACGAAAACGGCGCCGAAGTCGATGCAGGTATCGACGGCGCCGGAATCAAGGGTCTATCGAGGATGCTTGATCCCCGCTATAATGATCAGTGGGAGGAGGCGCGCTTTTTGGGGCGCGGGACAGTCACGGTCTCACAGATCTTTTACACATCGCCGAGCCGCTGCGCCGTCGCTGATTCCTGCGCCGTGTCGCTTGACCGCCGCATGACCGCCGGAGAGACCTGGGAGAGCTGTCTTGAGGAGATCCGCGCCCTGCCAGCCGTGCAAAATTACGGCGGGGACGTGAAAGTTTCCATGTATGAATACAGCCGTCCGTCCTACACCGGCCTCGCCTACCCGATCGCGTGCTATTTCCCGACCTGGGTGATCCCAAAGAACCATCGGGTCACCAGAGCCATGGAGGAGGCGTACAAGACCCTTTTCGGCCCTTGCCGCATCGGCAGCCCTGAGACGGAGACCACGCGAAAATCCCGCCCGCTGACCGACAAGTGGACCTTCTCCACCAACGGCGTCTCCATCATGGGCCGAAACGGCATCCCGTGCATCGGCTTCGGGCCGGGGGCGGAAGCTCAGGCCCACGCGCCAAATGAAAAGACATGGAAACAGGATCTGGTCGTGTGCGCCGCTGTCTACGCCCTGCTGCCGCAGATTTATCTCGCGTCGTCCGACTGACCAGGCCGATGATTTTCGCAGGACGCGCCGCGGCGGCGCTGCCAATTTTACCGGAATGATCGTCTGATCCATCCGATGATCTTCGCGGGACGCGCCGCGCCGAGCGCTAACGATTTTATCGCAACGATCGTCTGATCCGGCTGCGCCGCGACAGGAGCGCAAAACTTCATGATATGAGGGAGGGTATTTCAATGAAAATTCTTCAGAATGAGATAGACAGGCTGAACAGGCTTGACTTTAAAAAAATGTACAACAACGATTTTTTTCTGACATGGGAAAAGACGGACGATGAAATTGAGGCCGTGTTTACCGTGGCCGACGCGCTGCGACGCCTGAGAGAACACAATATCTCAACGCGGGTCTTTGACAGCGGCCTCGCCGTCTCGCTGTTCCGAGACAATTCCACCCGCACCCGCTTCTCGTTTGCCTCGGCCTGCAACCTTCTGGGGTTGGAAGTGCAGGATCTCGACGAGGGCAAATCCCAGCTGGCGCACGGGGAGACCGTGCGGGAGACCGCCAATATGATCTCTTTTATGGCCGACGTGATCGGCATTCGGGATGATATGTATATCGGCAAGGGCAACGCCTACATGCGCGAGGTGGCGTCCGCCGTCAGTGAGGGCTACGCAAACGGCATCCTGGAGCAGCGCCCGACGCTGGTCAATCTGCAGTGTGACATTGACCACCCGACCCAGTGCATGGCGGATATGCTTCACTTGATCCACGAATTTGGCGGCGTCGAAAATCTCAGAGGGAAAAAAATCGCCATGACCTGGGCCTATTCGCCTTCATACGGCAAACCGCTGTCCGTGCCTCAGGGCGTGATCGGCCTGATGACCCGCTTCGGCATGGACGTCGTCCTGGCGCACCCGCAGGGCTACGATGTGATGCCGGAGGTCGAGGCGACAGCCGAAAAAAATGCCGCCGCGTCCGGCGGTTCCTACAGGCGCACCAGCGATATGGCCGAGGCCTTCAGTGACGCCGACATTGTCTATCCAAAGAGCTGGGCGCCGTTCGCGGCCATGGAGAGACGAACAGAACTCTACGGCCGGGGTGATTCTGAGGGCATCGACAGACTTGAAAAGGAATTACTCGCGGAAAATGCCGAACACAGAGACTGGTCCTGCACGGAAAAAATGATGAAGACCACAAGAAACGGCAGTGCCCTCTACCTGCACTGTCTTCCGGCGGATATCACCGGTGTGTCCTGCGATGCCGGGGAAGTGGACGCGTCCGTCTTCGACCGCTGCCGCACGGCGCTGTACAGGCAGGCTGGATACAAACCGTATATCATCGCCGCCATGATCCTTCTCAGCAAATTTGAACAGCCGACAGCGCTCCTGGAAACGCTTGAGGAGAGAAATCTTCCGAGAAAACTCATGTGAATCATTCATGTGATAATGTTTTGCTGTAAACATTATCATAGAAGATTTCTATTTACAGACTTTTTTCACATTCCCTTCCTGTAAACAAATCTGTGCGGCGCGTAAGCGCCGCACAGCCTGAATATACAAACAATATTCAAATTTTTCTCTTCCTCGACGCACTTTAATGCGTCATCAAGGTAGATTTGGAAGTTTACTCCCAAACTTTTCTTCCGACGTCAGGATACAGACAGACCTGAATTGTTGTCTTTGGCTAACTATAGACACTTCAGGAAAACTTTGAAGCCCTCATATGTGCCGTAAATGTCCGCCTTGCTCGTCACCTCAAACGGTGAGTGCATCGAGAGGAGCGGCACGCCGCAGTCGATCACCTGCAGGCCCATCTCCGACATATCCACGGCGATGGTTCCGCCGCCACCCAGATCGACAATGCCGAGTTCGCCCGTCTGCCAGAGAATCTGATGCTCGTCAAAGACCTGCGCCACCTCATGGAAAAATTCGCTGCAGGCGTCATTCGTGCCGGATTTTCCGCGCACACCCGTATATTTCATCAGACAGGTGCCATGCCCGACATAGGCAATATTATTTTTGTCAAAGGCCCTTGGATACGACGGCTCAAATCCCGGTGCCACATCCGATGAGAGCATTTTGGAATTTTCGATGCAACGGCAGTACTCAAATTCATCACAATGGCCATTGCGCCCTGCCATGATCCTTCGGAAGACATTTTCATAGACCCGCGAGCGCACACCGCTGACGCCACCGCTGCCGATCTCCTCCTTATCTGACAGCAGGCACACGCAGGTCCTTTGCGGATGCTCCACAGCCATCAGCGCCCGCAGTGCCGTATAGGCACAGACTCTGTCGTCCTGCCCGTAGCCGCCGACCATCGAGCGATCAAAGCCGATGTCGCGCGCGTGGTGCGCCGGCACGACCTCAATCTCAGCCGTGATCAGATCTCGCTCCGCAATCCCGTATGTGTCATACAGATACTGAAGCACCGCGGCCTTCACGGCCTCCTTCACATGCGCTTCCTCCGCGCCGTCAATCGGGATGCTGCCGACAAGGACATTCAGCTCCTCAGCCCTCACCACCTCATTCGCATTGCGAACCATCTGCTTTTGGCTCAGATGTACAAGAATTTCATTGATCGTAAATACCGGGTCGTCGTCCCGCTCGCCGATCGAGATCGTTATTTTCTCACCGTCACGGTTGTAGACAACACCGTGAATAGCCATCGGGATCGTCGTCCACTGATATTTTTTTATTCCGCCATAATAATGTGTTTTCAAGAATGCCAGCTCCGCGTCCTCATAGAGCGGCACCGGCTTGAGATCCATCCTCGGCGAGTCAACATGCGCGCCGATAATATTCATGCCGTCTGTCAGCGGCTGCTCGCCGATGACTGCGGCCACAAGGCCCTTTTCTCGCACGTTTGCGTAAATTTTGTCTCCGGGCCGCAAATCTGAGACGCGCTCAGTCTCAAGTTCACGAAAGCCGGCGCGCGCCAACAGCTCGGACATGACAGTCACGCACTCCCGCTCTGTCTTGGACGCGTTCAGAAACGCCTTATAATCCTCGGCGAACGCGTAGACGGCCTCGCGCTCCCTTTTCCCGAAAACTTGCCACGCATTGTCACGTTTCAGCATCAAATCCTTCATCTTCATTCGGCCTGATCGCTTTCTTCTTCCGCGCCCTCCGCGGACCCGCCGCATTCTGTCTGAGCATCCTGACCGCACGCCGAGCCCTCGCTCTCCTCTGAGGCCTCTGGTTCTTCACTCCCAGCGCTCTCCGCGCATTCGGCCTTATGTCTGACCGTCTCCGCGGCATCGCCGATCTTTTCCTTCACGATCTCCACGGCATCGCCGACCTTCTCCTTCACGCTCTCCACAGCCTCGCCGACCTTCTCCTTCGCCTCGGCGACCTTGGCCTTTGCCTCCTCCGCCGCGTGATCATCCGCACACACTTCAAATTTATGACCGCAGTGCGGACAATAGACCATATCTTTGGATGACTTCTCGCCGCATACAGGGCAAGTCCGCTCCCTGCTGAACTGCTCCAGTTTGGCGGTCAATTCCGCCACAGCCTCCTTCGCCTCGACAATGCGGGTGTAAGCATCCTGCGCGTTCTCATCGGCCGCGCCGTCTTTTTCTATGTGTTTGTAATACATTTTCCCCAGTTCAAGATAGGCTTCTCTGATATCCTTCTCCAGACTGCTCTTTTTCAGTTTTAATTTCTGAACCTCCACAATCTCATTGGATTTCTTAACAATTGTCTCAGATACATCCGTCAGTCCCTTTTTGACATCATCTAAAATTGCCATTGCGATTCCTCCTTAAAATTTGTATCACTCAACGGGATTCCCCGTCTGTCTTCATATTCATAAGCGGTCGCGACAATGCAGGTCTCACGCCGCACCGTCCCATACTGATCCAGCGCACGCCTCCGCTAGCCGGTAATGGCTGCCACGCCGCGCATCTGTATCAGCGGACCGCCCGTATTCTCGATATAGGCGCGTGTGATCGTCACGCTGCCGATATTGTCATCCTTCGGAATCTCATACATGATATCCAGCATGAATTCCTCGATGATCGAGCGCAGTGCTCTCGCTCCGGTTCCTCTCTTCAAGGCTTTCTCGGCAATGGCCTCCAGTGCATCGTCGTCAAAGCGCAGATCCACCTCGTCGAGCGCCAGCAGCTTCTGATACTGCTTGATGATAGCATTTTTCGGCTCCTTCAGAATCCTCACCAGCATATCCTTTGTCAGTTCTTTTAAGGTAAAGATTACCGGCAGACGGCCGATAAACTCCGGAATCATGCCGAAAGCCCTCAGATCCTCAACCGTCACCTTGCTGATCAGATCCTTCTCATTGTCATATTTGTCCTTCAGATCGGCGATAAAACCCATCGAACTGCGCTCATTCAGCCGCTCCTTGATAATATTTTCGAGATCCGGGAACGCGCCGCCACAGATAAACAGGATATTGCGCGTGTTCACGGTGGTCAGCGGCACCATGGCAATTTTGCTGCTGGCGCCCACCGGCACCTCCACCTCGCTGCCCTCAAGCAGTTTGAGCAATCCCTGCTGCACGGACTCGCCGCTCACATCGCGGCTGGTCGTATTTTTCTTTTTGGCGATTTTATCAATCTCGTCAATAAAAATAATGCCCTGCTCCGCCTTATCCACATCATTATCCGCCGCCGCTAAAAGCTTTGAGACAACGCTCTCGATATCATCGCCGATATAACCGGCCTCCGTCAGAGATGTGGCGTCCGCGATGGCCAACGGCACATCCAGAAGCCTGGCCAGTGTCCGCACCAGATACGTCTTGCCGCAGCCAGTCGGCCCGATCATCAGCATATTGGACTTCTCGATCTCAATCTCATCCAGTGTGTTGGTCGCCACCCGCTTATAATGATTGTAGACCGCCACCGAGATCACTTTCTTGGCGTACTCCTGCCCGATCACATACTCATCGAGCATTCCCTTGATTTTGTGCGGCGGCGGGATGTTTTTAATATCCAGAACCGGCTTCTTTTCCTCCGCCGGCTTTTTCTTCTTCAGGCGCTGTGCCTTGGGGATCTCCGCGTCCTTGCCCATGCCGAACATATCCTGAATGTTGAACATCCGCATCAGATTCGGATCCATTTTGCGCAGCATATCCTCGTAATTGATGCCGCTGTTGTTCATGGCGTCAATACTGCGCTGCATACAGTCCTGGCAGACGCACATGTTGTTGATCGGCAGGCGGATCATCTTCCCCGCCTTGCTCTCCGGCCGCCTGCAGACATAACAGATATCCTCGTAATCCTTATCGTCAGTCGGCTTGTCCTTATTATCATCAGACGAGCCGCCCTTTGCAAGCTCATCTTTATCCTGATCGTTCATCAAATTTTCCTCCTGTAAATGGTTAACTCTTATATGTCCGACGCGAATATCCGCCACAGATCCATGGTGCGGGTGTCTGACGCAGATCTCTAACGCGCGATGAATTTACCTGATAATTATTATATACGATTATCATGGCTTATTCAACTTAAAGAATTATAAATTTTTAGCAGCGAAATAGCCAAAGATATATGGAAAAGACGCGCACTGACTGAAACCCATAGAGTAAAAAACAGGCACCCCCAGGCTTTATATGTCCCTGAGGGTGCCTCTTTATTTCCTATGGATTTTTATAGTGTTTCTTCCGGTTTTCCGTTTTAATGCTCACCCGGCAGTGCCTCCAGTCTCTCTTTTTAATACTCGTCCGGCGCTTCCTCCATGGAGCCGAGAATCGTCGTCAGCTTCTGGCTCTCGCTGTAACCGCCCCGGCTGTCCGGCTCATAGACGACCAGATCCACCCGGTCGCCCGGCCTGTGCTTGGCCAGGCATGCCTGCAACTCCTCAAAG
The DNA here is from genome assembly GCA_964423195.1 of uncultured Catenibacillus sp. Taxonomy (GTDB): domain Bacteria; phylum Bacillota; class Clostridia; order Lachnospirales; family Lachnospiraceae; genus CAKRHR01. Next base: position 14,519 of record CAYRDY010000026.1, on the reverse strand, counting down.
GTAGTGATCGCGGTGCCGTCAAACTCCGTGATGATGTCATCGACCTGCAGCCCGGCCCGCTCCGCGGCGGAACCCTGATAGACATAGCCGACATAGACGCCCTGCGGGCAGCCGATCTCCTGGGCCAGCGCCTCCGACACCGTGCCTCCGCGAATGCCAAAATAGACAGTGTCTGATTTACTTGCGACCTTACCGCTGAGGATGTCATTGATCGTCTCCATGGCGGAATTGATCGGGATGGCAAAACCCATACCCTCAACTTTCGTCTCGGAATATTTGACCGTGTTGATACCGATGACCTCTCCCCTATCGTTGAGCAGTGGCCCGCCGCTGTTGCCCGGATTGATGGCGGCCTCGGTCTGGATCAGGGTCATCTCGCCGTCCGTGAGCTGCACGGTGCGCTCAACGGCGCTGATCGCGCCTGTGGTCACAGACTGGCCATAGCCCAGCGCGTTGCCGATCGCTATCGAGCCGTTTCCCGCTTCCAGGGCATCCGAGTCACCGATCACCGCCACCTTGATCGCATTTTTCGTCTCATCGGACAAATCCGAAAGTTTCACCAGAAGAACGGCGACGTCGGCATTTTCATCATATCCTCTGATCTCAGCCGGTACACTCGAATCATCATTAAACACGACTGAGATCTCCTTTGAATTCTCGATGACGTGGAAATTGGTCGCCAGATACAGGTATTCGCCGTCCTCGCTGAATATAAAGCCCGTGCCTGCGCCCTCACCCTCCTGGGAATAAGTCCGTCCGAACCAGTCGCGCATCTGCTCCTCAATCACGGTATTGACCGCGACAATGGATGGCATGACTTCCCTGACAATATCAGAGACGCCCTCCATGCCGATCGTGTCCACTTCCTCCGATGATGTCTTGACAACATTGACCACGCGTTCGTTTGAGCCGTTGCCCTGATTTTTTCGGGATGCCAATGCATTTCCCGCCAGATGAATGCCCTCAAAGACGACGCCGGCCACCAGCCCGAATATCAGGCCGTAACAGACGGCCTTCTTCCATCCGTCAATCACAAATCTTCTCTTTTTCTTTTTCACCGGCTTCCCGGATGAGCCGCCCTGTGCGTAGCTGCCGCCCGCACCGCCATAGGCGCCGTTCGTGCTCTGGCTGTAACCGCCGTTTGCGCTGTTGTAGCCGCTCTGACCATAGCTTCCATTCGAACTCTGACCGTAGCCGCCGTAACTGCCGCCCGCGCCCTGACCGTAGCCGCTTCCTGTGCCATAGCTGCTACCCGTGCCTTGACCGTAGCTACTGCCTGTGCTATAGCTGCCACCCGCACCATAGTTACCACCTGTGCCCTGACCGTAGCTGCTATTCGAACTCTGGCCGTAGCCACCGCCCGTGCCTTGGCTATAACTACCGCCAGCGCCGCTGTAGCCGCTCTGGCCGTAACTGCCACCTGCGCTCTGACCGTAGCTGCTGCCCGCGCTCTGGCCATAGCCGCCAGCGCCTGCGCCTGTGCCATAACTGCCGCCCGCACCGTTGTAACCGCTCTGCCCATAACTGCCATTCGCATTCTGGCCGTAGCTGCCACCTGTGCCTGTGCCGTAGCTGCCACCTGTACTCTGGCCGTAGCCGCTTCCTGTGCCATAGCTGCCGCCCGTACCGCTGTAACCGCCCTGCCCATAGCCGCTGCCTGCGCCTTGGCCATAGCCGTCGGTCTCCTGGCTGCGGTAAAGCTGGCTGCCGCTGTAACGGTATACCGTGCTGCCCTCCTGGGCACTGTCCGCTGCCTGGCCGTCACCTGGCGCACTGTCAGACTGCTGCTCTGTATTTTCACCACTCAGTCCGGCAGTATCTTCAGCCACATGCTGTTCATCCTCAGAAGCGTGACCTGTGCTGTCTGAAATATCCTTTTTTTCAAAATCATCTTTCATTGCAGATACCCCTTTCCTGCTGATAGAAGTCTGCAGCGGTTCAGAGCCGTCTGAACCGCCATGTGAATCTTATCAGGTTGATTTTCTTTTGATGCTTATACTTTACCAGCGATTTGTGTCTTTGATGTGAAACGATTGTGAAAAAAATTTGATATTTTGCGAATCATCTCATCGCTGGACGCGAATGCCCCTTCCCACAGCGCATCCGCCGGCGCTCAGCCTTTCTTTTTAAATACGATCAGCTTGCTGAAGACATAATTAAATACGACAACAAATATCTGGCTGGCGATCTTGCCGGCCAGATTGCCCAGATGCAGGACATCCACACAGATAAACATGATCAGCATGTCACCCGCGCCGGACATCACCCGCGCTGAGACAAACATCACCATCTCCCGCAGAATATTCCATACGCCCCGGACCTTGCTCTTAAACACAAAACGGCGGTTCGTCACATAGGCAAACAGCACCGATGCCGCCCATGCCACCAGATTCGCCGCCAGATAATAAATCCGGAACACATCTGAAAAAAGCCAGAAAACGACGATATTGACCAATGTCGTCATCCCTACAAAAAAAACATATAGTATCATCTATCTGTAATTTTCATAAAGTTTTATGATTTTTTCAATCAAATCCGGACTCCTTTCGCCCTATATCCATGTGACAAAAGGTATCCCGGCAATTCGCCGGAATACCTTCTTCCTCATTCATTTCACCGGAAGTACAGCCGGTTGATGGCGCTGAAGATTGCCCGGATCGATGAACGCGTAATATTTGAGCTGACGCCGACACCGAATGCCGCCTTGCCGGTCGCCGCGTCGACAAGCTGAATATAAGTCGCGGCCTGCGAGTCGGAACCGATCGTCAGCGCGTGCTCTGAATAGAAAGTCAGCCGCGTATTGAAGCCGGCCTGCTGACAGAGCCCGTGTTTCACAGCGTCGATCGGTCCGTTGCCGTAACCCTCGATCACTTTCTCCTCGTCGCCGTCCGTATATCTCAGCGTGATCTTCGTATCAAACGTATCATGCTGCTCGCTGATATCCTCGATCTTCACCTTCCTGAAATGCAGCGGGTATTTCGCGTTGATGTACAATTCCCTGAACTTGTTCATGATCTGCTCAGGCGTGACCTCACCCTGCTTCTCGGAGATCTTCTGAATCTCATCCGCAAACTCCTTGTGCATCTCCTTCGGCAGCTTGAAGCCGTAATACTGCTCAAGGATAAACGCCACGCCGCCCTTGCCGGACTGGCTGTTGATGCGCACGACCGGCTCATAGTCGCGCCCGATATCCGACGGATCGATCGGGAGATACGGCACTTCCCAATATGGAGACTTCCGCTCATTCATGGCCTTGACGCCCTTATTGATCGCATCCTGGTGGGAGCCGGAGAACGCGGTAAATACCAGCTTTCCGGCGTACGGATGTCTCGGATCAATCGGCATCTTGCAGCAGCGCTCGTACACCTCGATGATCTCATTGATATTTTCGATATTCAACTCAGGATCAATGCCCTGGGAAAACATATTGTAAGCCACATTGAGGATATCGATATTGCCCGTGCGCTCGCCGTTGCCGAACAGCGTGCCCTCCACGCGGTCCGCGCCGGCCAGGAGTGCCAGCTCCGTGGCGGCGATGCCTGTGCCGCGGTCATTGTGCGGGTGGACGCTGAGAATGATTTTCTCCCGCTCCGAGAAATGCGTGCCCATCCACTCGATCTGATCGGCGTAGACATTCGGCGTCGTCATCTCCACCGTCGCCGGCAGGTTGATGATGATCGGCCGCTCCACCGTCGGCTGCCAGACATCCTTGACAGCCTCACAGACCTCAAGCGCAAAATCGACCTCTGTGCCCGTGAAGCTCTCCGGCGAATACTCAAGCCAGAGATTGCCGTCGAAATCCTTCGCGTATTCCTTGACCATCGCGGCACTGTCGACCGCGATCTGCTTGATGCCGTCCTTGTCGAGATGGAAGACGACGTCGCGCTGCAGCACGGATGTCGAATTGTAAATGTGAAGGATCACATTCTTGATGCCCTCGATCGACTCAAACGTGCGCTTGATCAGGTGCGGGCGACACTGCGTCAGCACCTGCACCTTCACATCGTCAGGAATCAGCTTGCGGTGGACGAGCGTGCGCAGAAAATCAAACTCGATCTGGGAGGCGGACGGAAAACCGATCTCGATCTCCTTGAAGCCCAGCTTCACAAGCAGATTGAAAAATTCGACCTTCTCCTCGACCACCATCGGATCGATCAGCGCCTGATTGCCGTCCCTCAGATCGACGCTGCACCATATCGGCGCCTTCTGTATCTCTCTGTCCGGCCATTTCCTCTCCGGATAATTCAGCACCGGATTTCTCTTATATTTTTGATAATTCAACATATCGGTTCCTCCTGTATATCATTATGAACTACGCCTCCGAGAGACCGCCCTCAATCAATGCTTTGATCACTTGAAATGCTTCATCTTCGTCCTGCCCCTGGCAGGACAGCTCCAGGGTATCCCCGCCCTGAATCCCTGCGCCGAGAAGATTGAGTACGCTCTTGGCATCCATCACATTGCTCCCCCTCATGAGCAGCACCTGCGACCTGAAATGGGACGCTTCCTTGCACAGCTGCCCGGCCGAGCGAAGCTGAAGACCTGACGGATCCGCAACAACTACTTTACCTTTAACCATCGTATATCCCCCATTCTTTTTATTTCTCAAAGCAGCGGCGGCAGAAAGCCGCTCTGCCCTGTTCGCAATTCATTCCTTATCGCTGACCTGCATCGTCACCGTGTCTCCCTCGGCGGTGACATTCGAAAGCGCGGCATTGACCTGCACGGTCAGCGGAATCGAGATGATGCCCTGCCGGCGGTTGGTCACATCGGCGCTGACAGCCAGATCAGCCGCGGTCATGGCGTCGACGACGGATTTGGCTCCGGTCACCGTGATGCTCACCGTCGACGCACCGCTGTAGAGTCCGTAGTTCAGCGAGGCGGATGCCCCCTGCAGGATAATATCGCTGAAATTGACGTCAATATTTCTCGAAGTCACCGGCTCGATCACAATATTGACCGGCACCCCGCTCGTCTCCAGGTCGCCGTCCACCAGATAAATATTTTCCGGCAGAAATTCTCTGAAAAGCACTGTCTGTTCAATGCTCTCGGAAGCGCCGGACAGGTCAAAGCTCATCTTCAAAGCGTCGATCTTATCCAGATCGGCCTTCAGCCCCGCGACCGTCACCGTTGTCTCCGGCATATCCTGAGAGATGACCACATATCCGTCCGCCGGCGCGCCCGTGAATGCCATATTGACCGGCACAGTCTTTGTCCGCAGCATGGTGATGGAGACATCGATCGTCTCCGCGTCCATCGTGATGCGTCCGGCATCGATCACCTGATCATTGAAATCCTTCAGCACCGGTTTCAGGCCGGTCTTGTTGATATTCGAGGAATAGCCTGAAATGTCGATCGCCACCATCACTTCCCTGATGCTGTTGATCGACGTCTCCGAGCCCCTGAGATTGATGATATTCGGCGTGGTCCGCACCTCGCCCGGATAGTAGCCGGAGGCAACCTGCCCGTCAATCCTGACCGTCACCGGAAACTGCTTTTCCACCAGATTCTCGGTCGACACCTGATAGACATTGTTGTCCGGTATGATCTCCACACCGCTCATCGGCGTCTTCAAGGCGATATCCACCCACACCGCGCCGGTATCGGACATCTTGCTCAGATCCGCCGTGGCCGTGAAATCATCGCTGTCCAAATGCATCAGCACCGAAGTCCGGGCTCTGATCGTGGCCGTGGCCGTGCTGCCCGCAACCACCTCATAAGTCTTGTTGAGACTCTCCAGGTCCTCGGCGTTGATCTCCTGAACCGGAAGTGAGATTCGCTTCGTATCGTAGGCGTCGTCCACATTGACGATGATCAGCCAGATAAAAATCGCCGCCACAATCGATATTAACTTCATCCCCAGATTATTCAGCAGCTTTTTTTTCATTCTTCCTGATTCCTTTTAGCACGCCCAGCTTTTTCCCGCCGGCATTTTCCGCCGCCAGCGCCTTGCTGATCGTCCGGCGAAGGGTATCCGCCGACAGATTGTGCCGCAGCTTGCCCTCGTTGGCCAGCGATACGGCGCCCGTCTCCTCGGACACGACGATCGTCAGGCTGTCCGACACCTCGCTGATGCCCACCGCGGCGCGATGTCTCGTCCCCAGTTCCTTGCTCAGTTCCATATTGTCAGTGAGCGGCAGATAACATGTCGCCGCCACAATCCTGTTGTCCCTGATAAACACCGCGCCGTCATGGAGCGGCGTATTGTGTTCAAATATATTGACCAGTAGCTGGCTTGAGACAACGGCATCCAGCGTGATCCCCGTCCGCTCGTACTCGCTGAGCTGAACATTTTTCTCGATCACGATCAGCGCCCCCGTCCGGGCCTTTGACATATCATAAGCCGCCCTGATCACCTCATTAATATTGTGCTCGTTCATATGCTTCTCACCGGACTGCGCATCGCTCGGTCCAAACAGTGAAAACAGAAAATTCTTCCGCCCCAACTGCTCAAGCGCGCGCCGCAGCTCCGGCTGAAAGACGATAAACACACAGATCACGAGAACGCTGAAAGTCCGCTCCAGGATCCAGATAATGGTATTCAGCTCGAAGAGATAGGCGAAAATCGCGAAAAAGATGATCACCAGAATACCCCTCAGCAGCGTCCACGCCCTGGTGTTCTTAAACCACATCAAAATATTATAGATGACGACAGCGATGAGAATGATCTCAATAATCGAGGATACTCTCAGCGCAGAGTATGCCCCAAGCGTAAATGTCTCTTTGATAACCTGCCATACATGCGCTAACATACCCTGCCTCCTGCTCTGTCTCGTTACCTGTCAAAACTTGCCCTGATCCTGATCGAAGAAACCGTAATCATCCACGCCGCCCGCCGGAAAGACATCGCCGCCCGTCGGCTGTCGGCCGGTGTCATAATTCGCTCTGTCCCCCGCAGGCTGCCGGCTTTCAACCGGCCGCTGCTGTCCGGCAACGTCCGCCCGCTTCCTTGCGTCCGCCCGTCGGTCATCCATGCCCTCCGGGGCGCCGCGCCAATCTTCATCTGTATATGCCTGCTCGCTTCCGAGCTTCGGGATGGCGCGCACATAGTAATAATAATCGTCGTCCTCAAACTGTACAAACTCTTTTCTCGGATAATCGACCACACACTTCATGAACTGAAGGAATGCGGCCACCACAGCTCCGACGACGATGCCGATCAAAGCTCTGCCCAGATTGACATCAACCTGGAAAAAGGATCCCGTAAAGATCTGAACCACCGCGCCGGCCACAGCCGCCGCCGCGATCGCCACATACCACGAAAAATCAAACGGCAGTCTGGAGATGACATAGGCCACCACAATGATCACCACCAGCGCCGCCGCTGTCACGATCACCGTCTTGTCATCCAGCAGCCGATCCACCATTCCCTGATAGGATGCCAGAATACTCTCTATCTCCTTGCTGCCCGCCAGCGCACCCGCAGCGTCCTTCGCGCAGTCGACAAATCTGATCATCACGACCGTCAGAATCGCAGGTATCACCGTCACAGGCGAGTAAAACATGCCCAGAATAAAGGCTACCACATAGTGCATATTGAAAGGCAGGAGCGCCGCGATCGCCAGCATAAAGAGTCCCTGCGACGGCGCAAAACGGACATACAAAAAATAAGCGATGATAAATACAACGGCGGACAGTCCGCCGATCACAACAGACAGCTTGACCAGATGCAGCAGCGCCACGATCCCCATCACCAGAACCACAAACGGCACCGGAATGAAGGCGCACACGACAGAGAGGAATATGCGGATCGAAAAAAGATTCAGAATCTCATAATATCCGAGTTGATCCTTCAGATAATTCAGGATGACGATCGCAAAAATAAATTTTGCCGCTGTCCTGAACAAAAACTCGTAATCCTTGTATATTTTTGTAATCCTGTTTCGAACTTCAAATATCGCGTCCACTTTTTTTCCTCCTAGTAGTGTCTTGCGGCATCATGTTTGGCGATCGATGCGATTTTCTTCAGACTCAGTTGATATTTCTTGAGCCGCTTGCTCGCGCGGTAATATTTCTGCTGATAAAAGATCAGGCCGGCTACCGCGTAAACGCCGAGGAAAACCAGGAAGACAACCAGCAGGTCACGCCCAATCCTCAGATAATCTAACCTCATGATATTGGCCAGAATATCATCCATCTTATAGAGAATGCCCATGAAGATGATCAGGAGGCCGGCCACCGCCGCGCAAATCAGCGTCTTCAGCGTATTGTACCGCACATAATCACTGCCGCCGTAACTGCTGACCTTCATGTCTTCTCTGCCCTTGCCCTTCTCATATATCGCCGTCTTCGTCATCAGCCGGATCTTTCTCTCGTTCAGCATCGCTATTCACATACCTCTCAAGTCAAATGACATAGTTTCCTATAAGTATACCACACACGATCAGGAATTTCAAAATTTTTTGCCAAAATAATCTTTCAATTTCATGAAAATATTTTATAGACATGAAATCAGGCGTTTTTCAGGCAGAATGACGCGCAAAACATCATCATTCTGCCTGCTCTTTTGCCCGTGTCAGGATAATTTTCCGAATAAAGTCTTCATCGCCGGATAAATCTGACTGAACTTCTGATATTGTTTTTCATATTTTTCGACCAATTCCGGCTCCGGCGCCACCGTGTCGACGACCTGAACCAATTTCTGCGCCGCGTCCTCCACGCTCTCATAGGCACCGCAGCCCACGGCGGCCAGGATCGCGCCGCCAAAGCCCGGACCCTCCTCGCTCCCGATCACATCCACCTTCAGATTCATGACGTTGGCAATGATCTTTTTCCACAGAAGGCTCTTCGCGCCGCCGCCGCAGATCCTGGTGCGCTCAATATGAAGCCCCAGAGAGCGCGCCACCTCCAGCGAATCGCGCAGACCGAAAGCCACGCCCTCCAAAACGGCCTGGGTCATATCCGCGCGCGTGGTGTCCATGGTCATGCCGGTAAACGTCGCGCGCGCCTTCGGATCATTGTGCGGCGAGCGCTCACCCATCAGATACGGCAGATAAAACACATGATTCTCGCCGAGGCGCCCGATGCGCTCCTGCTCCCTGTCATAATCCGTGGTTTCCAGAATATCCTCCATCCACCACTTATTACAGGATGCCGCGCTCAGCATACATCCCATAAGGTGATAATGCCCGTCCGCGTGGGCAAAGGAGTGCAGGGCATTGTGCGCGTCCACGCCAAACGATCTGCTGGAGATAAAAATGGTGCCCGACGTGCCCAGCGAGATATTGCAGCGCCCGTCGCCGACCGTGCCCGTGCCCACGGCAGCCGCCGCATTGTCCCCGGCGCCGGCGATCACCTTCACATCCCCGGACAGGCCGAGGCTTTCGGCGACATCCGCCTTCAGACGGCCGACCACCTCATAGCTCTCAAAAAGGTTCGGCAGCATGGCCTCTGAAATGCCGCAGATTTTGATCATTTCTTTGGACCAGCGTTTATTTTTCACATCCAAAAGCAGCGTCCCCGACGCGTCCGAATAGTCTGTGCAGTGCACGCCGCTCAGCCGATAAGCCAGATAATCCTTCGGCAGCATGATCTTATCGATCCTTGCAAAGAGCTCCGGCTCATTTTCCCTCATCCAGAGCAGCTTCGGCGCGGTAAATCCCGCAAAGGCGATATTGGCCGTGTACGACGACAACTTCTCCCTGCCGATGTCCTGATTGAGCATCCGCGTCTCTTTTTCGGTGCGGCCGTCATTCCAGAGGATCGCCGGGCGAATCACCGCGTCGTCTCTATCCAGCACCACCAAGCCGTGCATCTGCCCGCCAAAGCTGATTCCGGCGACCTGAGACTTGTCGCAGTCCGCGGTCAGTTCCCGGATGCCGTCCATACTCTGCGCGTACCAGTCCTCAGGATTCTGCTCCGACCAGCCCGGATGCGGAAAGTACAGCGGATATGTCTTTGATACGATCTTGTGAATCCTTCCGGTCTCGTCCATCAACAACAATTTCACCGCCGACGTGCCCAAATCTATACCGATAAATAACATCTCAAACCTCCCATGATACTTATACATCGGGGCAGGCGCATCCGCCTGCCCCTGCCCGACCTATTTCCAAGGATTTTCTGTCGCGTAGCGCACGCCGGCCGGCTGGTTGTAGCCGATATCCCCGGCAGGTACGCCGATATATTTAAATACTTCAAACAGGGCTTTGCCGTGCCTGCCGAAAGCGACCGCGCCGTGATGCGGGAAATTGCCCTCGATCAGCACATGCCTGTAGAAACGTCCCATCTCAGGGATGGCAAAGATGCCGATGGAACCGAAGGATTTCGTCGCCACCGGAAGCACCTCACCCTCGGCGATGTAGGCGCGCAGCTGAGCGTCAGCCGTGCTCTGCAGACGGAAGAAAGTGATGTCGCCCGGCACGATGTCGCCCTCAAGCGTTCCCTGAGTGACCTCCTCCGGCAGTGAGCGCGCCATGATCAGCTGATACTTCATCTCACAGGAGGTCAGCTTCGAGGATGCGGTATTGCCGCAGTGGAAGCCCATAAATATGTCTTTATGCGTATAAGGGAACTTGCCCTCAATCTCTTCTCTGTACATATCCGCCGGCACATTGTTGTTGATGTCGAGCAGCGTCACAGTGTCCTCGGAGACCACCGTGCCGATGAATTCGCTGAGCGCGCCGTAGATGTCGACTTCGCAGGACACCGGAATCCCCTGGGCGGTCAGGCGGCTGTTGACATAACAAGGTACAAACCCAAACTGGGTCTGGAATGCCGGCCAGCATTTCCCCGCGATGGTCACATACTTGCGATAGCCGCGGTGCGCCTCGATCCAGTCCTTCAGGGTGATCTCGTACTGAGCCAGCCTCGCCAGAATCTCCGGCTTCTTGTTGCCCGCGCCGAGCTCCGCTTCCATCTCCTTCACGACCGCAGGGATGCGCGCGTCGCCGGCATGCTTATTGAACGCCTCAAAGAGATCCAGCTCGGAGTTTTCCTCGATCTCCACGCCCAGATTGTAGAGCTGCTGGATCGGCGCGTTGCAGGCGAGGAAATTGAGCGGACGCGGCCCGAAGCTGATAATCTTTAAATTCTGAAGGCCGATGACGGCTCTCGCGATCGGGCGGAACTCATGAATCATGTCCGCGCACTCCTCGGCCGTGCCGACCGGATACTCAGGAATATAGGCCTTCACGCCCCGAAGTTTCAGATTGTAGCTGGCATTGAGCATGCCGCAATACGCGTCGCCGCGGCCCTGAATCAGATTGTCGCCGCGCTCCTCGGCGGCAGCCACAAACATTTTCGGCCCGTCAAAATGCTTCGCGAGCAGCGTCTCCGAGATCTCCGGACCGAAATTGCCGAGATAAACCACCAGGGCATTACACCCTGCCGCCTTGATATCCTCCAGCGCCTGCACCATATGGATCTCGCTCTCCACGATACAGATCGGACACTCGTAGATCTCCTCCGCGCCGTATTTGGCCGTGTAAGCCTCTATCAGCGCCCTTCTCCTGCTCACGGACAGACTCTCCGGGAAACAGTCCCTGCTCACCGCAACCACACCGATTTTCAATTCTGGCATATTACCCATTTGATGTACCATCCTTTCTTTAATTATGCATTATTAATAGAATAACAACAATGATCTCTTTTTTCAACCCTTTCCGCGCCAGAACGCCGTCAGGAGATCACTTTCTCCCTCCATTCGTCCCTGAGGTCGTCAGGAGATCGCCTTCTCCCTCCATTCGTCCCTGGGGTCGTCAGGAAATCGCCTTCTCTTTCCATTTACCCCTGAAATAGAAGAACAGCGTGATGAGCATGCCGAGGACCCATGAGATGACCAGCGAGAGATAGAGAAATTCGCCGCGGCCCGTCGGCAATTCCTCTGTCTTGGACAGATTCACAAGCAGGTACGCGATCGGGACGCGCAGGACAATCGTCTGGACAATTGATATCCACATCGGCGTCACCGTATCGCCGGCGCCGCGCATGATACCGGAGAGGCTCTGGATCACGGCCATGGCGAGATAGCCGACAGCCAGCACGCGCATCATCCGAATACTCAGATCCGCCGTTTCCGGCGTCTTTGTGAAAATGCCCATCAGGTTGCGCCCGAAGAGGAGGATGACCGCGGTAATGACCGCGGATGTGCAAAGCGAGAGCACTGTCCCCTGCTTCGCGCCCTTCGACACCCGGTCATAGGCTCCAGCGCCCACATTCTGCCCGGCATAGGTCGTCATGGCGGTACCGAAGGAAAAATTCGGCAGCATGGCGAAACCGTCCACGCGCATGACGATGACATTGGCCGCGATGAACTGTTCGCCAAAGCTGTTGGTCAGCGGCTGCACAATAATCATCGCCATCGAGATAATGCCCTGGGTGATACCGGACGGCAGCCCCAACTGGATGATCTTGCCGGCAAATCTTTTCTGCCAGCGCAGATACCGCCATTTCATATCAAACATGTCCGTCATCCGGCACAGTTTCAGGAAACACAAAAACGCTGAGACGCCCTGGGCAATAATGGTGGCGAGCGCCACGCCGGATACACCCATGTCAAACTTAATCACAAAGAGCAGATCAAGAAAAATATTGAGAATACTGGCAATCACAAGATAGACCAGGGCGGATACCGAATCGCCGAGCCCGCGCAGGACACTGCTCAGGATATTGTAGAAGGCAAGGCCTAACGCGCCCCAGAACAGAATCCGCAGGTATGAGGTACACCAGTCGATAATGCTCTCCGGCGTTTTCAGGAGTACCAAAAGCGGACGGGCAGCCGGCAGTCCAATAACCATCACCAGTACCCCCGAGATCACGGTCAACACCATACAATTTCCGATCGTATTCGAGAGCGACTCCCGATCCCTCGCCCCCAGATACTGTGAGACCATGATGGTGGCGCCCATGCCGATGCCCACGAAGAAGACGATCAGCAGGTTAAAAATCGGCGCCGCGCTGCCGACCGCCGCCAGGGCATTATCCCCTACATAATTGCCGACCACAATGCTGTCGACCGTATTATAGAGCTGTTGCGCAAAATTGCCGAGCAGCATCGGCACGGTGAATAAGACGATTTTTTTCCACGGCGTCCCCTCTGTCATATCCACAGGCGCAAAAAGTGTCTTTAAAAATTGCATAAACAAAACTCCAATTCAATTAAAATTCAAGCAAACATAATCCCCCAATTTAATCATCATGCCATCTCAAAAATCCCCCGGTTCCGTGAAAGCGTAACGGCAAAGGAAGTTTCCTCTGCCGCCGCCATGCATCCTAATAATCATTATTTTCCATATAATGCATGTATTTGACAACCATCAGCGCGATCTCAAACGTGATCGCGTCCTCAAACACACGCAGGTCAAGGCCGGTAGCTTTTTTCACCTTGTCAAGCCTGTAGACCAGTGTGTTTCTGTGGATATAGAGCTGTCTGGCCGTCTCCGATACATTGAGGCTGTTCTCGAAAAATTTGTTGATGGTATGCAATGTCTCATCGTCAAACTGATCCGGCGTGACCCCCGGAAAGACTTCGTCGATGAACATTCTGCAGAGCGGTATCGGCAGCTGATAGATCAGGCGGCCAATGCCCAGGCGGTTGTATGCCGACACGTTCTTCTCGCTGTTGAAAATCTTGCCCACATCGAGCGCCATCTTCGCTTCCTTATAGGATTTGGAAATATCTTTGATCTTGTCCACAATATTGCCGTAGGCGACATAGGCGTTGGACATCGCCTCGGCGCCAAGCATATCGACAATCATCCTGGCCGTCTTGTCAAGGTCAGGATAATCTTCGCTGTCCGATAGCTCCTTGACCAGAATAATATTTTTCTCATCCACGGCGGTAATAAAATCCTTGGACCGCCCCGCAAAGAGATTCTTGATGATATCCATGGCGTTGCTGTCCTTGTCGCGGTTGGTCTCAATCACAAAGACCACCCGCCGCGCCTCCGCGTCGATATGAAGTTTCCTGGCTTTATTGTACACATCGACAAGAAGCATATTGTCCAAAAGGACATTCTTGATAAAATTCTCTTTATCAAACTTTTCTTTATACGCGGAGAGCAGATTCTGGATCTGGAAAGCGACAAGTTTGCCGATCGTGTAAATGTCGTCACTGTCCCCGCGAATCAGCATGATATAATCCAACTGCCCGCCGTCAAAAATCTTGAAATACTGATAGCCTGATACGACCTGAATCTCCGCCGGGGAATCAACAAAAGCCCGGACCGAATCTTTGTACTCATCGGCCGAACTGATCGTCGACGCGATCACATTTGCTTCCGTGTCCATCACACACAGATCGGTACGCGCAATGGACTTCACGCCCTCAATCGTACTCTGAAGCATCTGATTATAGGCCATTTTTTCACTCCCTGTCTGTTTTTTGAATTAATAGAAAATATCCATACCCCGCAAGCGGGACACCACCATGGATGAAAGCCGGCTCATCCTTACGCCCGCAGGATCCCCATGCCGCGGATCCTCGCGCGGCATGGGAGACCGGCTCTTTTGTCCCTGTAACATTTTAGCATATTCTCCCAGGATGGGCAAGCACGGAATTTGACACAATACTGATAAAT
>CAYRDY010000025.1:21565-23820 GCA_964423195.1 uncultured Catenibacillus sp. | reverse complement strand
CTCACTAAGGATCCAGGTATAACTCGCACTAAGTTCGCACTTCGCTATCGCTCGTTCTCACTAAGTGCTCATATTATACCAGAAAGGGAATGACTTGTAAACTTGAATATTTCATGTGATGTTGGCATCGGATCATGTCCCAGCGGCGCCGGAAGTGTTCACAGGTCAATATTGGTGCTTTTCTGCGCATCCCTGTAATCCGTCACCGGCATGGCCAAACAACTCTGTCAGCTCACCGAAGCGCTCGATCCGGGCGGCATAAGATCCGGCGTCGACACTGCCGAAACCGTAGGCGGCAAAGATAAACGGCACGCCTGCGGCCCGGCAAGCCTCCAGGTCGCCCTGCGTGTCGCCCACATAGACCGGGGCCGCAAGCCCATAGCGGTCACAGATGATGCGGATGTTGCCGGCCTTGGCCTCGCCGGTGCGGTCGGGATTCTCGAAATCCCTGATATATTTGCCGGCGTCATACATTTCCAGAAAAGTCTCGATATATCCGTTCTGACAGTTGCTGACGATAAACAGCGGATATCTCGTGGACAGTGCCGCCATCGTCTCAATCACCTGCGGGTACAGCGTCGTCCCGTGCGATTTCAGGTACGCATTCTCAAATTCCGCGGCTTCCCTGACGATTCTCAGCCTCAGCGCCTCGTCCTCCACCTGCGGCATGACCATCCTGCCAAATGCCTCCTTGGTCAGTCCCATGCCCGCCCTGATATTTTCCATGGAAATCCTGATGTCCGCCACATACTTTCTCGCGACGTCCGTCCATGACTCGGCCACCTCGCGGCATGTGTCCCAGATCGTGCCATCCATATCAAAAATGATCCCGTCTGTGTACATCCGTCAACACCTCTCAATTACAAGTTTATTCTTCCCTGCGGCGCAACAAGTCGCCGTCATCCAGCCTAACGCCCAAATCCACATAGATCCGCTCCTTCGGGTGCGGGCAGCTCTCAATGTCTTGCCCCGCGCTGTCCGTCATGCGCCGCACCCGCACCGTCTCGTCCCTGCCGTCCGGCCTCATGACCTCAAACACGTCCCCGACGGAAAATTTATTCTTCTGCTCCAGCCCGTACAGACCATCGGCGTTCTGCCCGTCGATCATCCCAAGATATGTATATTCTTTGACATAGGTGCTCTCATCGTAAATCTGTGTCTCGTGTGACGGCTTGCCAAAGAAAAAACCGGTCGTGAACTGCCTGTATGTGCATTTTGCGATCTCAGACTGATAATAGGGGAGCTTTGACCGGTACAGCGCAGGGTCCGCCGCGTAATCGTCGATCGCCTGGCGGTAAGTTCTGGCAACCGCCGCCACATACAACGCCGTCTTCATCCGCCCCTCGATCTTGAAGCTGTCGATTCCGGCCTCAAAGAGCTCCGGCAGATGCCCGATCATGCAGAGATCCTTGGAATTAAAAATATATGTGCCGCGCGCATTCTCCTCCACCGGCAGATATTCCCCCGGACGGCTCTCCTCCACCACCGCGTATTTCCAGCGGCACGGGTGGGTGCAGGCGCCCTGATTGGCATCCCTTCCGGTAAAATAATTGCTGAGCAGGCAACGCCCCGAATAGGCGATGCACATCGCCCCGTGGACAAAACACTCGATCTCCATCTGCGCGGGGATCCTCCGCCGGATTTCCCGGATCTCCGCAAGGCTCAGCTCTCTCGCCGCGACCACGCGCTTCACGCCCAGACGATGCCAGAAAAGGTATGTCATCGCATTGGTATTGTTGGCCTGAGTGCTGATGTGGATCTCAATCTCCGGACAGACCTCGCGGGCCATCATGAACACGCCCGGATCCGAGATGATCAGCGCGTCCGGCCGCAAACGCCTCAATTCCTCAAAATAGCTCCGCACGCCCGCAAGATCGTCATTGTGCGCAAAAATATTGGCGGTCACGTATACGCGCACGCCAAAATCATGGGCAAAGCGAATCCCCTGCGCCATATCATCGATGGAAAAATTTTTTGATTTGGCCCGGAGGCTATAGGCCTCGCCGCCGATATACACCGCGTCCGCGCCGAAGCGGACGGCGGTCTTTAAGACTTCCAGGCTGCTGGCAGGGACCAGCAATTCCGGTTTTTTCATGACAACTCCTTTATGATGGCAGCCGGCGCCGCCTTACGATGCGCTCCGCAGCCGCCGCGGCTTGTAGCCTGTCCGGCCGTCGCAGACGTCGACATTTAGTTTGTCGCGATGCGCTCCGCTCTCTGTCACGGCGGCGCAAACTCGCCTGTCCTTCTTTGCC
>CAYRDY010000025.1:12445-21465 GCA_964423195.1 uncultured Catenibacillus sp. | reverse complement strand
ACCCGCAGGAGACGCCGCACCTCCGGCAGAAGACGGATATACTGCCCCTTGGCGGCATCCATCAATACAAAATCAAATCCGTCCGGCAGTTCCCCAAGCACCTCGGACGCGTCACCCTCGATCAGGGTGATCATGTGCGCCCGTCCGGCGCGCTTAAAATTCTCCCGCGCGGTCAGAATGCGCTGTCTGGAATTTTCAATCGTCGTCACATGCGCATCCGCGTCCAGATATTCACACATGAAAAGCGCAGAAAAGCCCACAGCAGTTCCCACTTCGAGGAGCTTCTCAGGCTTTGTCATCCGAAGAAGCACGCGCAGCAGTCCGGCCGTCTCCTGCCGGATGACCGGAACATCGGCTGCCTGTGCCTCTTCTCTTATGGTACGTATCAGTGCGCGCTCACCGCGGTCCAGCGAGCGGATATACGCAAGCATTCTCTCATCCGCAACCATCTCATTCTCCCGCTTCGCCGTTCTCCTGATCCCCATTCTCTTCACCGGTGCTCTCGGACGTCTCAATCTCCCCTCTGGCATCCTCACCGGCCTGGGCATCCACATCATCAACCGGCGGCGTCGTCAGAATCACCATGATCTCATCCGAGGTCATGGATGGACTCAGCTCGTAGGTGCCCGGAATGATACTGTTCTCCAGTTTGGACAATCTCGCCTTGATCCTGAAGGCAAGGCTATACCTGACCAGTCCGGAGGCCTCCAGCTTATCCGCGACCTCACCGGCCGAGGCGCCCTCCGGCACCTCAAACTGAAAGACGGTCTGGTCATAGCGCGAAGCGGCAGGATTGCCAAACACGTCATAAGAAAAATCATATGCCAGCGTGGCCGCCCGGATAAAAATGAGAATGACCAGAAGATAAACACAAATATGGATCACCGTTTCCAGGAATCCCAGACCTACTTTTTTTCCTATCTCAGCTTTTCTGTTTCTTGCCATTACGCGTCCACTTCCATTATGATCGGCAGAATCATCGGGTCACGCTTTGTCTGTTTCCAGATAAAATCGCCCAGAGACTCACGCACCACATTTTTGATTTTTCCCCAGTCGCCGCAGCGCTTGCTCAGGCAGGTATCCAGCGCGGCTGACACCACCCGCCTGGCCTCCTCCATCAGATCCTCCGACTCTCTCACATAGACAAAGCCCCTGGAGATGATATCCGGCCCCGACAAAATCCTGTTGGAATAGCGGTCAAGCGTCATGACGACGATAATCAGACCATTCTGCGACAAAAGCTGCCGGTCACGCAGGACAATATTCCCGACATCGCCGATGCCGAGACCATCCACCATAATGCCGCCGGCCTGCACGTGTCCGGCAAAATGTGCCTCATCCTCGGACAGCTCAAGGACATCGCCGGACTTCATAATAATCACGTTTTCACTGTCCACGCCCATCGTCTTCGCCAATCCCGCGTGCGCCTTGAGGTGGCGGTATTCACCGTGAACTGGAATCGCAAACTTCGGCTGCGTCAGCGCGTAGATCAGTTTGATCTCCTCCTGACAGGCATGTCCGGAGACATGCGTATCCTGGAAGATCACGTCCGCGCCCTGGCGGTAGAGCTCATTGATGACATTCGATACCGCCTTCTCATTGCCCGGTATCGGGTTGGAGCTAAAGATCACCGTATCGCCCGGATTGATCGACACCTTGCGGTGGGTCGAGGCCGCCATTCTTGACAGGGCGGCCATCGTCTCGCCCTGGCTTCCGGTGGTGATGAGGACAATCTGCTCCGGCGGATAATTGCGCATATCCTCGATATCAATCAGTGTATTGTCCGGAATCTGGATATATCCGAGCTCCTGGGCAATGGTGATGATATTGACCATGCTGCGCCCCTCAATAATGACCTTTCTGCCGTATTTGTAGGCCGTGTTGATGATCTGCTGCACACGGTCGACATTGGATGCGAAGGTCGCCACGATAATCCTCGAATTTTTATGTTCATTAAAAATATGGTCAAAGGCCCGCCCGACCACGCGCTCGGACTGAGTAAAGCCCGGCCGTTCGGCATTCGTGCTGTCGCACATCAGCGCCAGCACGCCTTTTTTTCCTAATTCAGCAAATCTCTGTAAATCTATCCGCTCGCCGAATACCGGCGTGTAATCTATCTTGAAATCTCCCGTGTGGATGATGGTGCCGGCCGGGGAATAGATGGCCAGCGCAGTGGCATCCGCGATACTGTGGTTTGTCTTGATGAATTCAATCCTGAAATTCCCTAAGTTGACCGACTGCCCGTGTCTGATCACCTTTCGCTTTGTCGAATTGAGCAGATTGTGTTCTTTTAATTTATATTCAATGATTCCCATCGTCAGCTTGGTCGCATAGACCGGCACCTGAATCTCCCTCAGCACATACGGCAGGGCGCCGATATGGTCCTCATGGCCGTGGGTAATGATAAAGCCCTTGATCTTGTCAATATTTTCCTTCAGGTAAGTGATGTCCGGGACAACCAGATCGATCCCCAGCATATCATCGGTCGGGAACGCAAGGCCACAGTCCACGACAATAATGCTGTCCCCATACTCAAAACAGGTCATGTTCATGCCAATCTGTTCCAGACCGCCCAGAGGAATGATCTTGATCTTGGGCTTTCCCTTGTTCAATTTGATATTTTTTTTCAAACTCGCACCTCCACAAAAACTACAGGAGTCCGCGCAGTTTCAGACTATCTCTATATCAATGTCCTCAAGCAGTTCGGCGAATACGCCGGAAATTGCATCAAGTTCCTGCTCGTCCTCCACAAATTCAAATACAGACTCCTCCTTGTCAGAATCGCTGTATGTCTCCTTCATAATATACGCCGTCTCACTGTCGAGCGCATCCTCCGCCAAGATATACCTGACGTCGTTGATGCGCGTCTGTTCAATCACATATAGTGATAATTTCTCGCCGTCGCTGGATGTAAACACAGCTTTCTCGCGCTTACTCATCATTTCCTCCGCTCTGCGTGCCCGCACGCATCCTCAGGCTGTCAAGGTATCCCTGCAGGATAAAGACAGCCGCGAGCTGATCCACATAATCCTTCCTGTGTTCACGGCGCACCTGTCCCTCGATCAGCGTCCGCCGCGCAGCCACCGTGCTCAGCCGCTCATCCCACAAAATAACCTCAAGGCCCGTCCGCCGCTCAAGGTGCGCCTTAAACGCCTCCGTTCCGGCACAACGGTCACCCTCGGAATTATTCATATGTTTCGGGTACCCCAGAACAATCCGC
Organism: uncultured Catenibacillus sp.; assembly: GCA_964423195.1. GTDB lineage: Bacteria > Bacillota > Clostridia > Lachnospirales > Lachnospiraceae > CAKRHR01. The sequence continues at coordinate 18,245 of CAYRDY010000025.1, read as the reverse complement.
TCAACTCCGAGCTCCCCAATCAGCTGCTCTATCCTCGCCAGCGTCCTGCGCAGCTTCTCCGGAGCTTTTCTGGTGATCGTCTCCACGGCCTGCGCCGTCAGTCCCAGCGGATCACTCACAGCCACGCCGACCGTCTTCGCGCCAAAGTCCAGACCAAGTATTCTCATATCCGCATGCACCGTGATACAGGCGCCAAAAAGTATTTGACGCCTATTTCAGATTAACGTCAATATAATTCCTCATCAGTTCCTCAAGAAGCTCATCCCGATCAACCTTCATGATCAGATACCTGGCATTCTTATAACTCGTCACGTAGGTCGGATCCCCGGAAAGAATATAGCCGACAATCTGGCTCACCGGATTATATCCCTTTTCGGTCAGCGCCGTATAAACGGCCTGCAAAATATCTCTGATCGCGACGGACCCCTCGTTCTTTACCTGGAAATACTGCGTATTCTTCATATCCGGCATAATTATCACATCCTTGCTACCTACTATATTAATATATTACGGCGAAAAATTCAATCAATTCTTTTACAAATCAGAAATTCTCCTCGTTTTTTCCCCACCGAGACCGCCAAAATCACCTCATTGGACCGCAGACATTGGGATTTGCCGCTCATTACAGCGCCATCCGGCTCCGAAATTTCGCCTTCGGAGCGCGCACCTATCACCCGATCTTCTGCTCCGCGCGCGTCAGCCGCAGACGCCACCTGCCCCCATGCCCCGGCCTCAGCCTCAGACGGCATCGGCACGGCCACCCGGATATATTCCCTGCTGTAACCGGTCATATAGGTCCTGCCGTCAATCACCGCTTCCTCCTCCAGCAACACCTCCATGGGACTGTCCCGCCACAGATCCAGATAGCGCGCCGCCATCTCGGCGCCAAGCGCAAGCAAGACATCGCTGCGTGCCGATTTGACCCGCTCACTCACCTGATCCGGCATCGCCGCGGCCCTCGTGCCGCTGCGCCTGGAATATTTAAAAACATGCAACCGCGCAAAGCCGATCTCTCTCAAGAAATCGGCGGTCGCCTCAAATTCCGCCTCGGTCTCACCCGGAAAGCCGACGATCACATCCGTCGTCAACGCCGGCCGGTCAAAATATTTTCTCAGGATGTCACAGCGCGCCCTGTATTCGTCCGCTGTGTAACGGCGGTTCATGCGCCTGAGCGTCTCGTCGCATCCGCTCTGCAGTGAGAGATGAAAATGGGCGCATACCTTTGGTATGTCGGCAAGGCCGCGAGCGAAATCTTCTGTGATGATTCTAGGTTCGAGAGAACTGAGCCTGATCCTCTGTATCTCCGGCACAGCCGCGATCGCGCGCACCAGCTCCAACAGATGCCCGCCGTTTTCGGGACACTGATTATATCTTTCACCCTCAAAATCCAGCCCGTAGGAGGAGATATGGATGCCCGTGAGCACGACCTCCCGAAAACCTTTCGCGGCAAGACAGCGCACCTCCGAGACGATGTCCGCCTGCGCGCGCGAGCGCACCCGCCCTCTGGCGTAGGGGATGATGCAGTAGGCGCAGAACTGATCACAGCCGTCCTGAATCTTGATCAATGCCCGCGTGTGCCCCGACACTGTGCTCAAAGCGAGCGGCTCATATGCGCGAGACTGGCTGATATCGATCAGATGGGCGTCCTTTTTCTTCGCCGCGCTCGTCCCGCGCCCGTCCGGAAAATCTGCCGCGTCCGTCCCGCGCCCGTCCGGAAAATCCGCCGCACCTGTCACGCATTTTTCTAAAGCGTCCGCCGCGCTGTTCCCGCATTTTTCGGAGATATATGCCTCCACGATGTCCACAATCCTACTTTTTTGGTCATTACCGATGATCAGATCAATTCCCTGATCCTCAAGCAGCGCCGTACCCGTGGCCTGCACATAACAGCCCACGGCCACGACCACGCCCCGCGGATTCAATTTTCCGGCCCGATGCAGCATTTGCCGGGATTTTCTGTCGGCCATATTGGTGACCGTGCACGTATTGACAATGTAGATGTCCGCGGTTTCACTAAATTCTACAATCTCATATCCGCGGGCGGCAAACAGTTCCCTCATAGCGTCAGTCTCATATTGATTGACCTTACATCCCAATGTACAAAATGCCGCCTTTTTTCCCGTTCCCTCACTCAAATTTTTCACCCCGAAATTTGAAAATCCCTTACCTGCTTCTTGACTTTTTCCCCGTGGAATTGTACTATAAGATATAGAACGATTGACGATGCCCTGCCGGATTTCAAACGGTGCAATAGGCGGCCCCATGCCGCACATTTATCGCACGCAGAGGCAGGCGATATCCCGTCATATCCCAAAATATAGGAAAAAAAGGAGATGTTCCACATGAAAACCGTTCAGATTTGCCTTGATTCCATCGATAAAGTAAAATCATTTGTCAATGCGATCACTGCCTTCGACGCGGAGTTTGATCTGATCTCTGGCAGATATGTGATCGACGCCAAATCCATAATGGGCATTTTCAGCCTTGATCTGTCAAAGCCGATCACTTTGAATATTCATTCAGAGACAGAGACTGAAAAGATTCTGGAAACGATCAAACCGTTTATCGTAAAATAATGCAGTCTTGGCCGGAGTCCTCAGACTCCGGCTTTTCATTCACACATCACGATTTCGCGCTCTGCAATCACCCGCTCGACCATCGCGTCGATTGCGTCCGCCAGATGCTTTTCCGAGCGCTCGATGACGCGCACATTCGGCTTGGTCACCGGATGCTTGGCCACAAAAATCGTACAGCAGTCCTCAAACGGCTGGATGGACGTCTCAAAAGTCCCGATCTTTTCAGATATTTTGATGATGTCATTTTTGTCAAGGCCGATCAGCGGTCTGTAGACCGGCAGCGAACATACGGCGTTGGTCGCCGCCAGACTCTGCATGGTCTGACTCGCCACCTGACCGATGCTCTCGCCGGTGACCAGTCCCAGCGCCCGGCTCTCGTCGGCGATGCGCTCAGCGATGCGCATCATGTACCGGCGCATAATAATCGTCAGCTCGTCGTGCGGACATTTCTCGTAGATGGCCAGCTGAATCTCCGTAAAGTTGACCACATGCAGCCGGATGGGACCCGCATAGCGCGCCACAATCTTCGCCAGATCCACAACCTTCTGTCTGGCCCGCTCACTCGTATACGGCGGCGCGTGGAAATATACGGCCTCGATCACGACCCCCCGCCTGGCGATCATGTATCCCGCCACAGGGCTGTCGATGCCTCCGGAGAGCAGCAGCATCGCCTTGCCGTTGGTGCCCACCGGCATCCCGCCCGGCCCCGGAATCGATTTTGAATAGATCTGAGCCTTCGCGCGCAGCTCGATGTTGATCTGCACATCCGGCTGATGCACATTCACAGAGAGACCGGGAAAACGCCTCAACAGATAGTCTCCCATATCCGCGTTGATCTCCATAGAAACCTTCGGATAGGATTTGTTGGCGCGTCTGGACTCCACTTTAAAGGTAAAATGCTGGTCCTCATAGGCATCTTCTATGTAATCGCCCACCACTTTGCAGAGATTATCCCATGAATAATCATCGCAGTGCACCACCGGACAGATGGCGGCGATCCCGAACACCCGCTGCAGGGCCGCCACGACCTCATCCTCATCGACATCTGAGCGCGCGTCCACATAGATGCGCCCCTGTTCCTTGCTCACCTCGAAATTTCCGACATCTCTGAGGGCAAAACGGATCTGCCGCATCAGGGCATCCTCAAAGAGATATCTGTTTTTCCCTTTTAGACCGATCTCGCCATATTTGATTAGATAGGATTTGTATTCCATAAGCGCCTCCCCGGACATTTCATCTCACTTTAGTGCCTCTGAAACCGCCGCAGCGCCGGCACCAGTTCTCTCAGGGCATCAATGCACGCATTCAGTTCCTCCGTCGTCGTCTCCGGCGAAAAACTGAACCGCAGCGTCGCATCCAGACATTTTTCCGGCACGCCGATGGCCTTCAGGGTGCCGCTCACCGACGGATGGTTGGAGGAACAGGCTGACCCGGACGAGACATAGATGCCCCGCTCCTCCAGCGCGTGCAGAAGTACCTCCGCGCGGATGCCCTCAAACGAGGCACTGACGATGTGCGGCGCACAGCCCTGTGAAAATCCCATATCCTCCCTGTCATCAAAGCCGTTGATTTGAACGCGCTCTATCTCCTTGAGTTTTCCGATAAAGTCCCGCCGCAGTCCGTACAGGCGATCCATCTTTTCTCTCAGATGATCGCACGTCAGCTGCGCCGCCTTGGCGATGCCTGCGATCCCCGGCACATTCTCCGTGCCAGAGCGCATATCCTTCTGCTGCCCGCCGCCCAGAATCAGCGGCCGCACCTTTACCCGATCCCTCACATAGATCACGCCGACGCCCTTCGGGCCGTGCAGCTTGTGACCGCTGATGCTGAGCACATCAACCCCAAGCCTTCGCGGATAAATGTCCATCTTGCCGAAACCCTGAATGGCATCCGTGTGAAAGATGATCTCGCGGTCAAAATCTTTGATGACCCTTCCGATCTGATCGAGCGGCTGCACCGTGCCGATCTCATTGTTGACGCACATCACGGACACCAGAATCGTATCCGGCCGCAGCGCGCGCCGCAGGATCCCTGGATCAACCAAACCGCGCCCGTCCACCGGCAGGTACGTCACCTCAAATCCCTGGCTTTCCAGATAGTCTGACGGGTTGGACACCGACGGATGCTCAATCGCCGTCGTGATGATGTGCTTTCCTCGGCGGCAATTGGACATCGCGGCCCCGATCAGCGCCATATTGTTGGATTCCGTGCCGCCTGATGTAAAATATATCTCCTTTTCATCGACTTTCAAAAGGCGCGCGAAAATTTGCCTGGCCTCGCGTATATACCGCTCGGCCTCAACGCCCTTGATATGCAGCGAGGATGGATTCCCATAATGCTCCCTCATCGCCTCCGTCATCACCCGGCAGACCTCGTCATAGACGCGCGTGGTCGCCGCGTTATCCAAATATGCTTCCATCGGCACTTCCCCCAGATCAATCTATATCTATACATCCAATTCAAACATCAAAAGACTTAAGACTGCAAGCCCAGCTGTCTCGGTGCGCAAAATCCGCCGTCCGAGCGTCATCGTCTTCGCGCCGGCAGCCAGCGCCGCCGCGATCTCAGTCTCATCAAATCCGCCCTCCGGCCCGATAAATACACCGATCGAATGCTTCCCGCGCATCTGATGAATCAGTTCCCTGGATCTGGCCATGTCCCGCGCTCTCTCATAGGGCAGAAGAATCGCGTCAAGCGCCCCCGCCTGTGACAGCGCCGTCTGAAACGCCACAGGCGCCGCGACTTGCGGGATCACCCCGCGTCCGGACTGCTTGGCCGCGCTCTCGGCGATGCCTCTCCAGCGCGCCAGCTTTTTTGCCTCTCTCTCAGGATCAAGTCTCACGACCGAGCGCTTCATCACCACCGGCACAATCTGATAGACTCCAAGTTCCACGGCCTTCTGGATGATCAGCTCCATTTTGTCCGCCTTCGGCAAGCCCTGAAAGAGAAGGATCCTTGCCGGAAGCTCCACAAATGAGTCCCACGAATTTTCAATCCGCACCGTCACACGGTCACGGTCCAGCGACTCAAGCACGCCATAATAATCCCGTCCCGCGCCGTCGCTGACCGATATCTCATCGCCGACGCCCATGCGCAGCACATTCCTGATATGATTGACATCGTCTCCGGTAATGACAATCGTGTCGGCAGAGACCGCCTCCGGCCTCACAAAAAATCTCGGCATAATGAATCCTTTCTAATATTCTCCGGCGGCGCTGACCCCA
>CAYRDY010000025.1:10423-12345 GCA_964423195.1 uncultured Catenibacillus sp. | reverse complement strand
GTCATCTCCACGATCTCAAAGCCGTGATCCGTCAGGGCGCGCCGGACTTCACCGGCCTTGCTTCCGATAATCCCTGACGAGATAAACAGGCCGCCTGGCTTCATATTTTCCCTGATCACCGCCGAGAGTGGGATGATGACATCCGCCAGAATATTCGCCACCACAATGTCAAAGCGATGTTCGCCCAGCGACCGGCGCAAAGCGGTGTCTGTGATCAGATCGCCGACCTTGACGGTATATCCGGACATGTCAATGTGGTTGACCGCCGCATTCTCCAGCGCGGCCGCCACCGCGTGCGAATCGACATCCGTCGCCGCCGCACCCTCGCAGCCCAGCAACAGGGCGATGATCGACAAAATGCCGCTGCCGCAGCCCACATCGAGCAGTTGATGCTCCGGACGCAGGTATTTTTTAATCTGCGCGATGCATAGCCTGGTCGTTTGATGCATACCGGTCCCGAACGATGTGCCGGGGTCGAGCGACACCACCAGAGCCCCCACATCGACATCCGGCATCTTCTCCCACGTCGGCTTAATCCATATTGTATCATCAACCTGGAATGGTTTCCAGTATTTTTTCCACTGATTCATCCAATCTTCATCGTCCGTCAGGGTTTTGACGATCGTCCCCTCGCCGATATCCACAATACTTTTCAATTCGTGCACCGCGTCGAGCACCTGTGTGATCCGATCGTCCGCGTCATTCTCCGGCGCAATATAGAAGGACACATAGGCCTTGCCGTCGTCCGGCGGAAGCTCCGGAAGAATATCGATAAACATCTTTTTCTTATCTTCCTCAGAAAGCGGGACCCGATCCTCGATCTCGATCCCCTCAATGCCGAGTTCCCCCAGCACATAGCTGACCATGTCCACCGCCTCCGTGGTGGTCGTCAGCGTGTATTTATTCCATCGCATAACGCTTCTCCCGTTTTCAGATGTCATGACAGGGCGTCTGAAGATAGCAGTGTATCCTCTTTGCCGGCGCGCAGCGCGGCAGTCACCGCCATCCGATGCCTGACATGAAGAAAGGAGCCGCCGCCCCGGCAAGATTTCCAGCCGGACGGCCGCTCCCCGAAATTATTCATTTAAATCTTCAACCGCGTCCTTGAATTTGTCTATAAATCCGCGCTTCTTCCCCTCGTACTTTTTGCCCTTCATGGTCGCGTCGAAGGCTCTGAGCGCTTCCCTCTGATCGCTGTTGAGATGCTCCGGCACCTGAACGACCAGCGTCACATAGTGATTGCCGCGGACATTTTTGTTGCGCAGCGTCGGCACACCCTTTCCGCGCAGCGTAATTCTCGAATCCGTCTGCGTTCCCGCCTTGATCGTCTGCGTGACGTCGCCGTCCACCGTCTTGATGGTGATGTCGCCGCCGAGTGCCGCGTCCGCAAATGAGATCGGCACCGTCGAGTAGATGTCAAAGCCCTGTCGCTGGAAGATCGGATGGCGGTCCACGGTGATATTGACGAGCAGATCGCCTCTGGATCCGCCGTTTGTACCCGGCTCACCCTTGCCCGGAATGCGCACGCTCTGACCGCTGTCGATACCGGCCGGAATCGAGATCTCAATATTTTTATTGCTGCTGACATAGCCGCTGCCGCCGCAGTTGATACATTTTTCCTTGATGACCTTTCCCGCGCCGCGGCACTCCGGACAGGTGGTGACGTTGCGCACCGTGCCGAAAATCGACTGCTGTGTCTGGACGATCTGACCGCTGCCGTTACAGCGGGTGCATGTCTGCGGCTGGGTGCCGGGCCTTGCACCGCTGCCGTTGCAGTGCGGGCATACATCCTTCTGGTTCAGCTGAATCTTTTTGTTGACGCCGTTGATGGCGTCCATAAAGGATATGCGCATGTTGATGCGAACACTCGCCCCCTGCTGCGGGCCGCTGTAAGCCCGCCTGCTGCCACCGCGCCCGCTGCC
>CAYRDY010000025.1:0-10323 GCA_964423195.1 uncultured Catenibacillus sp. | reverse complement strand
CCGCGCCCGCTGCCACCGAACAGATCGCCGAATATATCTCCGAATATATCACCGAAATCGCTGAAATCAAATCCATCGAATCCGCCCGGCCCGCCGCCCTGCTCAAAGGCGGCATGACCAAACTGGTCGTACTGTTTTCTCTTCTCCGGGTCGCTCAAGACGGCATAAGCCTCGGAAGCCTCCTTAAACTTGGCTTCGGCTTCCTTGTCTCCCGGATTGATATCCGGATGGTATTTTTTGGCCAGCTGGCGATAGGCTTTTTTCAGATCAGCGTCACTCGCTGTCTTCGGAACGCCGAGTACCTCGTAATAATCTCTTTTATCTGCCATGTTCTCCTCTTTCCTGACGCGTCTTTAAACGACCCCGTTGTATCTGTAGCAACCGCGCGTTTACCGCGCTTTATACCTCTTTGTAATCCGCGTCAACCACATCGTCATTTGACTGCTGATAATTTGCGCCGCCATCCGGCGCAGGACCCGCGCCCTGCGGTCCGGCGCCTTGCGCACCTTGAGCGCCCGCCGCTGCCTGCTCATACATCTTGGTGAACACGCCCTGGGCCGCATCCATCAGTCTCTGTCTGGCGGCTTTGATATCCTCGACCTGAGCGTCGGTCATATCCTCGGCCGGTATAGAGTCAAGCAGTGACTTCATGCTGTCAAGCTCCGCCTGAACCTTGGCTCTCTCGTCGGCGCTGATCTTGTCACCGACCTCATTCAGAGCTTTCTGTGTCTGGAACATCATGGCGTCGGCCTCATTTCTGGCCTCAATGCCCTCCTTGCGCTTCTTGTCCTGCGCCTCAAACTGCGCGGCCTCCCTGACAGCCCTCTCAATCTCAGCGTCAGACATATTGGAACCCGCGGTGATGGTGATGTGCTGCTCACGGCCTGTGCCGAGATCCTTCGCGGAGACATTCACGATGCCGTTGGCGTCGATATCGAAAGTCACCTCAATCTGCGGGATACCTCTCGGCGCCGGCGCGATGCCGTCCAGTCTGAACTGGCCGAGGCTCTTATTGTCTCTCGCGAACTGGCGCTCGCCCTGTACCACATTGATATCGACGGCTGACTGGTTGTCGGCCGCGGTGGAGAAGATCTGGCTCTTCTTTGTCGGGATGGTCGTATTTCTCTCAATCAGGTGTGTGGCAATGCCGCCCATGGTTTCAATGGAGAGCGTCAGCGGCGTCACATCGAGAAGCAGGATGTCGCCCGCGCCCTTGTCGCCTGAGAGTTTGCCGCCCTGGATGGACGCGCCGATGGCCACGCACTCATCCGGATTCAGATTCTTGCTCGGCTCCTTGCCGGTGAGCTGTTTCACCTTCTCCTGGACCGCCGGGATACGTGTTGATCCGCCGACCAGCAGGACTTTGGAGAGCTCCGCATTGGTGAGGCCGGCATCGCGCATCGCGTTCTGTACCGGAACCACGGTCCGCTCGACAAGATCCGCTGTCAGCTCGTCAAATTTTGCCCTCGTGAGGTTCATGTCAAAATGCTTCGGTCCCTCAGCGGTCGCTGTGATAAACGGCAGGTTGATATTGGTCGTCGCCGCGGTGGAGAGCTCTTTCTTGGCTTTCTCAGCCGCCTCGCGCAGCCTCTGCATCGCCATCTTGTCGCCGGAGAGGTCAACGCCCTCCATGCGCTTGAACTCGCTGAGCATGTAGCGGGTGATCTTCTCATCAAAGTCGTCGCCGCCCAGCCTGTTGTCGCCGCTGGTCGCCAGCACCTCGATGACACCGTCGCCGATCTCGATGATGGACACATCGAATGTGCCGCCGCCGAGGTCGTAAACCATGATCTTCTGTTCTCTCTCATTGTCAAGGCCGTAAGCCAAGGCTGCCGCCGTCGGCTCGTTGATGATACGCTTCACGTCAAGACCCGCGATCTTGCCCGCGTCTTTGGTGGCCTGTCTCTGAGCGTCATTGAAATAAGCCGGCACAGTGATGACGGCCTCCGTGACCTTCTCGCCCAGATAGCTCTCGGCATCCCCCTTCAATTTTTGAAGAATCATCGCCGAGATCTCCTGCGGCGAATATCTCTTGCCATCGATCGTGACTCTGAAGTCCGAGCCCATATGCCTCTTGATGGAAGAAATCGTCTTCTCGGAGTTGGTGACCGCCTGACGCTTCGCAGGCTCACCGACAAGCCGCTCGCCTGTCTTTGTGAACGCGACCACGGACGGTGTCGTCCTTGCGCCCTCTGTATTTGCGATGACCACCGGCTTGCCGCCTTCCATAACCGCTACGCATGAATTTGTTGTACCTAAATCAATACCAATAATCTTACTCATAGTCTTTCTCCTCCTCATTCTATGAAAATAACTTTTTACTCTGCGACCACAACCATGCTGTGGCGCACGATCTTGTCCTTAAACATATAACCCTTCTGCAGTTCCTGCATGACCACGCCGGATTCATATTCCTCGCTCGGTGACTGCATCACCGCGTTGTGGTAAGTCGGATCAAAATCCTTTCCCAGAGCCTCGATCGGCTGCAGTCCCAGATCCGTGAGCGTCGACATCAGCTTCTTGTAGATCATCTCCACGCCCTGAGCGAAGGACGTCCCCTTCTCCTCAGTGCCAAGCGCCGCCAGACCGCGCTCAAAATCATCAATGACCGGCAGGATCCTCTCGATCACACTGGACGCGCCCGCGGCAAACATCTGGCTCTTTTCCTTCTCCGTGCGCTTCCTGAAATTGTCAAACTCGGCCAGGTTTCGCATGAGCCGGTCGTTCAATTCCTCGATCTTCTCATCCTTCGGATCCTTTTTCTTTTCCTTTTTCTTGAAGAAACCGCCCTTTTTCTTCGGCTCCTCTCCATCTCCGGACGCCTCACTGCCGTCGCCGGATTCTCCATCACCGTTTTCGGAATTTCCAGAGTCCCCGCCTCTATCCGCGGAAGTCTTTTCCGGATCCCCGGCGGTGTCACCGACATTCCCGGCGGGCTCTTTGCCATTTCCAGAAGCGCCGCCGTCCTCTGAAGCCTTTCCGCCCTTTTCGGACACCCCGCTGCCGTCCCCGGCGGTCTCCTCCGTGGAGGCGTTTGCACTTTTCACCGTGCGCTCCGCGGCTTCCTCACCGGATCCATCGCTGTCGCCGGAAGGCGCCCTTTCACTCGCCGTACCGGCTGTCCCTTTTATATCGTTTTCATTTAAATCTTTTTCCATCTCTGCCAACACGCACACCTCATTTGTCTGTTATGATGCAGGCGTCAGAGCGTCCCTTGACACCTGAGATAAAATATTGCTCACTTACTCATTGCTCTTTTTGTAAATGTGATCGAGCTGCTCCATCATCGTCTGCAGATTGCCAACCACTTTCTTGTAATCCATGCGCTTCGGACCGATGATGCCGATGATGCCCTTCACGCCCTCCTCCAATTCGTAGGTCGCCGTGACGATACTGCAGTCGCGCATCGAGTTGACCGGTGACTCCGAACCGATATAGACCTGAATGGCATGCTTATCTTTGCCCTCATTCTGCTCGGTCATAAACTCCGCGAGCGTCTTTTTTTCCTCCAGCGCGTTGAGCAACTCACTGGCCTTCTGCGTATCCGAGAGCTCCGGATATTTTAAAAGGTTGGTCGCGCCGCTCGTGTACAGCTCAACATCATCCTCCTCCTGAATGGCCGCCGCAATCACATCGATCACATCGCTGATGATCTGATTGTGTCCCGCGGCCTGCCGCTTCATCTGCCCGATCATCTCCATATTGATCTCGGAGAGTGTCAGTCCCTGCAGGAAGGTGTTCAACACCAGATTCAGCTTCACCACATCCTCCTCGGCGACGGGCTCGCGGGTGTCGATCAGCTTGTTCTTGATAATATTTCCCTCGATCATCAACACCGCGAGGATCTGTGTCTCATCCACACGGGAGAGCTGGATAAATCTGAGTTTCTTTCCGCGGTACTGAGGCGTCGAGACCATGGTCGCGTAATTGGTATTCTCCGCCAGCAGATTTGCCACCTGCTTGAGCATCTTGTCCACCTTATCAGCCTTTTCGAGCATCGTCTCTTTGATCTCGTCAACCTCTGCGATCTTTTCCTGCAACAAATGATCCACATAGAAACGATAGCCCTTGTCGGTAGGAATACGGCCGGCCGATGTGTGCGGCTGTACGATGTAGCCCATCTCCTCCAGATCCGACATCTCGTTGCGAATCGTGGCCGAACTTAAATTCAGATCGGAAAATTTGGAAATAGTTCTGGAGCCGACCGGTTCGCCGGTGTACAGGTATGTCTGAATAATGGCATTTAAAATCTTTGTCTTTCGCTCATCCAGATCCACCGAACCATCCCCTTTTGTTTTGTTAGCACTCAACCATTTAGAGTGCTAACACTTTCTATACATAAGATACCACTGCCATTTTCATTTGTCAAGTTTTTTTTAAATTTTATATTTTTTTAAGATTTGTGCAATTCGTAAATTATTTCATTTTTTTTAGAAAAAATTTGTGATATACTACATGAATATTTGAATTTTGTTTTCAGGAAGTGCGTCATGCAAACGGCGGGATTGTATATACATTTTCCTTTTTGTGTCAAAAAATGCAATTACTGTGATTTTTTATCGTTTCCGGTGGAAGACAGCTCGGATAAAAATGTATTTTCTTCTTATATATCATGCGTTGAGAATGAGATGTGCTTCCGGAAATCGCTGCTGACAGATACCGTCATCACCAGCGTTTTTTTCGGCGGCGGCACGCCGTCGCTGATGACTCCTGAGATGATCACCGGTCTGATGGCGCATATCCGCGGCCTGTTTTCGCTCGCGGGCGACGCGGAGATCACGATGGAGTGCAATCCCGGCACACTCTCGCCGGAAAAACTTTGCGCCATGCGGGTGGCCGGCGTCAACCGGCTCAGCATCGGCCTGCAGTCGGCGCACGACGACGAGCTGCGGATGCTTGGGCGCATCCACACCTATAAACAATTTTTGGACAACTATCAACTCGCCCGCGGGATGGGTTTTGACAACATCAATGTCGACCTGATGTCCGCCCTGCCGGGCCAAACGATCGGCAAATACCGGGAGACGCTGCTGCGCGTGCTGGCGCTGGCGCCCGAACACATCTCCGCCTACAGCCTGATCATCGAGGACGGCACTCCGTTTGCGAAGAAGCTGCCGGCACCGCTTCCCGACGAGGATGCGGACCGCGAGATGTATGATCTGACCGGACAGCTGCTGCGGGCATACGGCTATGAGCGCTATGAGCTGTCAAATTACGCGCGTCCGGGCTTTGCCTGCCGCCACAATATCGGATGCTGGACACGGCAGGACTATCTCGGTATCGGTCTGGGCAGCGCAAGTCTCATCGGACAGGCGCGGTTTTCCAACATCCGGGATCTTGAAAAATATTTGCAGTTGTGGAGCGCGCAGGATCACACAGGAATGCCGGACGGCGAGACACAGGCGCACCCTGAGATGCCGGGCATCGAGCGTTTTGAGTACCTAATCCCGAAGGCCTCGATGGAAGAGTTTATGTTTCTTGGGCTCAGAATGAGCGCGGGCATCAGTCCGGAGGTCTTTGAAAAAGTTTTTAAGACGTCCCTGGACAGTATTTATCATGAGGCAATCGCCACACATCTGTCGGACGGCACCCTGATATTTGACGACGGGCGCCTGAGGCTGACGCCCCGCGGCCGGGACGTCGCCAACGTTGTGATGGCCGATTTCCTGCTCTGACACTTAAAAATCTCTGACACTAAAAATCTCTGACACTAAAAAATGGTTTGATATGACCGAAAATTGAACTAAAAAGCCTGACAATCGGCTTTTATCCGTGGTGACGCGCCGCGCGGGCGGCGCATGATGATGAGGAGGTAATCGTTTGAAACTCTATAGCCATGACTATATTCCGCATTTTCAAGAGATATTCCGGCCCATGGGCGAGATCGCCGGCTTTCCGGTGCGCCCCGGCCTGTTCGGCACCAACGGCACCTTCGCTCTGCCGATGGGCGTGAATTTTACCATACAGACCCACGGCGGGACTTCATGCGAACTGCTTTTGTTCCACCAGGACTGCGAGGAACCGTTCGCCGTCCTGCCGTTTCCGGAAGAGTACAAGATCGGCGACGTCTATTCCATGATCGTCTTCGATCTTGACATCGAGGATTTTGAATACGCCTACCGGATCGACGGCCCATACGCCCCGGAGAAGGGCCTCGTCTTTAACCGCTCCAATGTATTGCTCGACCCTTACGCCAGAGCCGTGACCGGCCAGGGCGCCTGGGGCAAAGCACAATCCGGCGCCTACCATGCCCGCGTCGTCAGGGACGATTTTGACTGGGGCGATATGCCGCAGTCAAAGAAAAACATGAGCGATCTGATCATCTACGAGCTGCACGTGCGCGGTTACACACAGCATCCGTCCTCAGGCGTTTCATGTCCGGGGACATTTGCGGGTCTCAAAGAAAAGATTCCTTATCTCAAGGAACTCGGCATCAATGCCGTGGAACTGATGCCGGTTTTTGAATTTGACGAGACAATGAATGCCCGCATGGTCGGCGGCAGGCGGCTGCTCGAATACTGGGGCTATAATACCGTTGGCTTCTTCGCCCCGAACACCAGCTACGCCTCGACCTCCGAGCACAACCACGAGGGCACCGAGCTCAAGGAGCTGATCAAAGAGCTGCACAACAACGGCATCGAAGTCATTCTCGACGTGGTATTCAACCACACCGCCGAAGGGAATGAGCAGGGCCACACATTTTCATTCAAGGGCATCGACAATAAAATTTATTACATGTTGACGCCGGAGGGCAATTACTACAACTTCAGCGGCTGCGGCAACACGCTCAACTGCAACCATCCGACCGTGCAGCGAATGATCATCGACTGCCTGCGCTACTGGACGGTCAATTACCGCGTCGACGGCTTCCGCTTTGATCTGGCAAGCATTCTCGGACGAAATGAGGACGGCTCGCCGATGAATAATCCGCCGCTGCTCAAGAGCCTCGCCTATGACCCGATCCTGGCCAATGTCAAGCTGATCGCCGAGGCCTGGGACGCGGGCGGCATGTATCAGGTCGGCTCATTTCCGGCCAGCAAGCGCTGGGCCGAATGGAACGGTCGCTACCGCGATTCCCTGCGCAGCTATCTAAAAGGTGGATTTTCGGACGCCTGGAGCGCCGCCTGGAGCATCGCCGGATCCGGTGATATGTACGGCGGTTTCTACGACGACGACAGCAACAATTACGCGGGCTACAACTCCTGCGTCAATTTCCTGACCTGCCATGACGGCTTTACCATGTATGATCTGTACGCCTACAACGAGAAACACAACGAGATCAACGGCTGGAACAACACGGACGGCAACAATGACAACCGCAGCTGGAACTGCGGCGCGGAGGGTGAGACCGATAATCTTGAGGTCCTAAATCTCCGGTACCGCATGATCCGCAACGCCTGCGCCGTGCTGATGTGCAGCCGCGGCACGCCGATGTTTCTGGCCGGCGATGAATTCGGCAACACACAGTACGGCAACAACAACAGCTACTGCCAGGACAATGAAATCTCATGGATTGACTGGGGACTTTTGGAGAAGAACCGGAGTCTGTTCGAATTTTTTAAATTTATGATCCGTTTCCGCAAAAAACATGATGTCATCCGCAAAAAGCTCCCGGACGCTGTCTGCGGCATGGGCCCGCTGCACGCGCACGATGTGGACGCCGTAAATACCAACCTGCCGCCGAACGCCAAAACTTTCGCGGTCAGCTTTGCCGGCTATGACCGGAAGCGCGGCTGTGACGATCTGGTCTATATCGCGCTCAACAGCTACTGGGAGAATGTCACCATCAACCTGCCGCCGCTGCGCATGGGTCTCGCCTGGTATCTGGTCGTCAATACATACGGCGATGGCAGGGGCAAATACTGCTATGACGAGGGCGAAGAGGTGCGCATCGACAGCGAATTTATCATGCGACCGCGCAGTGTGGCCATATTTGTCGGAAAGCAATGACACGCTCACGTCCATTTGAGCCTGAATAACCAATGCCAGCGCTCCCCGGCGGGACTATCCATCGGGAAACGCTGGCATTTTCACGCTTTCTGATAGGCACAGAGTGCCTCCGTGAGTTGCAGCGTATGCGCGTCAAGCAATCGGGCGGCGCCCAGCGGATATCTGTCCGGCAGAATCTCCCGGCAGACTTCCGGCTCCCAGTAAAAAACGCCAAGCCCCTGATGTTCTGGCACCGAGCGCACGGCCTCGATACAGTCTTCGATCAGTGCGCAAGTGCCGGGCGCATCGCAGTCCTCGCCGCCGACCTCCGCGATCATGACCGGCTTGCGGTATCTCTGCGCGAATTCCCTCAGAAACGCGCCAAGTCTCGATCTGTCGCTCCTCTCACCGACCCAGTACGGATAATAGGAGAAAGCCAGAATATCGGTTTTGCCGCCGCGCTCAAAGAAATTGTCCAAAAAAGGAATACACAGCGCTGCGGTTCCGGCGCCGGCGAGATGCGTGATCACCGCGCAGTCCGGGCAGCATTCTTTCACAGCCTCATAACCGGCATTCAAAAACCTGACCAGCGCCGCGGGATGCTCCCTCAGGCTGCCCCGCGGGTGCATGATGCCCGGGTTGATCTCATTTCCGACCTGCACCCAGTCCGGACGGATGCCGTGATCCGCGAATCTGGCGAGCACATCTTTCGTATAGCTGAACACCCGCTCAACAAGCGTCTCCTCATCATCGTCCGCCCACGCCGCCGGTATGTGCTGATAGACCGGATCAGCGAAATGATCGCTGTAGTGAAAATCCAGCATCAGCCGCATCCCCTGATCCCTGACGCGCCGGGACATCTCGAGGACACGCGGCGCGTCGCAGTAGCCCAACATGCAGAGCGTCTGCGCGTCCTTTTGCCAATAGGCGCTCTCTGGCGGATCAACAAACAGGCGCAGCCGCACCGCGTCGGCGCCCATCCGCCTGCACGCCTCGATCACATCCACCTCTCTCTTCTCGTCGTCAACCCAGTGAAAACCCTGCGCCTCCAGCTGGCTCGCCCAGCCCAGATCCACGCCAAGTGCCATCTCTCCCATCATCCTACCCTCTGTAATAATTGATCAGGCAGCCCTTGAGAATGATCTCGCGCTCATCGTCCGTGAGCTCACCCATTCTCAGCGTGAATGCTCTGAGCTCCTCGCCGACGACAAAGGCCTTGATCTCAGGCGCCCTGTCCGCCACCGCCTTGCGGATGCCCGGAATCAGCAGGTAATCGCCGTTTTTAAACGGCAGCTCACCCCTGTCGATCACGAACGGCAGCATCCCCCAGTTGATCAGATTGGAGCGGTAGCGCTTGGTCGCGTACTCATTGGCGATATTCGCCCAGCCGCCCAGCACCTTCTGACAGGAAGCCGCCTGCTCACGGGCGGATCCGTCGCCCGGCTTCACGGCAAAGATCGTGCTGCCGATCCCTGTGTTCTCCGCGGAGATCTGCGGAAAGACGGTCTTGATCCTCTCAATCACCGGTCCGATCTCCGGCAGCGCCTCCGCCGGATTCTCACCCGCGACGCGGGCATACTCCGCTTTCTGCACTTCCTTTGCCCGCCCCACATAGGCCGGATCCTTCCTGGAAAGGGCAAACTCCGCCAGCTTTAACGGGTTGGAGCGGTAGGAGGATGTCTCACCGGACGGAATCAGCTCATCGGTTGTCGTCACCGGATCGTGGATCTCGGAGACAACCTTCAAAACCAGATTCTCCGTCAGCGCCTCCATCTTCGGCCAGTCCTTGATGTTCGGGCCGAACTTGATCTCCACGGATGGGTCCGCCACGCCCTTGCTGTCAAAAACCCTGTTCTCATAAATTGTCTTGTCAAAGAAATATTTCGGCTTCGCATAATTGACATCCATGTCTGTCGCAGCTGTCAGATAGCCCTTATTGGCCGCCGTGGCCGCGATCGATCGCGCGTCCATCAGCGCCACCGAGGCGATCTGACCGCTCTGCAGCTTGGAGCCCTCGCGGTTCGGGAAATTCCGCGTCGAGTGGCGGATGCTGAAGGCATTGTTCGCCGGGGTGTCGCCCGCGCCGAAACACGGGCCGCAGAACGCGGTCTTGACGATCGCGCCGGTCTCCAACAGGGTCGCCACGGTTCCGTTTTTCACCAGTTCCATATAAATCGGCGTGCTCGCCGGATAGACGCTCAAGGTAAACTCGTCCGGCCCGATGCTCGCACCCCTTAAGATATCCGCCGCGTCGCAGATATTCTCAAAGCCGCCGCCCGCGCAGCCGGCGATAATACCCTGCTCCACGTACAGCCTGCCATCTCTCACCTTATCCTTGAGGGTAAAGTCCACCGCGCCGTCAAGGCTGACAAGCGCCCGCTTCTCCACATCATC
>CAYRDY010000024.1:15555-24144 GCA_964423195.1 uncultured Catenibacillus sp. | reverse complement strand
GTGCCCTCCGGGTATTTGACGGGCAAGGTGGTATGAGCAAAAAAGCGGCGCGACCGGAGAGCGACGCGGCGCCATGTGCCAGTGGCGCATGTTTAGCACCGACCGAAGCGAAGCGAAGACTGCGAAACAAGATAGGGAGGGACTGAGATGAAAAAAGTCAGGGACACGATAAAACTCGTGCTATATAACTGGAAACCGCTCGCGGGGTTTGAAATTTTATATAAGCTGGCATCGGTCATTTTTTTTGTCCCCATCCTGTACGGCGCGTTCAATCTGGCAATGCGGCTGACGGGATATGCCTATCTGACTCTGGGAAATGTGATCTCGTTTGTCACGAAGCCGGTGACGATCATGATGCTGGTGGTCATTCTGATTCTCGCCGCCATCTACGCGATGATCGATATCAGCGCCGTCGTTTTCACGCTCGATCAGGCCACACAGAAAAATCATGTGACATTTGGCCAGATTGTCCGTTTTGCGGTAAAAAATGCCGTTCGGGTGCTTCGTCCGAAAAATATTCTTCTTGTGCCTGTGGTGCTGCTGCTTCTGCCTTTTGTCCATATCGGACTCGCCTCCGGTTTTTTGACTACCATCTCCATCCCGGAGTTTATTCTTGATTTCATCAGGGCGAACAGCTTTTTGTCGGCACTGTTTGCCGCACTGGTGATTGTCCTGATGGTGGTAGCCGTTCGCTGGCTCTACGCATTCTTTTATTTCACACTGGAGGGATGCAATTTTTCGGATGCCCGCAAAAAAAGCGCAGCTCTTGGCAGGGGAAAACGCCTGCGCGATTTTCTTCAACTCATCGCCCTGCAGTTTGCGGTCGCCGTCGTCTGGGTGATTTTCCTATTGATTGCGGTCATGCTGGCACGGCTGGTCGGAAAGTTGTTTTCGAATATATTTCTTCTCAGGTGGATCGGATCCACCGCCGTATGGCTGACGATCGTGCTGGTCCTGTCAGTGATCGCGGCGCTCTCCATCCCGTTTGGCTACGGCTGTATCGGCGTCCTCTATTACAGGAGAAAGGGAGAGGTCGGGGAGACGGTTCTCCACGCCAAAGCCCCAAAAGTGCGGGAAAATCCGCGCTTCAGGGCACTGGCAAAAGGCCTGAGGATCGCCATGACCTGCATTGTCGCGGTTGTCAGCCTGACGCTTGGATTTCTGCTCTGTACCGGAAGGATCAATCCCGATATCGAATATCTGCGCACGATGGAGGTCACGGCTCACCGCGGCGCGTCCGCCTTTTATCCGGAGAATACGATGGCGGCCTTTGAGGGCGCGAGGGACATGGGCGCCGATTGGGTTGAACTCGACGTACAGCAGAGCAGGGACGGTCAGATTTTTGTCATGCACGACACGAATTTTAAGAGGACGACGGGCGTCGACGCAAACACCTGGGAGATGGACTATGACGAGATCGCAAAGCTTGACGCGGGCAGTTTTTTCAGTGAGGCGTATGCCGGAGAGCGCGTGCCCCTGCTCTCGGAGGTGCTCGCTTTTGCGAGGGATAACGGCATGAAGCTCAATATCGAGCTCAAGCCGACCGGACATGAGACGGATTTTGAGAAGTGTGTCGTCGATATCATCAGGGACGCCGGTTTAGAGGATTCCTGCGTGATCACCTCACAGGTCTATCATGTTCTGGAAAATGTGAAGTCATACGATGAATCCATGACGACCGTCTATGTGATGAGCCTGGCCTACGGCGATATCAACCGGCTGACGGCGGCGGATCATTTCAGCGTGGAGGCGACGAATGCCACGAGGTCAATGGTCTCGCGGGTGCATAACGCGGGAAAGGAACTGTTTGTCTGGACGATCAATACGCGGGAAAATATCATGGAGATGATCGAGTTAAACGTGGATAACATCATCACGGATAATATCGAGTTGGCGAAAGAATGCATCTATGAAAGCCGCTACAGCAGCCTGCTGGGGGAGTTCCTCAAGTGGATTGAGTGACAGGCGCGCATCGCGGTGATGATATGTGTCGGTCTTGCGCGTCTGTTTTTAATAATAAGGAAAGTTACGTTGACACTGAGTGATCGGAGGGGATTGCTGTGAAGAGATTGATCAAGGGCGGCAGGGTCATTGACCCGTCCACGCACCGCGACGGTGATTTTGACATACTCATCGAGGACGGGAGGATCGCCCGCGTGGCGGCGGGGATCACGGATGACGCGGCCCAGATCATCGACGCCCGCGGCTTATTTGTGACACCGGGGCTGATTGACCTGCATGTGCATCTGCGCGAGCCGGGATTTGAATATAAGGAAACCATACGGACGGGGTCGATGGCGGCGGCCAGGGGCGGTTTTACGACCATCTGCGCGATGCCAAACACGAAGCCGGTCATCGACAGCCCGGAGATGGTGGCCTGGCTTGTGGATAAGGCCAGAGAGGACGCGGTGGTGCATATCGTGCCGGTGGGCGCGGTCACAAGGGGGCAGATCGGCGAGGAAGTGACGGATATTGCCGGCATGGCGGCGGCGGGCGCCAAAGCCATCAGCGAGGACGGCAAGAGTGTCATGAATGCCAAAGTTTATAAGCAGGCGATGATTGAGGCGAGAAAGGCCGGTATCGTTGTGCTTGCTCACTGCGAGGATAAAAATCTTGCCGGTCGGGGGGCGCTGAATGCCGGAGCGGTTGCAGAGCGCCTCGGCGTCGCGGGTATCGGCAGTGATGTGGAGGATCTGATTGTCGCGAGAGATATCCTGCTCTCCAAATCGACCGGCTGTCCGCTGCACCTGTGCCACTGTTCGACGGCCGGCAGTGTGGAAATGGTGAGAGCCGCCAAGACGGCGGGACTGCGCGTCACGGCGGAGGCCTGCCCGCATCATTTCACGTTGACCGACGCGGATATTCCGGGGGACGACGCCAATTATAAAATGAATCCGCCGCTGCGCGGCGCTAAGGACAGAGCAGCGCTCATCGCTGGCCTCTGTGACAACACAATTGACGCGATTTCCACCGACCACGCGCCGCACCATGCGGATGAGAAGGCCAGGGGTATCGCGGCGGCGCCGTTTGGCATTGTCGGTCTGGAGACCGCGCTGTGCCTGGCGGTGACGGAGCTGGTGGAGACCGGCAGGATGCGTTTTGATGACCTTATCAATCATATGAGCTGTCAGCCGGCAAAAATCATCGGCATCGACAAAGGGACGCTCGCTGAGGGAAAGGCGGCGGACATCACCATCATTGATCCGCGAGTCTCCTACCGGATCGATGCGTCGAAATTTGTTTCCATGGGCAAAAATACGCCGTTTGACGGCTATCCGGTCAAGGGCCGGGTGGTGATGACACTGGTGGACGGCGAAATTGTTTACCGTGGGTAACAATCTGGACTTTTCGGAACTGATACTGTAAGTATGAAAATATAGCTTTTTCATTATTATTTGTGCCGCTCGCGGCGGCGTAGCAACAAGCATGAAAAATAATATTCTCATTATCTGTTTGTGCCGCCCGTGGCGGTATGGTAACAAGTACGAAAATGAAATGGGTCAGGAGGATAGTTATGATCGACAGATTGGTGGGCAAGATCAAAAAATTAAACGCTCCAATCGCGGTGGGGCTTGACCCGATGCTGGATTTTGTGCCGGAGCATCTCAAGGCAAAAGTATTTTCTGAATTAGGCGAGACACTTGAGGGTGCGGCGGAGGCCATATGGCAGTTTAACAAGGCCATCATTGACGCTGTCTGTGACCTGATTCCCGCGGTGAAGCCGCAGATTGCGATGTATGAGCAGTTTGGCGTGCCGGGAATCTCGGCATTTCAGAGGACGGTGCAGTATTGCAAGTCAAAGGATCTGATCGTGATCGGGGATGTCAAGCGCGGCGATATCGGTTCCACTTCCGGAGCCTACGCGGCGGGGCACCTGGGGAAGGTGCGGGTCGGCGCTCACGCATTTTACGGCTTTGACGAGGATTTTGTCACGGTCAATCCGTATCTGGGCAGCGACGGTGTGAGGCCGTTCATCGAGGTGGCCGAGGAGGAGCATAAGGGCTTGTTTATCCTTGTCAAGACATCCAATCCGAGCAGCGGCGAATTTCAGGACAGAGTGTGTGACGGCCGTCCGCTCTACGAATGGGTCGGAGAGAAAGTGGCCGAGTGGGGCGCCGGGCATCTGGGCGCCTGCGGTTACAGCGCGGTCGGCGCGGTCGTGGGCGCGACTTATCCTGAGACGGGCAAGGCCCTGCGCAAAATCATGCCGAGGACCTATATCCTGGTGCCGGGGTACGGCGCGCAGGGCGGCAGGGCGGCTGACCTCGCGCATTATTTCAATGAGGACGGTCTGGGCGCGATCGTCAATTCGTCCAGGGGCATCATCGCCGCGTATCAGCAGGAGGCCTATGCGAGGTTCGGGGCGAGGAATTTTGCCGACGCGTCCCGGCAGGCCGTGATGGATATGCGAAGAGACATCGCTTCTGTTCTAGGCGGCTGTTGAGAAATCAAAAAAGCGCTGCGAGCGGAAGTGTTGCCGCGGACGCAAACAGGGCGCGGTGAGCGGAAGTGTTGCCGCGGACGCAAACAGGGCGCTGCGAGCGGAAGTGTTGCCGCGGACGCAAACAGGGCGCGGTGAGCGGAAGGGTTGTCGCTGGTGCAGGCCGGGCGCTGCGAGCTGTGGGATTGCCATGGACATGAACGGATGGCCGTGCCGGATGACGATTTTTTGTGCGGCAGAGCGATGCTTAAGTGCAAGGTCAGTGTGAGAAAAGAGAGACGGGAGAGAGCGATGGCTTCTAAAATGGTGACGGTACCTGTGATTTCACAGGTGTGTCTGTGTGACGGTATTTACAGCATGTGGCTGGATGTCGGGGAAATGGCGGCGGAGGCAAAACCGGGCCAGTTTATTTCCGTTTACAGCGGAGACGGATCAAGGCTGCTGCCGCGGCCCATCAGCGTCTGCGAGACCGCGGATGGACGCCTGCGCATCGTCTACCGCGTTGTCGGGGCGGGGACGGAGGAATTTTCCCAGCGCCGCGCGGGCGATATGCTCCGCGTCATGGGCCCTCTTGGCAACGGCTTTGAGCTTTGCGGTGAGCGGCCGATTTTGGTGGCGGGCGGCATCGGCATCCCGCCGATGCTTGAGCTGGCGAAAAGGCTTTCGGGTGAGAAGACGATCGTGCTCGGTTATCGGGACGCGCACATCTTTCTGAGTGACGAGTTTTCGAGATACGGCAGGGTCGTCATCGCCACGGAGGACGGCAGCGCGGGCGTTTGGGGAAATGTTCTCGACGCCATCCGCGCGGAAAATGTGCGCGGTGACAGGATCTATGGCTGTGGTCCGGCGCCGATGCTGCGGGCGCTAAAAGCCTATGCCGGGGAGAAAGGGATTTTGTGCCAGATTTCCCTGGAGGAGAAGATGGCCTGCGGGATCGGCGCCTGTCTCGCCTGTGTGTGCAAAACCAAGGACGTTGACGCGCACTCAAACGTGCGCAATAAGCGCATTTGTAAGGATGGGCCTGTATTTGACGCGGAGGAGGTTGAGATATGATCAATACGCGTGTCAATCTTGCCGGCGTAGAGCTCAAAAATCCGGTGATGACGGCATCCGGAACCTTCGGCTCCGGCGCGGAGTATGGACAGTATGTCGATCTGAACAGGCTGGGGGCGGTGGTGACCAAGGGTGTGGCCAATGTGCCCTGGCCGGGCAACCCGACCCCGCGCGTCGCGGAGACGGCCAGCGGCATGCTCAACGCCATCGGCCTGCAAAATCCCGGCGTCGACGTGCTGATCTCGCGGGACATCCCCTATCTGAGACAGTTTGATACCCGCATCATTGTCAATGTCTGCGGCAGGACGACAGAGGATTATCTGGAAGTCGTCGAGCGGCTGTCGGATGCGGACGTGGATATGTTGGAGATCAATATCTCCTGCCCGAACGTCAGGGAGGGCGGGATTGCCTTCGGTCAGGATCCGAGGGCGGTGGAGGCCATCACGCGGGCGGTAAAGGCAAAAGCCAGGCAGCCGGTCATCATGAAGCTGAGCCCGAATGTCACGGATATCGCTGAGATGGCGAGGGCGGCGGAGGCCGGCGGCGCGGACGCGGTCTCGCTGATCAATACGCTGACGGGCATGAAGATCGATATTGAGCGGCGCACTTTTGCCCTGGCCAATCAGACCGGCGGGCTTTCGGGCCCTGCGATCAGGCCGGTGGCCGTGCGCATGGTGTATCAGGCGGCGAGCGCCGTGAAAATTCCGGTCATCGGCATGGGCGGCATCTGCACGGCGGCGGACGCCATCGAGTTTATTCTGGCCGGCGCCAGCGCGGTGGCTGTGGGGACGGCCAATTTTGCCAACCCGTATGCCACGGTGGACGTGATTGACGGCATTGAGGCATACATGCGGCACCACGGCGTGGCGGACATCAGCGAACTGATTGGGGCAGTCGAATAGCGGAATTTAAATTCCTGCGTCGCGTCTTCTCTTCGGTCAGCGCTCCTGAACTGATCAGGCAGTACGATTGCGGTTTTTAATGGAATTGGCCCGGCGGCTTGGTGGCGCGAAAGATTGCCTGCGATTCACATCGCCGCCGGCCGAGATTTTCTCAGTCACTTACCATCCGAGGATTCTCAGGTATTCACGGCTTCTCCTGGCTGCTTCGAGCGGATCAAGGTCGTAGTGCTCATCCTGCTCGACGATCACCCACTTGGAGCCGATGGCCTCGATCGTGTCGAGAATTGGCTCCCAGATCTGCATGCCGAAACCGACCGGCCGGAACTCAAAAACGCCCGCCTCTTCCGCGGACTCTTCCGTGTCGATGCCGATTAATTTATAGAGGTTTTTCGGATTGCCCTCCTTATAGAAATCCTTGAGGTGGACAATCTCACAGCGGCTGCCGTATTTTTTCAGATATTCGACCGGACTTTGGCCGGCAACCTTGATCCAGCACAGATCCGGTTCTACTTTCAGGAGATCTTCTGAGATTTCCGAATAAATATTGTCAAAGCCGAATTCGCCGTCCGGCAGTTTCACAAATTCAAAATCGTGATTGTGGTATTCGAGCTGAATGCCGTTCTTTTTCATCACCTCGCCGATTCTTGCGAATTCTCTCAGAGCGCCGGCGTAGCCGTCCGTGTTTGGCCTGTATTCTTCCGGCAGATATGGGATGGCGATATATTTGACGCCGATTTTGCGGTAAGTGTCGGCGACGCCCTGAGCGTCGCTCATCATATCGACGAGCGGGACATGGGCGGAGATCGGGATCAGGCCGACATCATCCAGTGTCTTTTTGATGAAGTCGGGATCCAGTCCGTACAGTCCGGCGAGCTCGACGCCGTCATAACCGAGATCTTTGACCTTTTGCATGACGACCGGAAAATTTTCCGGTGTATTTTCCAAAAGGTCCCTCAAACCATAAACCTGAATTCCTACGGGTAATTTTTGACTCATGTCTATTCCTCCTGAGATTTAAATTTTGAATAAGCTCCAAATAGCTTCGAGAAGAATTATATCATCATTTCAGATAAAATCATAGTCCGAAAATGATCATTGACAGGCCCGAATCGTGACATTTCACAAAAAATTCAAATTTGTTTTTTAAGAACATCATTGACTTTATTTCACAAAAGATTTAACCTATTTGAAGAATGCCAAAATGACGAAGATTTGAGAAGGGGCATGAATTTTTTGGGATGCCGGATCATTTCGACGGCACGAGAGACGAAGGGAAGTTTTGAATGGATCCGTATCAGATTTTGGGAGTATCGCGCGGTGCGACCGATGAGGAGATCAAGAAGGCTTATCGGAAGCTGAGCAGGAAATACCATCCCGACGCAAATATCAACAATCCGAATAAAGCGCAGGCGGAGGCCAAGTTTAAGGAAGTGCAGCAGGCCTATCAGCTGATCATGCGCGAGAGGGCCGGTGGCGGTTCGGGCGGTTATGGCCAGTCCGGCGGATCAGCGGGCGGTTACGGTCCAGGCGGCTATGGCTCGTCCGGTGGGGATGCCTCGGGCCGACAGTCTTATGGCTATTATCAGGGCGGCTCAGGCAACAGCGGCTTTGGCTTTGAGGATTTCTTTGGCTTCGGCTACGGCGGATACCGCGGCTATCAGGGGCAGGGACGGGTGATCCCAGATGAGAATGAATCTGTGCGTCTGAAGGCGGCCGCCAATTATATCAACAGCGGCTATTATCAGGAGGCGCTCAATGTCTTAAAGGACATTGATTTGAAAGACGCCAAATGGTATTATTACAGCGCGATTGCCAATTCCGGTGCCGGAAACAATGTCAAGGCGCTTGAACATGCCAAAATCGCGGCGTCGATGGCGCCGGACCGCCCGGAGTTTTCCGAGCTGGTGCAGAATTTGTCGAGCGGCGGCTCATGGTATCAGAGTCAGCAGCAAAGCTACGGGGAGCAGACGTCGACAGATATGACAGGGACCTGCTACAAATTCTGTTGTGCCGCGCTCGTCTGTCAGATGTGCGGCGGCGGCATGTGCTTTATGCCGTATTATTTCTGAGACAGGAACCGGACGGCGAGTGGTATGTGCCTGTGGCGGTGAGTGACCTGTGACTGGCCAGTTAGGGGTTAGATCTTATCGGTGTGCCGTGCGTTGCAAGATGCTTAAACAATAAACTTTTATG
>CAYRDY010000024.1:0-15455 GCA_964423195.1 uncultured Catenibacillus sp. | reverse complement strand
CCCCGCAAGCGGGCACCACCATGGATGAAAGCTGCTTGACGGAGCTTTCAGAATAACTTTTATGCCCCGCAAGCGGGCACCACCATGGATGAAAGCTGCTTGACGGAGCTTTCAGAATATAAATAACGGAAAGGAAGTTTTAACATATGGGTAAAATCATCGGTATCGATCTCGGAACGACAAACAGCTGTG
Source organism: uncultured Catenibacillus sp. (assembly GCA_964423195.1). Taxonomy (GTDB): domain Bacteria; phylum Bacillota; class Clostridia; order Lachnospirales; family Lachnospiraceae; genus CAKRHR01. Next base: position 15,263 of record CAYRDY010000024.1, on the reverse strand, counting down.
TGGCGGTGATGGAGGGCGGCAAGCCGGTCGTCATCACCAATGCCGAGGGCTCGAGGACCACGCCGTCGGTGGTGGCGTTTACAAAGAGCGGCGACCGGCTGGTGGGCGATCTGGCGAGGCGCCAGGCCGTGACCAATCCGGAGGGGACAGTCACATCGATCAAGCGCCACATGGGTTCCGATTTCAGAGTGAATATCGGCGGCAAGGCCTACACGCCGCAGGAGATCTCTGCCATGATTCTGATGAAGCTGAAAAAAGACGCGGAGGATTATCTCGGCGAGCCCGTCAGCGACGCTGTGATCACCGTGCCGGCCTATTTTGACGATGCCCAGCGGCAGGCGACCAAGGACGCCGGGCGCATCGCTGGCCTCAACGTGGCGCGCATCATCAATGAGCCGACAGCCGCGGCGCTCGCCTACGGCCTGGACAATGAGGGCGCGCAGAAAGTCATGGTCTACGACCTGGGCGGCGGCACGTTCGATGTCTCTCTGATCGAGATCGGCGACGGTGTGATCGAGGTCCTCGCGACATCGGGCGACAATCACCTCGGCGGCGATGATTTTGACGAGCGTCTGGCAAACTATATCGTGAAAGAATATAAAAATACGGAACATATCGACCTCTCAAAGGATCGTGTGGCTATGCAGCGCATCCGCGAGGAGGCCGAGAAGGCCAAGAAAGAGCTCTCGACGGCGACGATGGTCAATATCAATCTGCCGTTCATCGCGGCCACGAAGGAGGGCGGCAAGCATCTGGACATGAATATTTCCAGGGCCAAGTTTGAGGAGCTGACCTTTGACCTGGTGGAGCGGACGGCCATGCCGGTGCAGAATGCTCTCTCGGACGCGGGCCTCTCCCCTGCACAGATCAATCGGGTGCTGCTGGTGGGCGGTTCGACCAGGATTCCCGCGGTGGTCGAGAAGGTGCGCCAGCTCACGGGCAAGGAGCCGAGCCGGAACCTGAATCCGGATGAGTGCGTGGCGCTCGGCGCCTCTGTTCAGGGTGGCAAGCTGGCCGGCGAATCCGGGTTAAATGAGATTCTTCTGATGGATGTGACGCCTCTGTCGCTCTCCATCGAGACGGTGGGCGGGGTGGCGACGCGCCTGATCGAGCGCAATTCCACGATTCCGACCAGATACAGTCAGATTTTTACCACGGCGTCCAATTTCCAGACGTCCGTGGATATCAAGGTTTTGCAGGGCGAGCGCCAGTTCGCCCGCGACAATAAACTGATTGGCAATTTTAAGCTCAACGGCATCAAGCGGGCCATGCGCGGCGTGCCTCAGATTGAGGTCACATTTGATATCGATGTGAACGGCATCCTGAGCGTCTCCGCCCGCGACCTCGGGACGGGCAAGGAACAGCACATTACCATCACCGCCAGCTCCAATCTGTCGGAGGAGGAGATTCAGCGCGCGGTCTATGAGGCGGCCAACTATGAGACGTTGGACGCTGAGCGCAAGGCGGCGGTCGAGGTGAGGAACGAGGCCGAGGGACTGGCACTGAGCGTGGAGTCGGCGCTGTCCGGCAAGGCCAAAAAGACACTGGACAGGCAGCAGAAGACCCAGATCAAAAACGACCTCGCCGATCTGAACCGGCTGCTGCGCAAATACAAACCGGAACAGATCACCGCGCAGCAGGGTGCGGAGATCAAAGCCGTCAAGGAGCGCCTGGAGATGTCGGCGGCGGGGCTGCTTAGCCAGAGCATGGATTCGTGATGGACAAGAAGTTTTTCAGCTACTACAAGCCGTACATGGGCCTGTTTTTGATGGATATGTTCTGCGCCTTCGTGCTGGCGGGCATTTCCCTGGTCTATCCGCTGATCATCCGCTATATCACCAATGAGGTGCTCGGTGTCTACAGCGCCGGTGAGGCGACAAAGATTATCCTGCAGCTGAGCGCCATGATGGTGGGCCTGGTCCTGATCGAGTTTGTCTGCAATTATTTTGTGACGGCCAAGGGCCATCTGATGGGCACCTATATGGAATGCGACCTGCGCGAGGAGCTCTTCTGCCATTACCAGGAGTTATCGTTCGGCTTTTACAATAACCAGAAGACGGGACAGCTGATGTCGCGCCTGACCAACGATCTCTTCAACATCACGGAGCTGTTCCATCACGGGCCGGAGGACATCGTGATCTCCCTGGTCAAGCTGATTGGCGCGCTGATCATTCTCTTTAAAATCAGCAGCGGGCTGACTTTGATCGTCCTGGCATTTATCCCGCCGATCCTGGCCTTTGCCGTCTACTATAACAATAAAATGAATGCCGCCTTTTCGCGCAACCGCGCCAATCTGGCGGCGATCAATGAGGGCCTTGAGGACAATCTCTCAGGCATCCGCGTGGTCAAATCTTTTGCCAATGAGGAAGAGGAGATCATCAAATTCAAGGAGGGCAATAAGCGCTACGGCGAGAGCAAAAAGCAGACTTACAAATATATGGCCGGTTTTCTTTCGACCATGGGCGCGCTCACGACGCTCGTCACAGTGGGCGCGATCGTAGTCGGCGCCCTGTTTATCGCCTCCGGCAACATCGCGGTGGGCGATCTGTTGACGTTTGTCCTCTACATCAACAATTTTGTGGAGCCTGTCAGGAAGCTGATCAATTTTACCGAACAGTTCCAGGACGGCATGACCGGCTATGCGCGTTTCCGCGAGATGATGGACATTGAGCCGGAGATCAGAGAAAAGCCGGATGCGGTGGCGCTCACGGATGTGCGGGGCGATATTGAATTTAAGGATGTCGCTTTTAAATATGACGATGGCGTGGAGAATGTGCTCACCAACTTGAATTTGAAAGTCAACGCGGGCGATTATGTGGCGCTGGTCGGCACTTCGGGCGTGGGCAAGACCACCATGTGCAATCTGATTCCGCGGTTTTTCGATGTCTCGGCGGGCAGCATTACCATCGACGGCGTGGATGTGCGCGATGTGACGCTAAAGACTTTGCGCGACCACATCGGCATGGTGCAGCAGGATGTCTATCTGTTCAACGGCACGGTGCGCGACAATATCCGCTACGGGAAGCTGGACGCCACGGATGAGGAGATCGTGGCGGCGGCCAAAAACGCCAATGCGCACGAATTCATCATGGAATTGCCAAACGGCTATGATACTTTTGTCGGGCAGCGGGGCGTGAAGCTCTCCGGCGGCCAGAAGCAGCGGCTCTCGATCGCCAGGGTATTCCTAAAAAATCCGCCGATTCTGATTTTTGACGAGGCGACGTCGGCACTGGACAATGAGAGCGAGCATGTGGTTCAGGAGTCGCTGGAAAAGCTGGCCAAGAACAGGACGACATTTGTCATCGCCCACCGACTGTCCACGATCAAGAATGCCGAGCGCATTATCGTGCTGACGGAAAACGGCATCGCTGAGGAGGGCACCCACAGGCAGCTGATGGCAAAAGGCGGCATTTACGCTGGTCTGTATCAGATGTCTTTCAGCGATGCGTGATACGCGGGGCGGATCGGTGTGTTGTGAGCCAAAACACGTTTTGAGCGTATCAATCATTTGATTTAAGAATTCAGGGAGGGCTGTCAATGTCAAGATTCAGTGTAAAAAGACCTTACACCGTCATAGTGGCGGTACTGATTGTGATTTTGCTCGGTATCGTTTCATTCACGAGATTGTCGACGGATCTGCTGCCGAGCATGGAACTTCCGTATGCGATTGTCCTGACGACGTATCAGGGCGCCAGCCCTGAACAGGTGGAGACGGTGGTCACGGAACCTGTGGAGTCGACGATGGCGACGGTGAGCAATATCAAACACATCTCATCCACATCGAGCGAGAACCTGTCCTTGGTGGTGATGGAATTTAACACCAACGCCAATATGGATTCAGTGACGATCGAGATGCGCGAGAGCCTGGATATGATCGAATCCTACTGGCCGGACGAGGTGGGCTCACCGATCATCATGAAGCTGAATCCGGAAATGATGCCGGTCATGGTGGCGGCCGTTCACGGCGACGGTCTGTCACAGGCAGAGGTCACGGATATTTACAATAATCATATCAGCCAGGACATTGAGAGCATGGAGGGCGTCGCCTCGGTCAGCGCGACCGGACTTGTGAACGCCTCCGTGCAGGTGGTGCTGAGCGATGAGAGAATAGAGGAACTCAATGATCAGTTGATGGATAAGATTCATGAACAATTTGAGGACGCGCAGAGAGAGATCGACGACGCGAGGGCAGAGATCGAGAGCGGCCGTGCGCAGCTTGAGTCGGGCAAGACGCAGGCCGCCGAGCAGATGGCCCAGGCGGAGGCCGAGATCAGTTCGGGCAAGGACAAGGCCGTATCCGGAGAGGCGCAACTCGCGGTGCAGTCCTCGCAGATCGACGCTCAGGAGACACAGCTATTGGAGGCGGAATCTCAGCTGTTGGCGGCGGAGGAGCAGCTCAATCAGCTCTCTGAGCAGGAGGCCCAGCTAAACGCCGCGAAGGCGTCACTGGAGCAGACGATCGCAGAGCTTAGCGCGACAAAGGAACAGATCGAGAGTGCCAAGGCCGCGGCAGAGGCCGACGGTGTTGATGTCGAGACGCAGTATCAGGCGCTGCTTTCGCAGAGGGATGAGCTGCAGGCGCAGATCGACGCACTGACCGGAGATACCACGATTCCGGATGAGCAGAAGGCGCCGCAGCTGGAGTTGTTAAACACGGCGATGACACAGCTCACCGAGGGCATCACGCAGATGGAGACCCTGATTGCCGGCATCAATCAACTGCCGCAGATCGAGAGCGGTCTGGCGGAGGCTCAGGAGGCCCTGCCGCAGGTGACGGACAACCTGACCAAAATCGCGGAGGGCAAGGCCCTGATCGAATCGCAGCTCGGCGATGTTGATGCGCGCAAGGCGCAGATTCAGGCGGGCAAAGATGCCATAGCCACGGGACGGCAGGCGCTTACACAGGCGCAGGAGCAGATCGATGCCGGAAAGGTATCGCTCAATGAGGCGCTGGCAAAGCTCAACGAACAGCGCTATCTCGCCTCGATCGAGATGAGCGTTGCCGATGCCAGCCTGTCGATGGGCAATGTCCAGCTGGAGCAGTCGGAAACTCAGTTGGATGCGACCAAAGATACGGCGCTGGAGAGCGCGGATATCACAGGGATCCTGACAACGGATATGGTGGCAGGCATTCTGACGGCGCAAAACTTCTCCATGCCGGCCGGCTATATCACGGAGGACGGCGTGGACTATCTGGTGCGTATCGGTGACAGCCTGAAAGACACGGATGAGATCGAAAATCTCGTGGTGATGGATCTGTCCGATCAGGATCTCGGCGTGATCTATCTGAAGGATGTGGCGGATATCGCCGTCACGGACAACAGCAAAGAAGTCTATGCCAAGATGAACGGCGAATCCGCCCTGCTGATCTCGGTGGAGAAGCAGAATGGCTACTCGACGGCGGATGTGGCCAAAAAAGTCAGAGAATATATTTCTTCCGACAAAGTCGCTGGGTACGGCGTGGAGATCATGGCACTGATGGATCAGGGCATTTACATTGATTATGTGATCGAATCCGTGCTGCACAATCTGATCATCGGCGCGGTGCTGGCGATCATCATACTGTTTATCTTCCTAAAAGATATCCGACCGACCTTTGTCGTGGCCATCTCGATACCGATCAGCGTGATCTTTGCTCTCGCCCTCATGTATTTTACGGGCGTAACCATGAATATCATCTCACTGTCGGGTCTTGCCTTGGGCGTCGGAATGCTCGTCGACAACTCGATCGTGGTGATTGAGAATATTTACCGCATGAGAAATCAGGGCGTACCGGTCAGACGCGCGGCCATCGAGGGCGCCAAACAGGTGACGGCGGCCATCGCGGCATCCACGCTGACGACGGTGTGCATCTGGGTACCGATCATCTTTGTGGAGGGCATCACCAGACAGCTGTTTGTGGATCTGGTGCTCACGATCGCCTATTCCCTGCTGGCCAGCCTGATCGTGGCGCTGACCGTGGTGCCGATGTTGGCATCCACGATGCTGAGAAACGTTCACGACAGGCCGCAGCCGCTGTTTAACAAAATGCTCAACCTCTATGAAAAGGCGCTGCGCTGGTCCCTGAGGCACAAAGCGGTGGTGATCGTCGCGGTGTTTGTATTGCTGATCGGCAGCATATTGAGTGTAGTCACCCGTGGATTCGAATTTATGGGAGACATGGATTCGCCGCAGATCTCCGCTTCCGTTCAGATGGACGAGGACACGACTTTTGACGAGGCGTCCGAGATGGCGGATACGGTCATGGATCGGATCATGGCCGTCGACGGCGTGTCGGATGTCGGTGCCATGCTCGGCTCCTCCCTGAGTCTGATGTCGACGATGGGCGGTGAGACGGCCACGGACAGCATCACATTTTATGTGATTTTAGACGATGATCGCTCGATGACCAGTGACGAGGTCGCGCAGGCGATCGTGGACAATACGGCCGATCTGGACTGTGAGGTTTCCGCGAACGGTTCCACGATAGATCTGTCGGCTCTGGGCGGCTCCGGCGTCTCCGTGATGATCAAGGGACGCGACATAGACACATTGAAGAAGATTGCCTCGGATTACGCGGCGGAACTGGAGAAGATCGAGGGGACGACGGAGGTCTCCGATGGCCAGGAAAGACCTTCCAAGGAGCTGAGGGTCACGGTCGACAAAGAAGAAGCCATGAAACATAATCTGACGGTGGCGCAGGTGTATCAGCAGATCGCGGCGCTGGTCGCGACGCCGACGGCGACATCGACGCTGACGACGGATACGGACGATTTTGAGATCTATGTCAAAGATTCAGGCAACGAGGCGATGACGCGCGATGACGTGCGTGACCTCGTGTTGACGGTGAGTACGCAGACCGGCGAGACGGAGGAAGTCGCCCTGAAAGATATCGCCAAGATCACAGAGACGGAGGGACTCTCCTCGATTCAGCGCGATGCCCAGCAGCGCCAGATCACGGTTTCCTGCATGGTTGACTCGGAGCACAACGCGACGCTTGTCACCAACGAATTCAAGCGGGCGATCTCCAGATATACGCTGCCTGAGGGGTACAGTGTGGAGTTTGCCGGTGAGAACGAGATCATCAATGAGGCTTTCGGCCAGCTCGGCCAGCTGCTGTTTCTGGGAATTATTATCATGTATCTGATCATGGTGGCGCAGTTCCAGTCGCTGCTGTCGCCGTTTATTGTGATGTTCACGATTCCGCTGGCCTTCACGGGCGGTTTCCTCGGACTTTTGGTGACGGGCAACAGACTGAGCGTGATCGGCATGGTGGGCTTTATCATGCTGTGCGGTGTCATTGTCAACAACGGCATCGTATTTGTGGACTACGTCAATCAGCTGCGCGACAGCGGCGTGCCAAAGATCGAGGCGCTGGTGGAGACCGGACGCACGAGAATGCGGCCGATTCTGATGACGGCGCTGACGACGATCCTTGCCATGTCGACGATGGCGCTCGGATTCGGCGAGGGCAGCGAGATGGTGCAGCCGATGGCCATTGTCACGATCGGGGGCATGATCTACGGAACGCTGCTGACCCTATTCTTGGTGCCGGTGGTCTATGATCTCTTTAACCGCAGGGAGCGGCGCGTATTTACAGCCGATGACGGGGCGGAGGCCGCCGTGGACAGCGTGCGGGAGATAACCGGACCGGATGTCGTGGATGAGACAGTCGGCGCGACCGCCGTGGATGAGAAATCCGGTGCGGATGACGCGCTGGAGATGACTGACCCGGACGTCGGAAATATCTGTTCCGCAGCTGAAAATGATCGGCGAGATGATCAATAGTGTAGTGTTGGCATAAGGTACTGCCGCGGCTGCGGCAGTACCTTAAATTTCTCTTGACATATCTGCGCACCTGTTATATTATATGTATAACACATGGAACTGTTACAGATGATGAAATTGAGAGAAAGCGGTGAGCCTATGGTTTTAAAAGTAGATTTTGACAGCGACGTGGCCATCTATGTGCAGTTGAGAAACCAGATTATCATCGGTATCGCCACGGCACAGATTGTGAACGGTGAGCAGCTGCCGTCGGTGCGTCAGCTTGCCGAGAATATCGGTATCAATATGCATACGGTCAACAAGGCGTACAGCGTGCTGAGACAGGAGGGCTTTGTCAAGCTGGACCGCCGTCGGGGCGCGGTGATTGCCCTGAAATATGATAAGATGATGGCGATGCGCCGGCTTGCGGCGAACCTTCAGATTTTACTCGCGGAGGCCATCTGCAGAAACATTGACCGGAGCGAGATACACGCCATGGTGGATGAGATCATGGATAATTTCGGCGCACACTGAAGCATCAGAGGGCGTGCCGGCGTGTGAGGGCGGATTTTAAGCAAGGGAATGCCGGCGTGTGAGGCCGGATTTTAGGCAAAGGGAGTGCCGGCGCATAAGTGCCGGACATTTAAATGAGAGAGGAGTGAGTCACATGCTGTGCGATATTTGCCAGGTCAACGAAGCGACGATTTTATATACGGAGATTATGAACGGCACCCGCAGGGAAAAGCATCTCTGTGAGGCGTGCGCCGCAAAATACACGGGACTCGACAGCAAACATTTTGCCGTGGTGCCTGGCGGCATGCTCGCCAATCTTCTGGCGAATATGATCATGAATTATGACTCGGAGCTGAGTGATAATGACATTAAGAAGACCAATTTTGTCTGCCCGTCCTGCGGCATGACGTACAATGAGTTCTTAAAATACGGCAAACTGGGATGCCATGACTGCTACAAGACCTTCGGGTTGATTCTCGATCCGTGCCTGATGGAGATGCAGGGCAGCAGCAGGCATGTCGGCACGGCGCCGGAGGGGCAGCAGGTCTTTGTGGAGATCCCTGAGCTGAAGCCGATGGAGAAGGCGCAGAAAGTTCAGGCGCAGTCCGGGAAGCAGGGCGCGGCACAGACGGGGACGCCGGCGGTGCAGTCACCGGAGATACCGGATGATCCGAAGGCTTTGGCGTCTGGGACGCTGGCGAACGACCGGACATCATCGTCGTCTGGGACGCAGGGTTCGGAGCAGCGAACGGCCGCGGGACATATCGGAGACGTTGACGCCGCGCAGAATCCTGAAGATATCCGTGATGTCGGGCAGTTGAAGAAGAGGCTGGCGGAGGCGATTGAGCGCGAGGAGTACGAGGAGGCGGCGAAGATCAGAGATCTGATCAAGTCGCTGGACGCTGCGAATGAGGCGGTGAAGCATGAATAAATGGTATCAAAACAGAGGAATGGATGATGATATTGTCCTGTGCAGTCGGGTGGTACTCCTGAGGAACCTGTACGGTTATGATTTTTCCCCGAAGATGGATGATCCGCATTCGCTGGAGCTCATCGCCGAGGTGACAAGGGCCTGTTACAGTGAGAATGCCAATGCGCAGAAATTATATAAATTCGAGCGGCTGGATACAGCCGATGATCATCGGAGAAATTATTGGACAGAGCGCTATATTGTCCCGGAGGACAATGAATTTTCGAGACCACAGGCCTTGCTCGTCACGGAAAATGAGGCGGCGAGCATCCTCATCAACGGCGAGAATCATCTGCAGATGCAGGCGATCCTTCGCGGGCGGCAGATCGGCCGCGGCTATATGGCGGTGCGGGAGATCGATCAGATATTTGAGAAGAATCTCACCTACGCGTACAGCCGCCAGTACGGCCATCTGACGACGGCGCCCGCGGACATGGGGACGGGGATGCATGTGTCCTATTTTATGCGTCTGCCGATGACCCAGAGGGCCGGCGCCATCAGCGCTATCAGTGAGCACCTGATCAAGTCCGGATTTGCCCTGCGTGCGGTCAAATCGCTCAGCGCGGGCGACGCGGGCAATGTCTACGAGATCTATAACAAAAAGACGCTGGGCGTCACAGAGGACCAGATTTTGCAGATGGCGGACAGTTTTGCAGACCAGCTGGTGCGCCAGGAGCGGGAGCTGCGAAGCGCCTACCTGATCAAGGATCGCATGGATTTTACGGATCCGGCCTACAAGGCTTACGGGCTCTTAAAATACGCGCGAAGGGTGTCAGCGGAGGATGCCGTGGGTTGTCTGGCATTTCTGGAACAGGGCATTTATTCCGGCGTGCTGCCGGTGGAGAAGAAGACAGATTTATTTCCGGTGATGATGGATATACAGAGCGAGCGTCTGGCGGAGATCGCAGAAAATCATCTGGACGGCTGGGACGAGGATGAGTTCAGGGCTTCGTATATCCGTGACAGGCTTCCGGGATTGAATACAGAGCAGTAGGAGGGAAGGCCATGCAATACAGATTTACGCAGAGTGCCGCGAATGCCGTCAGAGGCGCGGCGGAGGCGGCATCCGAACTGGGCCATAATTACATAGGCACGGAACACATTTTGATCGGCCTGCTCAGGGAGACGGACAGCATCGCGGCCAGCGTGCTGAATGAGAACGGTGTCGACGAGAGCAGGGTGCTCGATCTGGTGAGACAGCTGATCTCAGGCGGCGGGACGACAGCAGTCGACGATGTGATTGATTATACGCCGCGCAGCCGCAGGATATTAGAGATCAGCAGCCGCGAGGCTATGCGCTTTCAGGCATCGAGCATCGGCACGGAGCATCTTCTGATCGCGCTGCTGCGGGAGAGCGACTGCGTTGCCGTCAGGCTTCTGACGACGATGGGTGTGAATATACAGAAATTATATACGGATATTATCAGCGCGATGGGCGTCGATGCCGGTGCGGCCAAAAAAGACATGCCGGGCAGAGGGCGGACGAGGGGCAGGAGCCAGACGCCGATCCTTGACCAGTACAGCCGCGATCTCACGGCGCTGGCGAGAGAGGGCAAGCTTGATCCGGTGATCGGCAGACATGAGGAGATTCAGCGCGTGGTGCAGATTTTAAGCCGCCGCACAAAAAATAATCCATGCCTGATCGGGGAGACGGGCGTCGGCAAGACCGCGGTGGCCGAGGGGCTGGCGATCCGTATCGCTGAGGGCGATATGCCCGATTCTGTGAAGGACAAGCGGGTCGTGACCCTGGATCTGTCCGCGATGGTGGCCGGTTCCAAGTACCGGGGAGAGTTTGAGGAGCGCATCAAGGGTGTGATCAACGAGGTGCGCGAGGACGGTTCTATTTTACTCTTTATCGACGAGCTGCACAACATCATCGGTGCCGGCAACGCGGAGGGCGCCATGGACGCGTCAAATATTCTCAAGCCGGCGCTGGCCAGGGGCGAGATTCAGATCGTCGGCGCGACGACCATCGATGAGTACCGCAGGCGCATCGAGAAGGACGCGGCGCTGGAGCGGCGCTTTCAGCCTGTGATGGTCGAGGAGCCGTCCGAGGAGGAGACGGTTGAGATCCTTCGCGGGCTGCGCGTCACCTATGAGAACCATCATCACGTGAAGATCACGGATGCCGCGCTTAGGGCCGCGGTCAAACTGTCGGCGCGCTATATCAATGACCGCTATCTGCCGGACAAGGCCATCGACCTGATGGATGAGGCCGCCTCCAAGGTGCGCTTGAGCGTCTATACGACCTCTCCGGATATCAAGAATGTCGAAAATGAGATTCAGGCACTGGAGACGGAGAAGGAAAACGCCATCCGTGAGGAGGCCTATGAGCGCGCCGGAGAGATCAAGCAGCGCCAGAAAGAGCTGCAGGAAGAGCTGATCTGCCTCAACAGCGCGTGGGAGCGCAGCAAACAGGAGACGGAGCTGGTGGTCGGTGAGGACGAGATTGCCGAGATTGTGGGCGAGTGGACAAAGATTCCGGTGAAAAAGCTGGAGGAGGGCGAGTCCCAGAGACTTCAAAATCTTGAAAACATTCTCCATCAGCGCGTGGTGGGACAGGATGAGGCCGTGACGGCTGTCTCCAAGGCGATCCGCCGCGGGCGCGTCGGGCTGAAGGATCCGAACAGACCGATCGGTTCGTTTCTGTTTCTGGGTCCGACCGGCGTGGGCAAGACCGAGCTCTCCAAGGCATTGGCGGAGGCTCTGTTTGGCACGGAGGATGCCATTATCCGTGTCGATATGTCCGAATATATGGAAAAATACAGCGTCTCCAAGATGATCGGCTCGCCGCCAGGCTATGTGGGCTATGAGGAGGGCGGCCAGCTCAGCGAGAAGATCCGTCGTCACCCATATTCGGTGCTGTTGTTTGACGAGATAGAAAAGGCCCATCCGGACGTCTTCAATATTCTGCTGCAGGTCCTCGACGACGGTCATATCACCGATGCCCACGGGCGCAGGGTCAATTTCAAAAACACGGTCATCATCATGACGTCCAACGCCGGGGCTGCCAATATCGTCGCTCCGAAGCGGCTCGGATTTATCAATCACGATGATGAGCGACAGAATTATGAATCCATGAAGGACAAGGTCATGTCGGAGGTGAAGCAGATCTTCAAGCCGGAGTTTCTCAACCGCATCGACGACATTATTGTCTTCCACGCGCTCACCAGAGAACAGATCCGACAGATCGTCTCTATCATGCTGTCGGAGATCGAGAAGCGCACCAGAGAACAGATGGATATTGAGCTTGAGGCGGAGGATGAGGTGCTTGACAAGCTGGCAGAGACGGGCTTTGATGAGAAATACGGTGCCAGACCGCTGCGCCGGGCGATTCAGAATCAGGTGGAGGACGCACTGGCTGAGAAGGTCCTCGACGGCACGGTCAAGAGCGGCAGCCATGTGGTGATGGAGCTGTCGGACGGCGAGATCAAGTTCACCGTCAAGGACGGCACGGAGCAGCGAGAGACAGAATCTTGAATCTTTTGTGAATTTTGACTTTGTGCTTTAAAAATGTCAGCAAATCGTTTATACTAAAAACCACACCACAAGACAGCTTAAGATTTGACATAACTGTGACACGACAACTATTTTTATTTTTCATGATGGCGCGCCGCGCGAACGGCGCAAAAAGGTTTACATGGGAGGATCATCAGATGGCTGAGAACAGCGCGTTAATTTATTCGGGGGATGGCGGCAGCCTGGGCTTTGGAAATTACAGACTGAGCGAAAAATCTAAATTGTCCGATTTTGAACATATGGGGGATTCCTACAAGGTAAAGACGTTTAAGGAAATCACCAAGCTTGAGCGCAATGATCTGTTTGTCTACGAGTCGGTGCCGGGGACCACGGTTCACGCGTTCATGACAAGCGGCGGCGAGGTTTCTTTCATCGTTGAGGGGTATGAGGACACACAGATCACACTGGGACTTGAGCCGGAAGTGGCGTACGACGTGATGATCGACGGGGTTTTTGCCGGTAAGGAAAAGACAAATCTCGGCGGAAAATTTGTGTTTTCCGTGGATTTGAGCGACGGTGAGAAGGCGGTCGTCGTCAGGAGAGTGTGAGCTTGGCCAGCCGGATGAGAGATGTGTACGCGGCACATGTGGCATGCGGCGTATTTGACAGGGGCAGTGACAGGGAAGATAGAGGGGGAGAATCATGGCAAGGGAAAAGACAGTCTATTTTTGCCAGGAATGTGGCAATGAAGTGAGCAAATGGATGGGACAGTGCCCGGTCTGCAAGTCGTGGAATACGATCGTCGAGGAGCGGACGACTTTGACAGCGGGCACGCCCAGATCAGGGAGGACCTCAGAAGTCCGGCCGATGAAAATTTCCGACATCCGCTCTGAGGAGAAAAAACGGCTCCTCACAGGCATCGGTGAATTTGACAGAGTTCTTGGCGGTGGCATTGTCGAGGGATCGCTGGTATTGGTCGGCGGGGATCCCGGCATCGGCAAATCCACACTGCTTCTGCAGGTCTGCAGGGCGTTGTCCGGCAGGACAATCAGCGATGCGCGGGGCGCAAACCGTCCGGTCAGTATTATCTATATATCCGGCGAGGAATCGCTGACACAGCTGAAGATCCGCGCGGACAGGATCGGGACTTTCGGGGCGGGACTATGGATGCTGTGCGAGACAAACCTGGATCTGATTGAGGATGTGATTCTTAAAAATAAGCCGGATATCGTGGTCATCGATTCGATTCAGACCATGTACAAAGAGGATATCGGGTCTGCCCAGGGCAGCGTATCCCAGGTCAGGGAGACGACCAATGTCCTGATGCATCTGGCAAAAAATAAGGGCATCTCGATCTTTATCGTCGGACATGTGACCAAGGAGGGTGTCGTGGCTGGCCCGAAGGTGCTCGAACACATGGTGGACACGGTGCTCTACTTTGAGGGTGACCGCCACGCGTCCTATCGGCTGCTTCGGGCCGTGAAGAATCGTTTCGGGTCGACCAACGAGATCGGTGTCTTTGAGATGCACTCGGACGGCCTTGAGGAGGTTGAAAATCCGTCTGAATACATGCTCAACGGCATGCCGTCGGGCGTCAGCGGTTCTGTCGTATCCTGTGCCATGGAAGGCACCCGGCCGATTCTGGTCGAGATACAGGCGCTCGTGTCGCAGACGAATTTTAATATGCCGCGCCGCACAGCGGCGGGGACGGATTACAACAGGGTCAATCTCTTGATGGCCGTCCTCGAAAAGCGCCTCGGCCTTCCGCTGGGAAACTGTGACGCCTATGTGAATGTGGCCGGCGGCCTGCGGGTAAATGAGCCTGCGGTCGATCTCGCCATCGTCGCGGCTCTGATCTCCAGTTTCAAAAACAGGGCCGTCAGTGAGAAAACCATGATTTTCGGGGAGGTCGGTCTGACGGGCGAGGTTCGGGCTGTCAGCATGGCTGAGCAGCGCGTCAATGAGGCCGCCAAGCTGGGCTTTGAATTCTGCATCATGCCGAAAATGAATCTGAAGGCGGTTGGAACACGGCGGGATATTCAGGTGATCGGCGTCGAGTCCGTGAGAGATATCATGAAATATATGGCTTGAAAAATTTAAAGATTTTAAAAAAAGGCGCTGAAAAAACTCTGAAAAAACTGAAAAAACTCTGAAAAAACTCGCTGAAAAAATTTAAAAAAAGGGTTGACAATCCTTTTAAAGGGTGATAGTATAAATAAGCTGTCGTTATGACAAACACATTGACAACTGAATAATAACACAATCCCGAAAATTCTGGATGGCTTTCTTGCAGCGCACGTTGTGCGTCTGCGGTGCGGCTTCTGCCGCAGGGTGCGCCCGCTCTGGCGGGCACGATGAGAGCCATCAACTGAGAGAATTTTTAAGAACAAAAACCAAGTAAACACGGGACGAATACAAGCTGGTATCGTCCTGGCAGGAGCCGGCAGGGAAGGCTTATTCTTTTGGCTGCGCGGAAGGCGCGGCGGGAGGAGGCAGAGCTGTCGGGCCAAACTTATAAACATGAGAGTTTGATCCTGGCTCAGGATGAACGCTGGCGGCGTGCTTAACACATGCA
>CAYRDY010000023.1:20819-24285 GCA_964423195.1 uncultured Catenibacillus sp. | reverse complement strand
CACCACTCCGAGGCCTGCTGCACGGGTTATCTGGCCATCGAGCAGGCGGTGAATGCCGTGGCTTCCGGCAAATACAACTGCGTGCTGACTGGCTGCGTTGAGTTCGGCGACAGTCTTGCCCTCGGCAATCATCCGTACAAGCGCGAGAAGATGACGATGGACAAATTCTTAAAGACCACCGCCTGGCTGTACGACCGCAACTACACCAGGTCGATGATGGCCGGCATGGAGCTGATCTATGACGACGCCGCCGAGTGGTACAAGCGCACCAGGGGTCTGACCGATCAGCAGATGGATGACACGCTGAACTGGATGTGCATCAACAACAGGCGCAACGCGGCGAAGGATCCGCTGGCCATCGAGCGCAGAGAGTACGCGGATCTGGCCAAAGAGGCCGGGTTTGACGATGTCATGGATTACATGAGATCCCCTTACAATCCAAAGATGGGCGATTTCCTCCGCGCGGGCGGTCTGGAGCTGAAGTGCGACGGCGCCGCCGCGGCGATCGTGTGCGCGACGGACATGGTGGACAAGTATCTGAAGGCCGACCATAAACCGATTGAGGTTCTCGGCATCGGCAGCTCCGCCGTCGAGGCGTCCAACCCGCACTTCGAGGTGCGCGCAACCGAGGAGGCCTGCAGGCAGGTATATGAAGTGACCGGTGTGAAGCCGGATGAGCTTGACCTTTTCTATGCCAATGACTTTATCATCACATCCCATCTCGTGGCCGCTGAGATCGCGGGTTATCTGCCGTATGGCGAGGGCTGGAAGTATATCTGTGAAGGCCGTACCGCCTATGACGGGGACAAGCCGATCAACACCAACGGCGGCAGGACGTCGTTCGGTCATGCCCACGCGGCTTCCGGCCTGGCGGATGTCTACGAAGCGGTGATGCAGATGAGAGGCGTCTGCGGCGAGCGGCAGGTCAAGAAGCTCCCGAAGACGACGATGCTCCGCGGTTACGGCGGCGCTCAGAACGTAGCTGCGGTCCTGATCAGGACGATTGACTAAAGGAGGGAAAATCAATGAGTGTAAAGTTGGAAAGAGTCGTCAAGACATTTTATGATTATCTTGAAGAAGGAAAAATCATGGGGCGCAAGTGTCCGAATTGCGGCGCCATGGAGTTCCCTCCGGTATATGCCTGCAACAGCTGCGGCTGCATGGAGCTGGAATGGGCCGAGATCAGCGGCAAGGCCAAAATGCATTCGATCGTCATGCCGGCCGCCCTCTCCTCAAAACCGGAATACAAAGCTCTCGGCAAATACGCCTACGGCGAGGTTGAGATCGAGGAGGGCGCGAGATTCAACGCGGTGGTGCGCGGCATCACCAAGAAGAAGAGAAATGAGCTGATCGACAAGCTGCCGGTGAACTGCCACGCGGCGATCTTCCAGAGGGACGGCTACAAGACGGTTGTGTTTGACCTGGATGAGGATCAGTAATTCGCCGCCCGCGCGGCGAGCCACTTATGATGATAAAAGCCGCCCAGACGGGGCTTTTACAGTAAATAAATCAAAGGAGATTAAAAAATGGACAGAAAAGAATTAGAGGCAAAAGTATTGGAATTGGTCGCGTTGTCTTACAAAAAGAACGCCGCCGACCTCTCGATGGAGACATCCTTCAAGACCGATCTGGCCGGAGCTTCCGTGCAGATGGTAGCGCTCGTTTCTGAGATAGAGAACGAGCTTGACGCCACGATCATGCTCGCGGATGCCAGCGCCTGCGAGACCATCGGCGATCTGGTCAATCTGGTGGAGGAAGAACTGTAAATCGTTGTCTGTGATGAGAGGCACGGCAGCTGTGCCGTTGAGCATTTGACCTGTGTCTCATCATGTGAGCGTGAAGATTAATCTTGGAGGAAGATTCATGAGTGTACTTGACCAAATTTATGAGAAAGCAAAATTAAATCCTCAGAGAGTCGCCTTTCCGGAGGCCCTCAATGAAAAAATGATGCAGGCGGCGTATGAGACCGGCAGGGACGGCTATATCATCCCGATCCTGGTCGGCGATGCCGATGAGATCAAGGCGACCGCCGCCGAGAGGGGATATGACGAGAGCGTATTTACGATCGTCGATATCCATGAGGAGACATACAAGAAAGAACTGATCGACAGATATGTGGCGCTGCCGGATACAAGGCTAAAAGAGAAAGCAGTCGGCCGCCGTATGCAGGATCCACTGTATTATGCCATGGTCATGCAGGCTGTCGATGATGCGGACGTCACATTCGCGGGCATCGACAATACCACCGGCGATGTGCTCCTGGCCGGCCAGATGATCATCGGCATGAAGCCGGGCATCAGCACCATCTCCAGCATCGGTCTGTGCGACATACCGGGATATCAGGGCAGCGAGGGTTCCCTGCTTGCGATCGGCGACAGCGCCGTCTGCACCAACCCTGATCCGGAGCAGCTGGCAAGCATCGCCATCTCAGCGTGTGATACGGTGTCCGAACTCCTTGACTGGGAGCCGAGGTGCGCGATGGTCTGCTACTCGACACTGGGCAGCGGCCAGGGCGAGCTGATCGACAAAGTGACCGAGGGTTTGAAGATTGCCAATGAGAAACGCCCTGACCTGGCAATCGACGGCGAGTTCCAGCTCGACGCGGCCATCGTCCCGGCGGTCGCGGCCAAGAAGGTGAAGCGCGAGAGCAGGGTGGCCGGAAAGGCCAATGTCCTGATCTGGCCGGATCTGAATGTGGGCAATGTCAGCGTGAAGCTGATCCAGCAGTTCGGCCACGCGGATGCCTATGGCCCGATGCTGCAGGGCTTCAACAAGGTCGTCTGCGACTGCTCAAGAGGGGCGCCTGTGTCCGAGATCAAGGGAAATGTCGTTATTTCCGCGGTGCGCGCGGCAGGCGCGAAGAGATAAGAGATATCAAACGCCGGCAGTCCGGCATTGTCCGGACTGCCGCAAGAAATGATGAACTTCAGGAGGATAGATGAAATCATGAGCTATAAAATTTTTGCGATCAACCCAGGTTCCACATCAACAAAAATTGCCCTGATCGAGGATGAGAAAGTTCTTTTTTCCAAAAATGTATCGCATGACGCGGCGAAACTGGCCGAATTTGACGGCATCTCCGCGCAGCTGCCGTACCGCAAGGAGACCATCGTCAATCTCTTAAAGGAGAACAATGTCTCCCTGGATGGCATCGATGCCTGCGTCGGCCGCGGCGGCGGTCTGCTCGCCATGGAGGGCGGCACATACAGAGTGGATGAGCTATTGCTCGACCACGCGACGCGCGGCGCCAACGGCGTTCAGCACCCGGCACAGCTTGGGCCTCAGCTGGCAAATGAGTTTTCCAAAGAATACCATTGCCCGGCCTTTGTGGTCAACCCGCCGGATGTGGATGAGCTCCAGGATCTGGCACGCCTGACAGGTATCAAGGGCGTGAACCGTATCATCCACCTGCACGCCCTGAATCTGAAAGAGACGGCGATCCGCCACGCGGCATCCCAGGGCAAGA
>CAYRDY010000023.1:16725-20719 GCA_964423195.1 uncultured Catenibacillus sp. | reverse complement strand
GGGACCTCAGACGCGCTCGAAGTCAGCAAGCGCGCCGAAGCCGGCGACGCCTACGCGAAGATGGTCTGGGATACCATGATCTATCAGATCTGCAAGTGCATCGGTTCCATGGCGGCGGTGCTGCACGGCAAGGTTGACGGCATTTTGCTCGGCGGCGGCATGGTCTACAATCAGGATCTGGTTTCTCAGATCAAGGAGGCCTGCGAGTGGATCGCTCCGGTCAGCGCTTATCCGGGCGAGTTTGAGATGGAGGCCATGGCGGCAGGCGCTATCCGTGTCCTGTCCGGCCAGGAGGAGATCAAGACTTATACGGGCGTGCCGATCTGGACAGGCTTTGATTTTGAAAAATAATGATTGAAATCGCGGGAATTTCATGGGTTTGACCTGGTATTTATGAGTATCAGGTCAAATCTGCGTTTTTATTTCCGATAATGTAAGGAGAGAAGAAATGAAATATGGCATAAATCCATATCTGCCGTTTTGGGAGACGGTTCCGGACGGCGAACCTCATGTATTTGACGGCAGAGTCTATGTTTACGGCAGTCACGATGACAAGAATTATGTCGCGTATTGCGTGGATGACTATGTCTGCTGGTCCGCGCCCGTGGATGACTTGAGCGACTGGAGATGCGAGGGTGTCAGCTATAAAAAAACGCAGGATCCGATCAACGGCGCGCCTTATGACAAGCCGCTGCCCGCCTATGAAGAGATTCCCGCGCTGAATGGCGTACACTACTTGTATGCGCCCGACTGCGCCAAGGGACCGGACGGGAGATACTATCTGTATTACGCGCTGGATTTTGTGGATGTCATCTCGGTCGCGGTGAGCGACAGGCCGCAGGGACCGTTTGAGTTTCTCGATTACGTGTTGGATGCGGACGGGCGTGTGCCGGAGGCAGGACGGAAGTTCGACCCCGCGATACTGAGTGATGAGACGGGCAATTATCTCTATTACGGTTTTGCCCCGGCGGCGAAGTTTCCGGGGATGAAGGACAAGGCCCTTCCGGGCGCCCTGATGGTCAGGCTGGCCGATGATATGCACACGGTGATTTCCGACCCTGTGGTGGTCGCCAACGGCATCGAGACGGCGGCGGGGACTGCATATGAGGCGCACCCGTTTTTTGAGGCTTCCAGCATCCGCCATTTTGGGGACTGGTATTATTTTGTCTACTCGTCACTCCAGGGCAATGAGCTGTGCTACGGCATGGCGAGGACGCCGGAGGGTCCGTTTGAGTACAAGGGTGTCATTGTGTCAAACGGCGATCTCGGATACGAGGGCAATACGCTTGCCACCAATTATACGGGCAATAATCATGGCGGCCTTGCAGAGATCAATGGACAGTATTACATTTTCTGGCACAGGCATACGCACGGCCACGCGTTTGCCAGACAGGGCTGCGCGGACAGGGTTGAGATTTTGCCCGACGGGACGATTCCACAGATTGAGATCACGAGCTGTGGCCCAAACGGCGGACCGCTGCCGGCGAAAGAGAAATGGCCGTCGTATATCGCCTGCCATCTGACGGGGAGTGACAGGAGCGCCGTGGGGCGTGTGCTTGAGCCGGGGCCGGATTTTGTCGGCACACTGGTGATTCCGGATACGGTGCCTTATATCACCGAGGAGGAGGATCCGGACGGCGAAAAGGGCCTGAAGCCGCTGATTTACAATCTCAGGGAGGGCTGTATCACCGGATTTAAGTATTTCCTGTTTGACGGGACTGAGAAGAAGGCCCTGCTTGAGCTGAGAGGCGACGGGCAGGCCGAGATATTGCTTGACGGCCCTGAGGGGCGCGTGGCCGGTGTGGTCAGTGTCTCGTCGGATCGCTGGCACGTCTGCGCGGCGGATATCGCGGCCGCGGCAGGGAAACATTCGGTGTACATCAGAGTAACAAAGGGACATATGGATTTTGCGTCTATTGCATTTACAGACTGAAAACAGGGAGGTTTTCCAAATCATGAAATTGAAACTTAATCGTTGGGTTTACGCGGTTGTAGGGGTGATCGTGCTGGTATTCGCCGGACTGGTCTACGCGTGGAGCGTTCTGTCGGTTCCGATTGCCAAAGAATTTCCGGAATGGACAAAAGGGCAGCTGTCCATGACATTTACACTGGCCATGTCATTTTTCTGCATCGGCGGCTTTGTCGGCGGCCTTGTGGCGGGAAAGATCAATGTCAAGATCAATGTGTGGGTGTCCGCGGTGCTTTTCCTGATCGGTTTTCTCGTCGCTTCAATGACTCAGAGCCTGGCTATGCTCTATATCGGCTTTGGCGTACTCGCGGGCTTTGCCTCCGGTCTCGCCTACAATGCCGTGATGAGCACCATGTCCAAGTGGTTCCCGGACAAGCAGGGGCTGATCTCAGGGATTCTGCTGATGGGCTTCGGCATCGGCAGCTTTATCATCGGCAAGGTCTATCAGGCTTTGACGCCGGCAGAGGTCGGCGGATGGCGCATCTCTTTTAGAGTTTTCGCGGTCATTCTGTTCGTGGTCATCCTGATCTGCGGTTTCTTCTTTGTGAAGCCGGGCGATGACTTTGTGCCGCCTGCGGCTGCCAAGGCCAAAAAGGTTTCAAAAAATAAGGTGGAGGGGCTGGATATATCGACCGTTCAGATGATCAAGCGCCCGTCCTTCTGGTTCTATTTTATCTGGGCGATTGTTCTGAGCGCCGCGGGATTGATCCTCGTCTCTCAGGCCAGCGGCTTTGTCGCTGAAGTCAGCCCTGAGGTCTCAGAGAATATGCCTGGGACGGTGGCGACGGTTGTCGGCCTGATCTCCGTGTTTAACGGCCTCGGCCGCGTGCTCTTCGGGGGTATGTTCGACAGGATCGGCTCCAAGGTCATGCTCCTTGTGGACTGTGTGTTTGTCGTGTTTATTGCCGTCGCGTTTCTCGCGTTTGGCATGCATTCTTTCCCGATTCTGGTGGTGGCCTTCATTCTCGGCGGCCTGGCCTACAGCGGCATCACCCCGACGAACTCCGCGTTTATCAACGCGTATTACGGGCCGACGCATTATCCGGTCAATTTCTCGATCGTTAACCTGAATCTGATCATCGCCTCTTTCGGCGGCACACTGGCCGGTACGCTCTACGATATGACGCACACATACGTGACAAGCCTTTATGTGATGATCGGCGCGGTCGTCGTGGGATTTATCTGCACGTTCGCCATCAGGAAGCCGTGAGGATGCCGGGATGTATCTTGAGAAAGAGGATGTGCGCCTGTCTTATGAGGTGCGCGGGAGCGGTCCCCCACTGCTTCTGATCCACGGCGTCGTTGTGGATTCATGGCTTTATGAGAAGACGAGTCGGATTTTGTCAAAGTATTATCGGGTGATTATATTTGACCGCCGCGGCACAAACAAGAGTGTGGCGGCGGCGGGCGCCCGGTTTGATATGGACGCGCAGATCTCGGATGTGCGGGATCTGCTGGACGCCCTCGGCATTGAGCGGACCTATATCGCCGGTGCCAGTGCGGGGGCAGTGGTCGGCCAGTATTTTATGCAGTGTTATCCGGAGCGGGTGGGAGCGCTGATCATGTACGAGCCGCCGATTCTTTCCCTGCTGACGGACACGGATGAGCATCAGGAGTGGATCGCCATGATGGAGGATCTGATCGCGCGGAAAAAGTACAATCGGGCAACCATGAATTTTGTGATGAGCATCGGGGATACGGACGACCGCGCGGAGAAGAAGCCGGAAGAGGTGGAGCTTCGGGAGATGCAGAATTTCCAGCATTTCTTTGAGGATGAGTATTCGGTATTTATGCACTACAAACCGGACATTGAGAAGAGCAGATCTCTGTCGGATCGAATCTTTGTGGCGGTCGGGGAGAAGAGTGTGGACAGCCCTTACCCGAAGGCGGCCAAGCGGTTTGCCGAACTGGCCGGCGCGCAGCTCTTTTACTATCCGGGCTACCACAATCTGCCGTCAGATCTGCCGCGAGAGTTTGCCATCTGTGTGCTTGGGACGCTGATGCTCTATGCCGATCAGATGTAGT
>CAYRDY010000023.1:5529-16625 GCA_964423195.1 uncultured Catenibacillus sp. | reverse complement strand
CCTTCGAGTATCTGCTGGTGAAAATAGAAGCCGGATTCCGAGCAGTGGATCACAGGCTCACCGTCCGTCCGGTCAAACTCGAACGAAAAGCCGGTCAGCGGCATGGCGAGACCCTCGCCGGACTGCTTGATGCGGCTTTCTTTGAGCGTCCAGAAGCGGTAAAAATATTCCTGATATTTGTGATGGTCATTCCTGAGTGAATTCAGGAATGACTTTTCTTTTTCCGTCAGGAGTTTTCGCAGGATATGCTCGTTGAAATCGCCGACAGGCTCGATGTCCACGCCCACGGGGCCCTCGGCGAACGCGCAAACGACAAGACCGTCGCAGTTGCTGATATTAAAGTGAATGTCGGGCTGTCCGGTCAGATAGGGCTTTTTCTGAGCGCCATAGGAGAGGCAGCTCTCGATATCCTGGGCGGGGATATGAATCCCGTAGAGGTCAGACAATCCACGCGAGAGGAGCGCCATCCCCGCTTCGTGCTCGGTTTGGCGCTTTTGATTCAACGGGCATGGCCCGTAGTGCTGAAAATAAAGGGTAAGCATGGCAGGACCTCGTATTTTGCTTATAATCTTTTTGCGTCACCTCTGTAAGGGTTGCTTTTCTCAAACAAAGAGGCTTCCCTGCTTATTTCTTCAGGAGATTTAGCGTCAAAAAAATCTTTTTGCCACTTTGTGTAGTCGAATCTTTCCCGGATAATTACAGAAATAAAACGCTCCGCATCTACGACCCCCATATGTTCTGTTAAACACTTCATACCTTTGTTCATGATATCAAATATATTTGTTTCCATTTACTCATCCTCCGTATCCATTACAAATTCAATCGGTGTGACCATAGCAATTTTTTCAGATTGATATTTTAATAAACGTTTGTCTGTTGATATGAAATAATCACATTTTGCATAAATCGCTGATGCCACATGGCAGGCATCTTTAAATTTAACCCCTGCTTTCATGATATCGACTGCCATGTCTTCAATGATTTGTTTCCTTTCATTTCCCACATATCCAAATGCATTTTTATCAATAAACTCAAATATAGCGTTTTTTCTCATAGGGAAAGGATTATTTTCACACTCATATCTTAGCATATAAGATGTGACCAGTTCTAGTTTTTTGGCCTTGATTAGTTCTTGAATATGCAGCTTGGCCTGAGCCTCCATCGCTATTTTCAGCTGTGTTTGGTCATCATATGGTCTATTATAGCAGCACATATCCAGATAAATTCTTATCATACTGTCTTGTCTCCTATAATTTTAAGTTAAAAAACATATCTTACTTCATATCGCCGCCGCGAACGCGATGGCGTAGTCCGCATCGTAGGACAGAGAGATCAATATCTCGCGGATGCCCCTCTCCTCGGCGATTTTCTTGACTTTTCCGTGCAGGATCACGCAGGGCTGCCCGGTATCGTGTTCCAGAACCTCGATCTCATTCAGGCGGACGCCCTCGCCGTCCGAGCCCAGGCATTTAAAAACCGCTTCCTTGGCGCAAAATCTGGTCGCAAATGAGTACAGCGGCCGTGAGCGGCCCAGGATAAGCTCGATTTCCCGCTCAGTGTAGCATTTGCGCACAAACGGGTCGTCGATATTCTCAACATAAGTCTCGATATTTTTAATCAGAAGTATATCTGTGCCGATTCCTTTCATTTTAGATGCCAATTCCTTTCATGCATGGTGATGCACCGCGTCGCGGCGCATGGAAGTTTACCTGAAATACGCGATCAGTTCATCCCTTGTCTTGAGGCTGCCGCTGACCTGAAAATCCGCGTTCGCCTCATAGACGCGCTGGATCAGCTGAAAGATCAGCGCCGCGTCTTCCGGCCGCAGGGCGGCGGCGATGACGGTGCGTATCTTGTAAGCGTTCCAGGTCATGCGGTGTTTGAGCGTGGCCACCGACAGGCAGGTTTTCTTTGAGGGCTTCAGCGAGTAGATCAGCACGATGCCCGGCATGAAAGCGAATGTGGATATGGATTCGCGCCGCAGAACGTCCTCATAGTAATCCTTTCCCACATAGCCTGCCTCAATAAAATCCGAGATGACCGTGTGGAGAACCGAGAGCCGATCCACGCCGGTGATCTGTTCGTGCCAGAAAGCCTGACCGAGCAGTTCGCCGAGCGTATATCCGGTCGGCGAGGCGATGCGCTCAAGCCGCTTCTGAGTGATGACATTTTCGAGACGCGCCACATCCTCGGCCGTCATAAAAGGCGAGATGTAAATGACTTTGGCGGTCGGACAGTCCGTGATCGGTTTGTTTACGGTCGTCAGCACGAGATCAACCTTTGAAAAGTCGTAAATTTTTGTGGCGTTGACCGGAAGCAGCGTGTCGATGTGCAGAAAATAGCCGAATTTTGACATGATCTTCCGTTTCAGGGCCCATGTGGCCGTGAGATTCAAATGGCAGCAGATGGCGGCGTGAAACTGCTCTTTTTCCGAGTGATGAAAATATTCCAGAGCGCCGGAAATGCAGAATGCCAGGTACATCAGCTCCGTGTGGTTCAGATAATAGCCCAGGTATTTTGTCGCGAGATCCTGAAAGAGCACCGCGATCTCAAATTCCAGCCTCAGGTTGCCGCGTGACAGATTCGGATTGAGCTGGAAGGTGTTAAAACCGTGGTACGGCAGGCTCAGGTAGCGGACATATTGACAGAGTGTGATGTAGAAATCCTCATCCCCGCACAGATCGATGTGAAATGTGCCGCGGATTTTTTCAAGGTAGGCATCGGTCGTGCGCAGGATTTCCTCCGAAAAATACCGGCGGGGCGTGCGGCGCCGTATCTCGTCCGTGTCGAGCAGGCGATTGTGGGCGGCCATGAGGTAGATCTCCTCCCGCTCCGCCGGGGAGATCGTAAAATGGAGAATCTCCTCAAGCTCATCGAGCAGTTCGTTGATCGCGCTGTCCAGCTCGGTATCCCTGGGTTCCCCGGCGGTTTCGGCCGGCGACGACGCCATGCCGCCGGATTGTGCCGCGCCCGGACTGCCAGACTGCTCCGCCGACGCGTTGCCGGATCGCGTCATGCCCGAATCGTCGGATGGCCCAGACAGCGTCGGGGGCGTATCTGTCGTATTAGCGATATTTTCGAGCGCATGTCCGGTCTTGGTGCGCTCGTACATGACGGCGATGGCCAGGTTCAGGGTCACGCGGCCCTTGTCCTCCAGGCGGATGCCGTATCTGTCCAGATAATAGCTGACTTTTTCCATGATCAGGTCGACCAGCTTGTTATCCAGATAGTCGTAGCTGTAGTAGGCATTTTCTC
This sequence comes from uncultured Catenibacillus sp., assembly GCA_964423195.1. Taxonomy (GTDB): domain Bacteria; phylum Bacillota; class Clostridia; order Lachnospirales; family Lachnospiraceae; genus CAKRHR01. The sequence continues at coordinate 13,370 of CAYRDY010000023.1, read as the reverse complement.
GGGTGTGATAATTCCAATCGTCGCAGAAAAGGCGGGTGAGGATGGCGCGGCGCTTGCGCTCGTCGTGTTCAAATTCCAGATAACCCTTCTTCTGAATCAGCCTGATGCGCGGATAAGCCAGCACATACTGCATGTTCAGGTGGTGCAGATCATGTTCGAGCGTCGTGTGGCTGACAAACATTTCATCTTCCAGATCATACATATTGACCGGTATATCGGAAAGGCAAAGCGTGAAGGCCAGATAGCGCACGCGATCCTCGCGGGTGGCGAAGGAATCGCTCTTTTGTGTGAGCTCTTTCAGAATGTCCGGATTTTCGGCCTGCAGGCGATAGCCCTTACTTTTTTCGGCGACCACAGTGATGCCTGAGGCGGACAGATTGGCATTGATCTCCGCGATATCGCTTCGCACCGTGCGCACAGAGACGTGGAGATAGCGCGCCAGATGGTCGCCGGACACAAGCGAGCTCTGGTTTTGCAGATAGTTTAGCAGTTTTCTTTGCCTCAGTGTGATTAGTTCATAACGCATAAGTCATCCATCTCCGTCAATTCATTTCTGTATGTAGTATAGCAGAGAATATTTCCTTTTGAAAGCGGAAAAAGCAAATTTGCCATAAATTTGAAGAAAATATAAGATGGACATAGAAACAAATGAAACAATACGCCCCTGAGGGCGTCCATTGAAGGAGGACTTTTCATGAAATACGAGAAAATCAGAGCACAGGTACTTGAGGCTATCCTTGACGCGGTCGATCAGGGCCTGATCAAAGGCACTTCCGGCAACATCGCTGTTCAGGATGATGTCGATGATGTCGTGGCGATCACGCCGAGCGGCATCGCCTATAAGACAATGAAAGTTGAGGATATTGCTATCGTTGATATGTATGGCAAGTGGCTGGACGGCCCTTACAAGCCGTCATCCGAGGCGCCGATGCACACGGCCGTTCTGAGAGCCAGAAAAGACGTGAAGGCGACTGTCCATACACACGGTATGTTTGCTACGATTGCAGCCATGGCAGGCGAACTCCTCCCTATTACTCCGCCGCAGTCCGAATTTGTGCCGATCGGCATCGTGCCTTTCACAATGCCGGGGAGCAATGATCTTGCGGATCTGGTCGTCAAGACCTTGGGCGAGACGGGCAGAGCCGTCCTTCTGAAAAACCATGGTATGTTCTGTTGCGGCAAAAACATTAAAGCTGCCATGGCTGCAACTATATATACAGAGGAAATGGCACAGACTTCTTATTACGCGAAACTGGCGGGCGTGTTTACGCCGATGCCTGAGGAGGCCGTGCGCGCGATGAAAGAGCTGATCGCTAGGGATCAGGCCGTCTGATCAGGGATCAGGCAGCTGCTAATGATGATGAATGAGGTGACTGAGAATGGCTTATGAATTTTTTGTGAGAAGTGACATTATCTTTGGGTGCGGCAGCATTTCCTCGCTGCCGGACGTACTTTCCAAATACAACGCCAAAAACGTCATGGTCGTCTATGACTCAGGCGTCAAGGCGGCGGGCATTTCCGAGAAGGTGCTTGCACAGATCGAGGACAACGGCTTCAAGGCGATTGTGTTTGACGGCGTGATCCCGAACCCGACCAATGAGGTGGTTGAGGAGGCCGCAAAGATCGCTCAGGACGCGGCGGTTGATGTGTTTGTCGCTGTCGGCGGCGGCAGCAGCATCGACCTGGCGAAGGCGGTCAATATCCTGATGACAAATCCGGGACCGATCGGTCAGTACGGCGGGATCGGCCTTGTGAAAAATGACGTGCTGCCGCTGATCGCGATCCCGACCACGGCCGGGACGTCCAGCGAGATCACCAACGTGAGCGCGCTGATCGACACCGAGAAGGTCTGCAAGTATGTCGTGATTGACAACAAGATCGTGCCGTCAAAGGTGATCATCGACCCTGAGTTTACAAAGACGATGCCTGTCTCCGTGACAGCGGCCACAGGTATGGATGCCATCACCCACGCGGTGGAGAGCTATATCTCCAATATGGCCACTCCGCTGACCAAGTACAACTCTCTGACTGGTCTGCGGATTCTGCGCGAGAATCTGCCGAAGGTCGTCGCCGACGGCAGCGACATGGCGGCGAGGGAGCAGATGCTTGTCGGCTGCGTGATCACGGGATTCGGCTTCTCCAACGCCAATCTGGGCCTGGTACACGGCATCGCTCACACGCTGAGCGCGCATTTCGGCCTGCCGCACGGGATGGCCAACGCCGCGGTGCTGCCGTATGTGACAGAGTTTAACGCGGAGCAGTGTCCGAAGGAGATGGCGGAGCTGGCGCAGGCGATCGGCCTTCGGCTGACCGGCACGGACGCGGACAAATACCTTCTCGCCGAGGATCTCAAAGGTCTGATCAAAAAGCTCGGTATCAAGACGCTGTCGCAGCAGGGCATCGAGGAGAAAGATTTTGACATGTTGGCTGACGATGTGCTCAAGGAGCCGGTACTCGGCTTCAATCCGCGCCAGGATGTGACCAAAGAAGTCGTATTGGATATCTTGAGGAAAGCATTTTAATTTCGGAGGATTCAGAATATGAAAAAGAAACTGGCTTTATGTACGCCGATTCCAAAAAAACAGATGGATGTGATCGAGCAGTACTGTGATGTCACGATTTGCGGTGAATTAAAGCACGGCAAGGGCAATGTCACTGAAGAGATGACCCGCGAGGAGTGCATGGGACATGAACTCGTGGTTCTCGGCGACGAGAATGCAGGCGCGGAGACGATCAAGGCATGGATCGCTTCAGGCATGAAGTTTATCGGTGTGGCCAAGGGCACGCCGGTGACGATCGACCACGAGGCGCTCGCCGAGGCAGGCATGGCGGCTTCCTATACGCCGGGCAGAAACCGTGTGGCTGTGGCTGAGTTTAATATCGGCCTGATGATCGCGGCCGCGAGGCGTCTGGCGATCAGCTCCACCGGCCTCGCAAAGGGCGAGCATCTGGGCGCTCCGGTGGACGATATCTACGATGTGCCGGATGTGAAGAATGTCATCTGGGGACCGCTGGATGAGAATCATCCGTATACGGATTACGGCATCGGTTTCGAGCTTTACGGAAAGACGCTGGGCATCGCCGGTTACGGCGCGATCGGCCGCGAGGTGGCCGTGCGCGCGATGGCGTTTGGCATGGATGTCCTGGCTTACGACCCGTATTGCCCGGAGGAGAAGATCACCGCGGACGGCGCGAAGGCTGTCGACCTCGACACGATGCTCAGCCAGAGCGATATCGTCAGCATCCACCTGCCGGTCATGCCTTCCACCAAGGGCATGGTCAACAAGGACTGGTTTAGCAAGATGAAGAAGACGGCTTATCTGATCAACACCGCCAGGGCTGCTGTCATTGATCAGAGAGATTTCGTGGAGGCGCTGCAGAACGGCACCATCGCCGGAGCCGCCATCGATGTGTACTGGCAGGAGCCTATTCCGGCCAATCACCCACTGCTCTCCATGAAAAATGTGACGCTGACGCCGCACATGGCCGGATTGACGACGGACGTCGACGGCTGGTCGGGCACGATGATGGGCGATGAGGTGATCGCTTATCTGAAAGGCGAGCCGCGGAAATATATCTGGAGAGTAAAGAAATAACTTCCATGCGCCGCTATCGCGGCGCACCACCATGGATGAAAGCCGATTGACAGAGCTTTCAGAGTAATGAACAGTGTGACGGATATGGGCGGTATACCGCTATATCCGTCTATGTCTATAAGGAGGGCTCCCACGATGGAAAATCAATGTCGAAAGGAATGTAAATTTCCACATCTTTTCACACCGATACGCATTAAAAATATACGTCTGAAGAACAGAATTATCGCGGCGCCGACCAGCCCTCAGATGGTGACGACGGAGGGTCATCTGACACCGGAACTGATCGCTTACTACGAGGAAAAGGCGATCGGCGGCGCTGCCGTGGTGACGGTCGGCGAGTCGATCGTCCACTCCCCGACGGGCAAATCTCACAATAAACAGATCTGTCTGGATTCATTCGGCATCAAGCAGGGATTGACCAAGATGGCGCGACTGATCCAGCATGCCGGCGGCTATGCCAATATTCAGCTGGCGCACGGCGGGAAATACGCCGGGCTGGTCAGCGTCGGCGGCACCGAGGTCTGCTGTGAGACCGCATACGGGCCGATCCATGAGATGACGCCGCTGGGCGAGGTTCAGGAGATGCCGAAGGAAGTGATCTATGAGATCATTGAGGCCTACGGCAAGGCCGCACTGCTGTGCAAGAACTGCGGTTTTGACATGGTTCAGGTGCACGCGGCGCACGGCTGGTTGTTCTCCCAGTTTTTGTCCAAGACAAATACGAGAAATGACGAATTCGGCGGCAGCCTGGAAAACCGCGCCCGTTTTCTTCTGATGACGCTGGACTGCGTGCGGCAGAATGTCGGGCCGCAGTTCCCGATCGAGATTCGCTTAAACGGGGATGATTTTTTGGATACCGGGCTTGGCCTGGCCGAATACACGGAAGTCGCCAAGATGGTCGAGGATAAAGTGGATCTGTATAATATCTCCTGCGGCAACCACGAGGACCCGAATATCTTCTGCCGCACCCATCCGTCGGCATTTTTCCCGCGCGGCGTCAATGTCTATCTGGCGGCTGAGATCAAGAAGCATGTCAGCAAGCCGGTGGCCTGTGTGGGTTCGCTCAATGATCCGGCGCAGATGGAGGAGATCATTGCCAGCGGGCAGGCGGATATCATTGAGATCGGCCGTGGCCTGCTCGCGGATCCGTATCTGCCAAAGAAGGCATATGCGGGCCAGGAAGCGGATATCAATCCTTGCCTGAGATGCTATGAGTGCTTCGGCGACACGACAGAAAATGAATATATCAAGTGCAGCGTCAATCCGACGATGGGGCATCAGCTGGAGGAGAGGATCCCGCGGCCGCTGCCTGACAGGAAGAAGCGCGTGCTGGTCGTCGGCGGCGGCCCGGCAGGCATGGAGGCCGCGATCATCACGGCGCAGCGCGGCCATGATGTGACGCTGGTGGAGAAGACAGAGAAACTGGGCGGCAACCTTCATCCGGCATCGATGCCTTTCTTCAAGAAGGACATCAGCGATCTGCGGGAGCTTCTGATTCGCAGACTTCATGATGCCGGGGTGCGCGTGATCCTCAATACCGAGGTGACGCCGGATTATGTGAAGGGGTTTGAGCCGGACACATTATTTGTGGCGATCGGTTCCAATGAACTGCGCCCGCCGATCAAGGGCATGGATCTGCCGAATGTGGTGATGGCGATCGACGCGGAGCTCCACCCTGAGAAGCTGGGGAAACGCCTGGCGATCATGGGCGGCGGTCTGGTCGGCGCCGAGGGCGCGGTCTCATTTGCCCACGACGGCAAGGAATGCACGATCATTGAGATGAAGGACAAGATTGCCGGTGAGGTCAACAGTTTCTACCGCGGTGGCCTCATGTATCAGGTGGAGCGCTCGGCCACACTGCTGACCGACACGAAGGTGAAGGAGATCACGCCGGAGGGCGTGCTGTGCGAGAGGGGCGGCGAGACGATCTTAGTCGAGGCCGATACCGTCATCTGCGCCCTGGGATTTCGGGCGCCGTATGACAAGGTGGACGCGCTGTGCGAATGCGCCGACGAATACTATATCATCGGCGACTGCAGCAAGGTCGGACAGATCTGCCACGCCATCAGCGCGGCTTACTACGCGGCGGTCAATGTCTGAGATATGACGCGCGGGGCGCGTCAGGAAAGAGGAAAAAATGAGTGATAAAAAGAATGTTGCCGTCTTAGGCGCGGGCAAGATGGGGCTTGGCATTGCCCAGCTGTTTGCCACAAAGGGATATGATGTGCGCGTCATCTATGTGTATGACGATAAGATCCGCCAGGACGCCGCCGCGGTTGTACGCGGCAATCTACAGGTGCTCGCGGATAATGACGTGATCAGCGCGGACGCGATCGACGGGATTCTTTCGCACATCCGGTTTGTGGACACCGTGGAGGAAGCGGCGGATTTTGCCGATATTGTCTTTGAGTGTATTATTGAGAAACTGGAGATCAAACAGGAATGGTTTGCGAAGATGGACGAGGTGTTTCCGGAGCGCACGATTCTGGCGACCAACACATCGGCCATCAGCATCACGGAGATCGCGGAGAAATCCGTGCATAAGGAGCGCATCATCGGCACGCATTACTGGAATCCGGCTTACCTTGTGCCGTTGGTCGAGGTGATTCGGACCAAATATGTGTCCGACGAGGTCGTGAGGGCGACCTACGATCTGCTGGCCGAGGCCGGCAAACATCCGGTCATTGTCAAGAAGGATGTGCCGGGCTTTCTGGCCAACCGTATGCAGCACGCCCTGTTTCGCGAGGCGCTGTCCATCATTGAGAATGACATTGCCGACCCGCAGGATGTGGACGATGCCATCAAGTACGGCTTTGGCATGCGCTTAGGCATCTGCGCGCCGGTGGAAGTCATGGATATGGGCGGGCTCGACCTGACCTACAATATCCATGAATACCTGTTCCCGCACCTTGAGAACAGCACCACCCCTTCGCGGCTGCTCACGGACAATATCGCCAAGGGTCATCTGGGCTTCAAGACCGGCGAGGGCTTGATGAAATGGTCGCCGGAGGATATTCAGAGAGCAAATGTTGAACTGACGGAAGGGCTGATCAAAGTCGCCCGCGCCTTGGGGCGTCTGTGACAGGAGGAAGATATGAGAAACGTAGTCATTGTTGCCGGGGCGCGCACGCCGATCGGCACGATGGGCGGACAGTTTAAGACGCTGACGGCGCTTGACCTGTCGATCCCCATCATGCAGGGATTGGTCGAGCGGTCAGGCATTCAGCCGGAGATTCTCGATGATGTGATCTGGGGCTGCAACTATCAGAGAACGTACAAGGAAAATAATCTCGCCCGCGTGGCGCTCGTCAAGGCAGGCCTGCCGGTGAGCGTGCCGGGGATCACGATTCACAGGAACTGTACGTCGTCCATGTCCGCGATTCAGATGGGTTACTATCAGATCAGGGCCGACGAGGCGGACTGTATCATGGCGGGCGGCGCAGACAGTATGAGCACAGCGCCGCACATGGTATTCAATGCCAGATACGGCCAGAAATACGGTCATATGGAGATGCGCGATTCCATGTGGGATTCACTGACAAATCTTGGCATCGGCCCGGCGATGGGGATTACCGCCGAGAATGTGGCGGATCAGTATGGCATCTCGCGGGAGATGATGGATGCCTACGCGCTGCGCTCACAGAAATGCGCGGCCGCGGCCGTGACGGCTCATAAATTTGACGATGAGATCATTCCGGTGACCGTGCCGGGGCGCAAGGGCGATACGGTCTATGCCACGGACGAATATCCGAGGCCGGATACGACGATGGAGAAGTTGTCTCGCCTGAAACCGTCTTTCAAGGAGGGCGGCAAGGTGACGGCCGGCAACGCGTCGGGCATGAATGACGCGGCTTCGGGCGTGATTCTGATGGCTGAGGACAGGGCGAGAGCGCTCGGTGTTCCGATGATGGCGCGCGTCATCAGCACGGCGACGACGGGCGTCGCGCCGGAGGTGATGGGCATCGGCCCGATCAGTTCCACGAGGAAAGCCTTGGCGAAAGCGGACTTGAGTATCGAGGACATTGATCTGTTTGAGATCAATGAGGCGTTTGCCTCACAGTGCCTGGCCTGCCAGAGGGAACTCGGCATACCGGACGAGAAGCTGAATGTCAACGGCGGCGGCATCTCCCTGGGTCATCCGGTGGGCGCGACAGGCTCCAGGATCGTGATCACCCTGATGTACGAGATGAAGAAGCGCGGCAGCCGCTACGGCGTCGCCACACTGTGCGCGGGCGGCGGCATGGG
>CAYRDY010000023.1:0-5429 GCA_964423195.1 uncultured Catenibacillus sp. | reverse complement strand
GACCGGAACATAAGAAGAACCCAAGATTTCATGCGCCGCAGAGGCGCATCACCAAAGGAGGAGAAAAAAATATGGCGAAAAAGTCAAAAGTAGCTCTTGCCAAAGGTTTGGACGTGCAGGAGAACGTAACCCGCGTATTTGATCTTTTGGGCGGCGTGACGAACATGATCAAAAAAGGCACCACCGTTGTCTTAAAGCCAAATGCGGGCCATGCGGAGCCGCCGGAGACATCCGTGTGCACAAATCCTGAAATGGTGCGTGCCGTCATTCGCGAGGTCAAGAAGGCACAGCCGAAGCGCATCATCGTCGCAGAGGCGGCGGCCATCGGCTGCGACACGCTCGAATGCTTCAAGGTCAGCGGCATCGGCGCCGTGGCCGAGGAGGAGGGCGTCGAACTGATGGATATCAAGCGCGACAAAGACCTGATCAATGTCGCCGTGCGCGGTTACCGCTCCAATATCGACCATCTGAAGCTGCCGAGATTTCTTCTGGAGGCGGATCACCTGATCAACCTGCCGATCCTGAAGGCGCATGCCAGCATGGTATTTTCCGGCGCCCTCAAGAACATCAAGGGCGTGGTGCAGGACAAGGTTCACATGCAGATGCATCAGCAGAACCTGACGATGGCCATGATGGATGTCTGGTCGGCCTGCCGCGCGGACATCAATATCATGGACGCGATGCACGCCGCCAGCGGTTACAGCCCGCACATGCCGGTGCCGATCGACACGAATTTGATTCTTGGCTCCACTGACCCGGTGGCGCTTGACCGCGTGGCCTGCGAGGTGACGGGCATTGACACGAGCGCGGTGGATTATTTCCGCGTGGCCGCTGAGACGGGACTCGGCAACTATGACATGGATCAGATCGACGTCGTGGGCAACACGATTGAGGAGTGCTACAAGAAGATGTGGATTCCTTACATCGGCGACATGAGCACCCGCTGGCCGGAATATGACGTCCACTGTGAGGGCGCCTGCTCAAGCTGTCAGGCCCTGCTCGCCATCAACATGGAGGAGCTCAAGGCCGTCGGCGAATATGACAAGAATGCCGGCATGACGATTGTCATCGGCGGCAAGAATGAGATTCCGAAGGATATCCCTGACGAGCGCATCGTGCTGCACGGCAACTGCACCAAGAAATATCTCAAGGATCACCCGAATGCCTACTGGATCCTCGGCTGCCCGCCGAATGAGCCGGCACTGTACCTGACGGTTCAGAGGAAGGAAGTCATCAACGGCATGGGCGACCAGGAGGAGGAGATCATCCGCCCTTGCATGGCCAGGGATGCCGGCGTGTGGCGTGAATATGTATTTGAGGCTGCGAGGCAGTATTACGAGGAGCATCCGGAGGAGAAGTGATGGATGACTACGTGCGCGTAAAAAATGATCCGGAGTTTCGCAGGCTCTTGGCGTCAGTTTTTACCGATGAGTTCATGCAGGCAAATACAAATTTCGCAAATTTTGAGGGGTTTCAGTATTCCAGCGCGGTCATCGCCAACTGGAATGCGGATATCATGGTCTACTCACAGCTATTGATGGACAACTTTGTGCGCGAGAGTACCCGCTTCTCAAGCTGGGACGAGATGGTGCGCACAGCCGCGGACCAGAAATTTAAAAAAGCGTAGACGGCGGCCGCGGAATGGGGCGGCGTGAGGCCGTCGATCCTTTTAAGGTTGCCCGCGCAGGCGGATTGTGAGGTGCTGTGCGCCAGTGGCGCACGTTTAGCACCGACCGGAGCGAAGCGGAGACCGCGAAGCGCGGAGCAATCCGTGATATTACTTTTCACCCCGACATCATTTAATTAAGGAGGAGAACAAATCATGTCAGAAATCGCAGTGAGACACACAAGGGAAGAGTGCTTCGCGCACACAAATGACTGGAAGAAACCTTATGACGGCAGCATCTTCGATATGTTCAAAGATGGGACATTCGAGCTGGTCGATCTCTCCAACCCGTTTGGCCGTGGAAATCCGCTCTGGCCGTCCAACGGTGACTTCCACATCGACAGGGTACAGCATATGCCGATGCATTACAGGCTGCTTCAGACCTTCAATGACTTCCATATGCACAACTCGACACACGCGGATTCCCCTGCCCATGTGATTCCGGAGAGCCCGTTTACGCATGAGCTGCCGATCCAGAATTATTTCGGTGAGGCCGTCTGCCTTGATATTCCGAAGGGCAAATGGGAGCTGATCACGGTCGAGGAGATCGAGGAGGCCGCCAAGAAAGTTCCGGAGGGGATCAAAGAGGGCGACTGGGTGCTTCTGAACACAGGCACACACAGGCGCTGGGGCGAGAATGATGACTATTTCGCGTATAGCCCAGGCCTTTCCATCGATGGCGCGAAGTGGTTTGTCGAGCACCATGTCAGGGGCGTCGGCTTTGATATGCAGGCGATTGACCATATTCTCTATACCTATGCAGCGGATCACGGCCCTGGCCCTTATGTGCCGCGTATCACTGAGGAGTATGAGGAGATGTACGGCCATCCTGCGAAGGATGATTTCCCTGAGTGGGAGCCTTGCCATGATATCCTGATGGCGAACAATGTCATGGGTATCGAGAACCTCGGCGGCGATTTGGATAAGGTGACCAACCAGAGATTCCTGTTCTGCGCGTTCCCGCTTCGCTGGTATATGGGCGATGGCACGATCGTGCGCGCGGTGGCCTTTGTCCCTTCAGACAGAATTGACAGAAGCGTGCCGGACAAAGAATATCCGTATGGCGTGTATTAATACAGAGATAAAAAAGGACAAACAGACATCACTGTAGTTGAAGTGGAAGAATCCGGCCTGTGGGCGGCAGTACAGCCCGCAGGCCGGTATTTTTTTATTTATGAAGAATTTCCAAATTAGGGTGTGATGTGTAACAATTTGTGACATTTACAGCCATAAAATCGCATATTTTGCTGTATTTGATGGCATTTCACCCTCAGATGTGGTATGATCATTCGAGTATCAAACTGGAGGTGCGAAAGATGTCCATTTTCATGAACCCTGCCCAGTAGATGGGTAATATCCTAACTGACTGTTAATCCTATCAACCATAAATATATTTAGTAGGAAAGGATAAAAATATGGGGAAAAGAAAACACCTATATCAAATCAGTTTGCCCTGGCATATCGTATTATTTTTATTTACCGCAATTGAGGGAATTGCAAATGTTCTGCTGTCGTTATTTGAAGGACGCGCAATAGATATCTTAGCATATGGTGGCGTTGAGATGCCGTATATCCATAGAACACTTTTTTCCCTGATACTGTTTCTTGTTATGCAGTGGGTTTTCAGTGTTGTCACGCCATATCTATTTAAGCTTGTATATATAAAAAACACAGTAGATATACGCAATCACATTTTAAGAGGTATACTTGAAAAATCTATTGAAGATACGGGAAAACTTAATGGAGGCGACTTAAACGCCCGACTGTCCTCTGATTTAAATTTAGTAGAGAAATTCTATTCCAATGATTCTTATATTTTTTTAAGAAGGCTTTCGATTGCAGCATTTGCCTTGATTTTGGCCATGTCTGTGAATTGGTTTTTGGCGCTTTTGGAGTTTTCAATCCTTCCCTTCATTGTATATGTAAATGTGAAAATCGACTCAAAGCTTGATGAGAAGTACTATTTAATTGATGAATATCAGGGTCAAATGTCTGATGTACTGTATGGTTCAGTGAATGGTAGCCGAATCATCAAAGCGTATTCCGCTCAGAAATATTTTTGCAATCGATTTAAAGAGATTCTAGAAACGATATACAGCGAAAGTAAATCAAACAACAAGACAGTGACAAAAAGTGCGATTAAATTGACACTGATCAATTTTGCGCCTACACTGATTCATTTGACAGTTGGCGCGTATTTTGTTTTTTGCAAGCAGATTTCTTTTGGAGAATTTATGCTTTTTGGGATGCTGAGAGGATCTGTCTCTGGGTTCCTGATGTTTTTGCCAAACTATATTCCTTTGCGCCATGAGGTTTATGCATCCGAAAGACGGTTAAATGAGATAATCGATTCCCCATTAAAGGGGGATCCGACATTCGATATCCTGCCTCCGGACAGCACGGACGCCGTATGCGTAGAAAACGTCAGATATGCATGCCAGGGCAAGGATGTTTTACGCAATATAAATGCAAAAATTAAACAGGGTTGTATAACGGTTTTAAACGGGCCGAGCGGCTCTGGAAAGACTTCTCTGCTCAACATTATTATTGGATTTTATAAACCACTGAACGGTTCAGTGCGATATCACGCATCCTGTTTGTTAGATGGAAGGCCTAACATTGCATACGTAGGTCAGGTACCGTTTATTTTTTCCGCGTCTGTGATTGATAATATTAAAATCGGAAATGAACAGGCAACCGAAGTTGAGATCGTTGAAGTTTGCAAGGCGTTAGACATTTACGATGCGATCATGAATCTCCCCTTTAAATTTGAAACGATGATCGGGGCAGATAGCACAATATCCTTGTCAGGCGGCCAATTACAACGCATATGCATAGCCAGGGCCTGTATAAGTTCGGCTCCGATTGTGGTGATGGATGAACCAACATCTTCGGTAGATTTTCAAAATGAGATCTCTGTTCTGAAACTTCTTCAATCCATGCGCGGGAAAAAGACGTTTTTAGTTGTCTCTCACAGTGAGACAATATCCAGCGAGGCAGATGAAGTTTTGTCCTTGAGCAATGGCGTATTAGTGGAAACAAAGGGGTGAGAATAAAACTTATGGAGAGTAGTATTTTTTCTATATTATCGAAGTTGCAATCAAGTAAAAAACAACTGTACTCCGTACAGATAAAGATGATTGTCTTTCATTTTACAGGAATGCTTGTCATTGCACTGTTAATGGAAAGGTTCTATGACAATCTTGTGCTTGGCAACTCATTTATTTGGTATTTACTTTCATCTATTGTGATCAATATTATTTATTCTGTGATCATGCAGTATATTGAGCAATACCTGTTAGCCAGTGCTGAGATATCTGTGAAGATGGATCTATATGAGCAGTCCTTTGATGCAATTCAAGCGGAGGAAAAAGCAATTATAGGAACCTCAAAGTATATTTCTGAGCTTATACAAAGCATAGAATTAGCGGCGGATCTCATTTCGCACAGTGTGCCGGATCTCGTTACCTCAGTCGTTTTGCTTGTGCTATCGTTTGCTGTCATTATAAATGTAAATATAAAATTTTTCTTTTGCTATTTTCTGATATTTGCAGTATCAACGTTAATTCATATTTGGTATTATAGAAGGCTATCGTGGAAAAAGAAAAAAATTCAGGAAAGTACCAGTAGTGCAAATTCATTCTTCACAGAGACGCTTTCCGGAATCCGGACGATCAAAGCGTTCCGACAGGACAGTTCGATACTGCGGCAGGGTGAGGACAAAGCAAAAGCGGTAAAGACAGCACAGATTCAATACGAAAGC
>CAYRDY010000022.1:16060-24391 GCA_964423195.1 uncultured Catenibacillus sp. | reverse complement strand
CCGGCTCCTGCATCATACAGCCGCACAGGGCGATCATCATTTCCGGCCGCTCTTTTTTGAGATGCCCAAGATACCCCAAACGGCCGTAGACGCGGGTATTGGCATTCTCGCGCACCGTACAGGTGTTGTAAATGACAAAATCCGCCGTCTCGCTGCCTGATTCCTCATAGCCGATCCACTTCAAGATACCTCTCAGTTTCTCCAAATCCCTGGCGTTCATCTGGCAGCCGAATGTGATCACTGCCGCGCTCAGCGGTCTGCCGAGCGCCTCGGATTTTTCCTGAACAATCCGACGGCACTTTGCCATAAAATAATACTGCCTGTCCGGTTCATCCTCCGGCGGCGGCAGATCCGGATTTATCCGGCTCAAATCTGTATCCTCTAACATTTTTTCCTCTTTCCTGACGGCCTTTAGTGCGTCATCAAGGTGGATTTGGAAGGTAATTCTGAAAGCTCCGTCAAGCAGCCATGCAGACGGCAAGTTTGGTCTCAAACCTGATCCCCCATATCCTTGCCTAAATCCACGGTGGCGCATGGTTTACGGGCGCACCTGGCCGCTGCCGTAAATCACATACTTGGTCGTTGTCAGTGCCTTTAGCCCCATCGGCCCCCTGGCATGCAGCTTCTGGGTGCTGATACCGATCTCGGCGCCGAAGCCGAACTCAAACCCGTCCGTAAATCTCGTGGATGCGTTGACATAGACCGCCGCCGCGTCCACCTCATCCAGAAATATGCGCGCATGTTCGTAATTTTCAGTGATGATAGCCTCCGAGTGACCGGTATTGTAGGTATTGATGTGGCTGATGGCCTCGTCAATACTATCCACCGTCTTCACTGAGATGATCCGATCCAGATACTCCGTCCCCCAGTCGCTCTCATCTGCTGGCAGCATCTCAGGGACACAGGCACAGGCCCGCGCGTCCCCGCGCATCTCCACATTCTTGGATAACAGGCGGCTTGCGATCCTCGGCAGTGCCTCATCCAGAATATTCCGATGAATGACCAGCGACTCGCAGGCGTTGCAGACGCCGGTGCGCTGTGTCTTGGCATTGTCGATGATCTCCACGGCCATATCGATATCCGCCGTCTCATCCACATAAATGTGGCAGTTGCCGGTGCCGGTCTCGATCACAGGAACCGTGCTGTTCTCGACGACCGTGCGAATCAGGCCCGCGCCGCCGCGCGGAATCAGCACGTCGACATAGCCGTTCATCCGCATAAACTGCCTGGCCGTCTCCCTGCTGGTATCCTCGATCAGCTGTACGACATCCGGATTGACCCCGTTTTCCTCCAGGCAATCCCGGATGACAGACACGATCGCCTGATTGGAGTGGATGGCGTCGCTGCCGCCCTTTAAGATGACCGCATTGCCGGATTTAAAGCACAGCCCGAAGGCATCCGCTGTCACATTCGGCCGCGATTCATAGATGATGCCGACCACGCCAAGCGGCACCCGCTTCTGGCAGATCTCCAGACCATTTGGGCGCACCCACGCGGAGATTGTCTCACCGATTGGGTCTTCGAGTGCCGTGAGCTTTATGAGTCCCTCGGACATCGAGGCGATTCTCTCCCTCGTCAGCTTCAGGCGGTCGATCAGGGACGCCTTGACACCCTTTTCCCTGGCAGCCGCCACATCGACGGCATTGACGCGCATCAGTTTCTCCTCATTGGCCGTCAGCGCCTGCGCAACGGCAAACAGGCACTGATTCTTTTTCTCTAAGCCGAGTTTTGCCATCACTTTTGCGGATGACTTGGCATTTTCACAAATGCTCTGCAGCATAAATTTAACCTCCTTCATTTATCGCGGCGCGCCGCACAATCGGCGCATAGAAGTCTACTGTCCCGGCATGTTTGGCTTTCGCCGATCCGCCACAGCCTTGCCGTTTGTCCATTTTTGCCGGTCTTTTAGGGACTCTGCCACCCGTTCGGCTTTCGCCGATCTTTCACGGACTCCACCGTCCCGTCCGGGTTCTGGATGTCGATTTGTTCGATATCCGCCCGCAGATTCTTTCGGATGGCGGTGATATACGCGCCGCGCAGATGGGCCTGTTCCATTTTTTCTTCCGGCGTCAGGCCGACATCCTTCGATTTATGATACAGTTCATTGATCCGTTTGATATCCTGTTCAGTGATCATTTATTTTCCTCTGTCGCTTCTCTATATATTTTCAGCGCGCTCAAGCCACTCAAGCATCTGCGCGTAATGTTCCCTCATATAATCATAGCCGTGTTGATAAAATGCGTTAAGTTTGTCTATATCCGTTTCGGTGCGGCCGACGCACGGCACCTGCGGCCGGATCACATAGACGCGGCCCTTCTTTTCCAGCGCATCGATGGTCTCCAGCACCTTGTTGTATCTGTGTGCCCGCAGCTCCATGTCGCGCACCATCCGCGGATATTTTTTATAGATGATTCTCGCAAGAGCCACGGTTGGGTCTTTTTTCTTCTCATCTTTGCGATAGCCCGCCGGTCTGGTCAGAATCAGGATATTATATTTATAGCCATCTCTCGTGGCTTTCTGGATCGGAATGGAATCTCTGAGTCCACCATCCATCATCGGCCTGCCGTCGACCATAACCGGCGCCGACACAAAGGGCAGGCTGGCCGAGGCCTTCGCCGCTGTTCGCATCCGGGCCTCGTCCTCTTTTTCCTCGATGTAGACGGCGTCGCCGGTGATACAGTCCGTCGCTGTGATCAGGCAGCGCGTCTTTTCCTGAGATTTGGCATAAGTCTCAAAGTCAAATGGATAAATCCCCTTCGGAAATTCGTCAAAAATCAAATCCATATCAATATAATAACCCTTGCGCAGGATATTTTTCAGACTGTAGAGATCATATTTTTCCTGCGAATCGATCATACACTTTCTGGTGCGCTGCGGCTGTCCGGAGACATAGTCCAGCGCGTTGCAGGTGCCGGCCGATACACCGATCACATAAGGCACCTCAAAATTCTGTTCCATCAGATAATCGACCACACCGGCGGTAAACACCCCGCGCTGGCCGCCACCCTCCATGATCATTCCAACTTTTTTCATAGCTGCCTCCATCATCAATATCGTTTCTCAATCCATTCTTCCAGGTTAAAATTCTCATTCTTATGGGCCAAAAACAGTGTCCCCACCGCCTGACCCGACATAATATCGGCGATCACATGGAACTCACGGCTGTTGGCGATCACCATGTCGCAACCCGCGTCCGTGGCGATCCTGGCCGCGTCGAGCTTCGTCACCATGCCGCCGGTGCCGAGATCACTTCCGGCGCCGCCCGCCATTTGGCAGACCGCGTCATCGATGAAGGGCACACAGTCGATAAACTTCGCTTCGGCATTCTGATTCGGATCATCTGTGTAGAGACCGTCGAGGTCCGAGAGCAGAATCAGCAGGTCGGCGCCGCACAGCGCGGCCACCACCGCCGAGAGCCGATCATTGTCGCCGATCTCGATCTCATTGGTCGACACCGTGTCATTCTCGTTGACCACCGGCACAGCGCCCATGGCAAACAGCTGATTAAAGGTGTTTTTGGCATTGTAACGGCTGTCCGGCCGTATAAAGGTATGTTTGGTCATCAGGATCTGGGCCGCTGTATGGCTGTACTCGGCAAAGAGCTTCTGGTAGGTCATCATCAGCGCCGCCTGGCCGACGGAGGCGCATGCCTGCTTTACCGCCAGCGTCGACGGCCTCGTCTTCAATCCCAGAACTCTCCTTCCGACCGCGATCGCCCCTGAGGACACAAGCACCACGTCCCTGCCCTGATTGCTGAGATCACAGATGATGCGCACCAGCTGCTCCAGCTTCTGCAGGTTCATCTCCCCCGTCTCATCGTGTACGATCGACGAGGTTCCGACCTTGATCACAATGCGCTGCTTATTTTTGATCTGACGTCTGTCATTCACTAAACTTCCTCCGTCCTCTGTCCGGGCGGTCGGTAAATCGCCGCCACAGCCTCCGCGGCTCTGATGCCGTCCATGGCCGCGGAGGTAATGCCTCCCGCATACCCCGCACCCTCCCCGCAGGGAAAAATGCCTCTGATATTGCTCTGCAGCGTCTCGTCGCGCAGCATGCGCAGCGGCGAGGACGTCCTGGCCTCGATTCCGCACAGCAGAGCATCCGGCCTGTCAAAGCCTCTGATCCTGCCTCCGAAATTTTCAATGCCCTCCACAAGGCTCTCACTGACAAAGCGCGGCAGACATTGATTCAGATCCGCGAAGACATCTATGCCCTTGTGTACCGGCCGCACTCCGCCGTAGTGGTCGGACGTCCGGTGATATTTAAAATCCTCAAAGAGCTGCACCGGTATCCGTGACTGCCCGCCGGCGACATCAAAACAGGCGCGCTCCCATTTCCGCTGAAAGGCCACACCGGCCAGCGGGTGTCCCGAATCGAAATCCTCCGGCGTCACATTGACGATCACGGCGCTGTTGGCATTCCCGCTGTCCCTGCCGCGGTAACTCATGCCGTTGACCGTAATGCCGCCCGCCTCCGAGGAGGCATTGACCACATAGCCGCCCGGACACATACAAAAACTGTAGACGCTTCGCCCCCTTGAGGTCCGGTAGGTCAGTCTGTAATCCGCGGCCGGAAGCCTCGGATCCGCCGCTACCCCATACTGGGCCAGATTGATCATGGCCTGCGGATGCTCGACGCGCACACCGATGGCAAACGCCTTGGCCTGCATCTCCAATCCCCTCCGATAGAGCATCTCAAAGGTATCTCTGGCACTGTGCCCGACGGCCAGAACCAAAACATCGGCGGCCATACGCCGGATTTCTCTGCCGCACCGCACAGTCACCGCGCGCAGGCTGCCGTTTTCGGCATGCAGATCCTCCAGTCTGGTATGAAAACAGACCTCGCCGCCCAGGGCGATAATCTCACTTCGAATATTTTTGACGATCTCTGCCAGCACCTCCGTGCCGATATGCGGCTTGTTTAAATACAATATCTCATCGCCGGCGCCTGCCTCGGCAAAGACGCGCAGTACCACCATATTTTTACCGGTCCGATCCCTGACAAGGGTGCCTAGCTTCCCGTCGGAAAATGTTCCCGCGCCGCCCTCGCCGAACTGGACATTGTTCTCCTCATCGAGCGGTCCGCCTGACCAGAAATCCGTCACCGCCCGCAGACGCTCGTCGACATCGCCGCCCCGCTCCAGAATGACTGGCCGGTAACCCGCCCGCGCCAGCATCAGCCCGCAGAATAATCCCGCCGGACCGCTGCCCACGATCAACGGGCGATGGACCAATGCTCTCGTCCCCTCCGCCTTAAACACGTAAGGTTTTTCCTGTACCGGAGCGATATTTTTATCTCTCAGCCGAGCCAGGCATTTCTCCTCATCCCTGACGGACACATCCACCGTATAGACCCGATAAATCTGATGCTGTCCGCCAATCTTTCTGGCGTCGATGGATTTTCGGACAATGCGAAAGGACCCGACAGACTTCACGGGAATTTTAAGCGCGGCGGCGATCTTTTGCGCAAGCTGCGACTCATCCTGCCGGTAGTCGAGCTTTAGCTGACTGATTCGAATCATGATTCTTTAGACACCTCCCGCTGCGCTCACATCCCGCCATCCTGGACGGCTGGGTTCGCACTCAGCCGTCCGCCACGTGTACTTCCTGCCATCCCAGCGGGCCGTGATCACATCCAGGTACCTTCTGCCGCGCTTGTCCCCGCGATCATGCCGCTCGCCCAGGCAAAGTGCAGATTATAGCCGCCGCAGATGCCGTCGACATCCAGCATCTCCCCAGCGATAAATAAGCCCGGAATCCGCCGACACATCATCGTCCGCGCATCCATCTGCTCCGTGCCGACGCCGCCGGCACACACCTGGGCCCTGTCAAATGCGTTGGCCGCCGCCACGGAAACGCGAAAATGCTTTATCACTTCCGCAAGTTTCCCAATCTTTGACGGGGGAACGCCCGCGGCCGGGCCGTCCGGATCCATATCCGCAAACTTAAGCAGCAGGCGGATCAATTTAAAAGGCATGAGCCCCACCAGACACTCCTCAGATGTGCGGCCGATCAGGCGTTCAAAGCGACCGCACAGCATCTGCAAAAGATTTTTATCAGAAAATTCAGGCATCAAGTCAAGTACAGCCTCGACCGCGTGTCCCTCGGACAGCGCCATCGCGGCAAATCTGCTGACCTGAAACACCGGAATCCCGGAAATGCCCTCATCTGTCAACTGCACTTCACCGGAATCCGATGCCAGCAGCCTGCCATCACCCCGCACGTCATAGACGGCCACGCCGGCCTGAACACGCACGCCTGCGATCTGTCTCCAGAACTTTCCCCGGCATCTCAGACCGCACAGCGCCGGAACCAAGCGCGTCACCCGAAGGCCAAGCTCCCTCGCCAGCGCAAAGCCGCTGCCGTCACTTCCAAACTTTGGCGCCGCACAACCGCCCGATGCGAGGATCACCGCGTCGGCTGTCCGTGTGCCTCTGTCCGTCTGAACCCTAAAACCGCGCTTCATCCTGACAATATGCAGGACGCTTTCCCCGCAAATGATTTTTACACCCAGCTGTTTTGCCTCCGTGATGAGTGCGCTTGCCACAGCGGATGCCTGCATCGAATACGGGTAGTAATATCCATCCCTGCACCGCGGCTCAACGCCGATCCCGCGGAAAAATTCAAGGATCTCGTCCGTGCCGAAGCGACCGATCACCTCGGAGATAAAGTCCGGATCACCGCCGCGGTAACAGGATACATTCATCAATTGATTTGTAAAATTGCACCGCCCGTTGCCCGTGGCCAGCAGCTTTTTCGCCGGCTTTTCCATCCGCTCAGATACCGTCACCGATGCGCCTGCCCGTGCCGCGCATATGGCCGCCGCCAGGCCGGACGCACCCGCCCCGACAACAATGATGCTGCGATTCATGACCTCATCCGCCTCAAAAATATTTCATCATAAAACATGAATTTTTTTGCAAAATCTCACCAGCGTACTCCCAAATGGCAGGGAGAGAATCTCCTCCTCACTGAGCACATCAAAGACCAGAATACCGAGACTGTAAGCGATCGCGGATAATACTGCCGAGATCAGCAAACCGGCTCCGGTGCTTCGGATGAGCAGCTGCACACCGTGATAGGAGAGCGATGAGATCACGCCCATGATCAGCGCAGCGATCAGAGGGACAACTAAATCGATGCCATATGCCATCTTAAAGCCGCTCGATTTTCTCAAACGCCTCAGATTTAAAAAGATCATCACCGCCGTGAAGACATAATTGCCGTAGATAATTGCATAAATATTAAAGTCGGTGAATAAAAAGAGCACGGCAATCACCGGCAGATGAACAAGCATCGCAATCAGCACATGAATGAGCGTCGTCCGCAATTTTTCTCCGGTCGCGCTCATCAGCAGCGTCGTCACCGCCACAAGCGTATAGAGCACAATCAGCGGCGCGCCGACGCGCAAAATGCCGGCTGGGATTTCCGTAATATCAGAGAAGACAAGCTGAATGACCGGCTCCGCCAGCAGCGACAGACCGACGCCGAAAGGCATCGCGGCGACCGCTGTAATGCGAATCACAAAATTCATTTTCCGGTGCATCTGTTCCGTATCTTTGGAGCGTGCCGCCTCATAGACACCGGACAGCATGGCTATACCGGCGACCGCGGTCAGCGCGAGCACCATTTCCAGAATCAGCCTGAACTCACCGAAATAGCTGCCGTACATCTCCATGCGGACACTCTCTTTATAGCCGCCGATTTCCAGCAACTTATGAAACAAAATCATGTCCGCTAGGTCACTGACGCGGAAAATAATCCGACTGGCACAAATCGGCATGGCAGCCACGATGAGCGCTCTCATAATTTTGAGATAGCCCAGTTTTCCGTCTTTAAAATTGCGCTCGCCCTTCTTTTTGTCGCCTTTTTTCGACAAACCGGTCCGGTAGATCTTGATGCCCGCAAAACAGAGGATTGACGACGCCGCGCCGACGCCAAATCCCAGGATGCCGCCGACGGCGCCGTAGGCATTACCCCTTGTCGCCATGATAGACGCGATGAGGACCGATGCTATCGCGGCAACCGCACGCCCGATAATCCCTGCCGTCTGAACTTTCATGCGGTCATCCTCGCTGCATGACATGTGTCCCTGAAAAATACCCAGGGCAGCCAGTATGAGCAGCGTGAATGTCAGATATCTGAGGACAACAGAGAGATCACCCGCACCAAAGACCGCCCGCGCCGTCTGTCCCGCGCCAAAGAAAAAAAAGGCAAAACAGACGGCGATGACGAACACGGCAAAGAGACACGTCCCCTTCAAGACCCGCCGCGCGTTTTTATATTCATTTCTTGATATGCAGTCAGCCGTCAGAGACACCATGGCACT
>CAYRDY010000022.1:5486-16050 GCA_964423195.1 uncultured Catenibacillus sp. | reverse complement strand
CGGTAAAAAACACCTCAAACAGCGTATAGATCTGACTGCCGATGGCAAAATAGCCCATATTACCGCTGCCGGCCACCCGCACAAGCGCAATTCTGCAGACAAATTCCAGCAGGCGCACGGCGATCTGGGCGACCGCCCAGACGGTCCCGACAGTCAGCGCGTTATCAAAAACTTTTGTACGCTCCTGGCTCATAAATGACCTCGTGAATGAATTTATTTGCCGACAAAAGAAATCTCATAGTCCACAGGGACGACCGCGATATAAGTGTGTCCTGGATTCATTTTCAGCTCAGAGCCGTCCTCAAGATAATATCTTGTCCTGTCTGAGAGGTCGCTCTTCATCCAGTTGATCTTTACGGCCTTGCCATCGGATACATAGTAGCCGTCGCCGGATCCGGTCAAAGTGACCTCCTTGAGAATCGGATCACCCGGATAACCGGAATACGCGGCCTTCTGAATAATGATATTTTTAAAGGAAAGCTGCACATTGTTGGCGGCATCCATCTGCGGTCCGCCGTATTCATATTTCATATAAACTTTTTGATCCTCATCATAGCTGAGCTGACTCTTTGACGAGAAAGGTATGCTGACGGAATACGCGGCCTCGCCGCCCTCGATCTCTGTGTCCTCCGTGTTGAAGTTCAGACGCCCGCTGTAATCCTCCGGGAGCTGATCATCGATGCCAAACATCTGAATCCCATACTCAAGCATCTCGCTGGAAGTGAAGACATTGTGCGGGGCCACGCGATCGCTGGTGCGAATATAGCAGGTCCCCGGACTGGCACTCATCATATTGATGGTCTTGATCCCCTCGTTGTTGATGCGGTTTTCAGCCACATAGGACCAGCCATAGTGCGTATAGATGGCGTCCTCATCATGCGCGAAATCAAGATAATAGTGACGGCAGCTCCTGACAGAGCCCAGACTCTCGCCCACCGCCGCCGGCGATTCAAAAACGGCCAGCATGCGTGTGATGTCCGATTCTACCACCGCCTCGTACAGGATACCGGCATTGCTCAGACCGCTCTGAGGCAGCGCATCCTGGATATTGCTGATCATGACAGCCAGCGGTCGGTGCATCCCGTCGGCCACATCGACCACCTCACCGGTCAGAAAACTATACATCTTTCCCTCCGGGAGGACCTCCTCCTCCGTCTCTGTCTCTGTCTCGGTCTCCGTCTCCGTCTCCGGCGCAGGAGTCTCCGTCTCGCTCTCCGTCTGCGGCGCCTCGGTCTCAGCCGGCTTTTTCCCGCAGCCCGCTGCCAATGTCATCGAGATCACCAGGCATGCAATCATCAAAAGTCTCCATCTCTTTTTCGTCATATTCTCTACCTCCGTTTTTATCTCATGAATCCAAGGCTGCTTCATATTTTCCTCTTTCTTGACGCACTTTAGTGCGTCATCAAAGTAGATTTGGAAGTCTACTTCCAAACTTCTACTTCCAAACTTCTCACGGTCTCTTTAAGCCAAGCCCACCTAATATCTCCTCCTGCCCTGACTCCATCACCGCAGCTTCATCGGGTGTCTCATGATCATAGCCGAAAAGATGAAGCATACTGTGTGCCGTGAGAAATCCCAGCTCTCTCGCCTGTGAATGTCCGAAACTTTCGGCCTGGGCGATCACCCTGTCCACCGAAATGACAATATCCCCCAAAACCAACTCGCCGGTCTCCGGATTAAAATAATCCGCTGCCGAACATTCCTCCAGCATATCAAAATTTCCGGGCTCCCGAAATTCGATCATCGGGAATGACAATACATCCGTCGGCCCGGACACGCCCCTGTACTCACGGTTGATCGCAGCAATCTCCTCATCCGTGGTCAGGATCACATTCAATTCCACCTCGTAAGGGCAATTCTCATGATCCAGCGCCGCCAGCACCACTTTCCTGATGACCGGGCCGCTGTCAAAATCCAGTGCTGTCTCCGTCTCTTTTTCTATATGGATCGTCAATCTGATGCCTCCGTCTCTTTTTCTATATGGATCGTCAATCTGACGCCATGAGGTTCACACGCTCCGGCGCTTAGCCTCCGCCCTCTCAAAGGCACTGACGATCTCGCGCACCAGCTTGTGGCGGACGACGTCCCGGTTGCCGAGACGCACGACGGAAATGCCCTCAATATCTCTCAGGATTGAGGCGCACTTTTCAAGGCCTGAATCGGAGCTCCTCGGCAAATCGATCTGTGTCACATCGCCGGTCAGAACCATCCTGGAATCCTCGCCCAGACGCGTGAGCGCCATCTTCAGCGTCGAGAGCGAGGCGTTCTGGCTCTCGTCGATAATGATTCGGGCATTATTGAGTGTCCGTCCGCGCATATAGGCCAGCGGCGCGATCTCGATCGTGCCCTTCTCAATCAGCGACTGCGTCTTGTCCGTGCCGAAAATATCATACAGGGCATCATAGAGCGGGCGCAGGTACGGATCGACTTTCTGAGCCAGATCGCCGGGCAAAAACCCCAGCCGCTCATCGCCCGCCTCGATCGCGGGACGGCTCATGACGATGCGCTCGACCGCGCCCTCTTTCAACTCGGCAGCCGCCTGTGCCACGGCCAGATACGTCTTGCCAGTCCCTGCCGGTCCGATACATATGGTGACCGTATGGTCCTGCAGCGCCCTCACATAATTCTTCTGTCCCAGCGTTTTGCACTTGATCGGGCGTCCCCTAAAAGTCAGCACCACAGCGTCCGTCGCCGCCCTGAGTGTCTCGTCGATCGCGCCATCCCGCGCCAGTTCGATCATCCTGTATATCGTATCCTCTTTCAGCTCATCGCCGTTTTGATGAAGCACCAGAAGCGCCTTTAGGACCTGATGGGCAAACTTGACGTTCGCATGGTTCTCCCCCCGGATCTCTATTCTGGAATCCCTGGCATTGATCTGAACGGATAAATTCTTTTCAACAATCCGCACGTTGATATCCGCGGCACCGAAGATGATTTGCTGTTCCTCAACGGAGTCATACGACATAAACTCTGTAAACAAACGCCATGCCTCCTCATAAGTAGTATATTATCACAACTGTTTCTATTTTTCTACCCAAAAGTCAATTCTATTTAAAGACTTAAAAAACTTGAGCCGCTGCGTACCGCAGCGGCTCCAATTTATCATCTTATTTATATTTGCGCTTTCTGGCTGCCTCAGACTTTTTCTTACGTCTTACGCTCGGCTTCTCATAATGCTCTCTCTTACGTATCTCCTGTTGAATCCCGGCCTTGGCACAGCTTCTCTTGAATCTGCGTAAAGCACTATCTAAAGTTTCGTTTTCTCTGACGACGACACTTGACATAGCTCACACCTTACCTCCCTCCAGTTGCGTATTGTGCCTATACAACTGTGGGTGTATTTCTCAGCACTATTAGAATTATAGCATAAAAATTGATTTCGTCAACTATAATATTTTATTTTTCCAGCGAAATTTTGTATTTATAATCCTCGATCTTATAGGTGACGCCGCTGTCCGCGAGGACCTGAGGAAATATGGATTCAAAGGCGTCATTGATCCGGCCCAGCGCGTAGTCGTCAAAAATTCCCTCAAAATGATCGGGCGCGTTGTGGGCTTCGATGACCGGAACCGTCGATATGCTCGCCTCCGCCCAGTTGGAATAGACGGGCGTGATATTCAGGCCGCCGACAAAAACGGTATCCCTGACCTTTTTGAAAATAATCTCGCAGAGCATCCCCATATCCCGGTACTGCCCTGTCCCGTCAATGTACTGCTGAGAGGTCAAAAAATTGCCCATCGAATAAACGATAAGTCCGCGTCGCGCACTGCCATCCTCTTTTTGGACGTCGACGATCTCGATCGGCTCCGGCACATGTGAGTGGGAACCCAGAATCACATCCGCGCCGGCATCGATGAGCTGATGGGCCAGCTGCTGATCCTGCTCCGACGGCTCAGCCCCATAGGTCTCCCCAAAATGCAGAAGCACAACCACGGCCTCGGCGCCCTCCCCGCGCATCTGTTCGATCTGCGCGCACATCTGTCTGATCTTTTCCGCGTCGTAATTGCCAAGATGATTCACCATGGCGTAATTCGGATCCGAATAATCGCCCGTCGCGCTGTCCGAGATCACATTTCCCTGTGCGTCGGTCCTGACGATCTCCGGCATCACATTTGTGTACGCGATAAACCCGATTTTGATATTTTCAATATTTTTGATCACATATGGCGCATCATCCATGGCGACACCGGCCGTCTCGATTCCGGCTTCCCGCAGTCGGCTCACCGTCGATTGAAAGCCTGCCGTGCCGCTGTCAAAGGCATGTTCGTTGGCCACCGTGATCATATCAAAGCCGGTCTGCGCCAGATTCTGTGCCAAAATTTCCGGCGTGTTAAATTTCATCGCCAGGCGGTCGGCGCCGTAGCCGTTGTAGCTTTTGTCCGCTCCCTGATCCTTCCCCGCCAGGGTCGTCTCCAGATCGCCGACCAGATAGTCACTCTCGGCAAAATATTTTTTTATATTGGCAAATGACGGCGTAAAATCATAGGTATCGGTCTCAGCGTCATAAGAGCGCTCAAGCTGCCACTGATAGAACAACATATCACCGACAGCCGTCACCGTGATGTCCTGCTCAAGCTCGCCATTGACATAATTTTCTACCAGTTTATCCACGGATGTCTTGGAAAAATCAATGCCGCCCGTCGCCGTTTTTCCGGGCACATCCATATAAAAAGACTTGGCGCTGCTGCCAAAATACCCGCATACGAAAAACAGGCCGGTAAAGACCGCCGCCGTCGAAAGCAATCCGATAAAGTATTTAAAAAATTTCACCGAATTCCCCCTTCAAGCCTCATTTGAACATTTCCCCGCGTTCCTCCGCATTCTCCGCACGCCCATGGCCTCACAGAGGCACCGTCCAAAAGCCGCCGCCGCTCAGTGCAGCTGACCCTCCAGCACACGCGTGGCCACGCTCAGTGCAGCTGACCCTCCAGCACACGCGCGGCCTCGCTCAGCGCCGCCGGAATACCCGCCGGATTTTTGCCGCCGGCCTGTGCCATATTCGGCCGGCCGCCGCCGCCACCACCCACAAGGCCCGCGATGCCCCTGATCAGATTGCCCGCGTGCGCGCCCGATTTCATGGCGCCGTCCGTGGCCATCGCCAGCAGATTGACCTTTCCCTTGTTGTCCGAGGCGATCACGACCACGCCCTCGCCGAGTTTGGTCTTTAGCTGATCGCCGAGATTCATGAGTCCCTGCATGTCCACGTCCGCCACCTGAATGGCCAGCAGTTTCGTGCCCCCAACTTCCTGCACCTGCGACATCACATCGCCGGCAGCCTCTCTTGCGATCTTATTCTTGAGCTGGTCATTTTCCGACTGCAGCGCCCTGATCTCCTCCTGCATCGTCTCGATACGCTTGGTAAGCAGCGCGGGCTCGGTTTTTGCCGCCCTCGCCGCCGCCGACACTTCGTTTTCCAAAGTCTCATAATATCGAATCACGCCATCGCCCGTCAGCGCCTCAATCCGGCGCACGCCAGCCGCCACGCCGGCCTCGGACACGATCTTGAACACGCGGATCCGGCCTGTCTCAGGCACATGGGTGCCGCCGCACAGTTCTTTAGAAAAATCACCCATCGAGACGACGCGCACATTCTGGTCATATTTCTCGCCGAACAGCGCCATCGCCCCTGTCTTTTTGGCCGCCTCGATATCCATGACATCGGTCACGACCGGTAGGTTGGCCTCAATCTCTTGATTGACGATCGCCTCCACTTTTGTAAGCTCGTCCGCCGTCATGGCTGAAAAATGCGTAAAGTCAAAGCGCAGTCTGTCCTTATTGACGCTGGATCCCGCCTGTTTGACATGGCTGCCGAGAACGATCTGCAGCGCCCTCTGGAGCAGATGCGTGGCACTGTGGTTTTTCGCGGCGGCATTTCTCTTCACTGTATCAATGGAGAGATGAACCGCGTCCCCGACACGGAAAATGCCGCTGGTCACTGTACCCACATGGCCGATCTTGCCGCCCTGGATCTTGATCGTATCCTTGACAACAAAGGTACTGCTGCCAAATGTGATCACGCCCGTGTCGGCCTCCTGGCCGCCGCTCGCCGCGTAAAACGGCGTTTCCTCCACAAAGATTGTCCCGTCTTGGCCATCCGTCAGCACGTCCACCAGCGCGTCCTCTGTGGTCATCACAGTGATTTTGGATGTGCATTCCGTGCGGTCATAGCCGACAAAGGCCGAAGTCACGGCCGGATCGATCGCCTGATAGACCGTCACATCGGCGCCCATATAATTGGTCGTCTTGCGGGCTTTCCGCGCCATCCGGCGCTGATTGTCCATCGCGCGGTCGAAGCCCTCGACATCCACGCGGATCCCGTCATCCTCAAGGATCTCCTCCGTCAAATCCAGTGGAAAACCGTAGGTATCATACAGCTTAAAGGCATCCTCGCCGGCGAGGACATCCCCGCCCGCACGCCCTAGCTCTGCTTTCATCTCCTCAAGAATGCCGAGCCCCTGATCGATGGTCCTGTTAAATTTATCCTCCTCCTCGGTGATCACTTTAAAAATAAAATCCCTGTGTTCTTCGAGCTCAGGATAGCCGTCCCGTGATGTCTCGATCACCTTGCGGCTCAAGTCGGCCAAAAATTTGCCCCTGATGCCCAGCAGACGTCCGTGCCGCGCCGCCCGCCGCAGAAGTCTGCGCAGCACATAGCCGCGCCCCTCATTGGACGGAAGAATCCCGTCGGACACCATAAATGTCACGGAACGGATGTGGTCAGTGATGATGCGTATGGACACATCTTTGGAGGCATCCTTTTTGTACTCTACATGCGCCAGCTCGCAGACAGCCTCCCTCAGCGCCTTGATGGTATCGATATCAAAAATGGAGTCGACATCCTGGACGACGCTCGCCAGGCGCTCCAGCCCCATGCCGGTGTCGATATTTTTGCTCTCCAGCGTCTCATAATGGCCGTGCCCGTCATTCTCAAACTGTGTAAAGACATCGTTCCAGATCTCCATATAGCGGTCACAGTCGCATCCCACCGTGCAGTCCGGCTTGCCGCAGCCGTATTTCTCGCCGCGGTCATAATAGACCTCCGAGCAAGGCCCGCAAGGCCCTGCGCCGTGCTCCCAGAAATTATCCGCCTTGCCGAACTTAAAGATCCGCTCCGGGGCGATTCCGATCTCATTTTTCCAGATATCATACGCCTCGTCGTCTTCCTCGTAGACCGACGGATAAAGGCGGTCCTTTTCCAATCCCACGACTTCCGTCAAAAATTCCCACGTCCAGGCAATCGCCTCGCGCTTGAAATAATCGCCGAAAGAGAAATTGCCCAGCATCTCGAAGAATGTGCCGTGGCGATCCGTCTTGCCGATATTCTCAATATCGCCGGTGCGGATGCACTTCTGACAGGTGGTCACACGGGTACACGGCGGAATCTCCTGCTTCGTAAAATAGGGCTTTAAGGGCGCCATGCCCGAATTGATCAATAGTAAACTCTTGTCATTGTGCGGGATCAGCGAGAAGCTCTTC
The DNA here is from genome assembly GCA_964423195.1 of uncultured Catenibacillus sp. GTDB lineage: Bacteria > Bacillota > Clostridia > Lachnospirales > Lachnospiraceae > CAKRHR01. Next base: position 8,574 of record CAYRDY010000022.1, on the reverse strand, counting down.
ATCGCCAGATGTCCCTTGCTCTCAAAAAACTCCAGAAACATTTTCCGCAGCTCATTGACACCATATTGCTTTCTCACGTTTTATGCCTCCTGTCGCGCAACTTTTTACCGCAGATATATCCGACCGCGATCACCGCGATCATAATGATAAACTTGATCAGATAGCTAAAAAATGCCGTCAGCAACGCCATAACCCACAGATACCTCCTTTATTGCCTCGCGGCAAGTTCCCCGGCGACTCCCTTTAATGCCTCGCGGTCAGTCCCCCGGTGATTTCCCTTTAATGCCTCGCGGCCAACTCTCTGGCGATCTCTTTCCATGTCACGCCGCGCTCGGCCATCAACACCATCAGATGATACAAAAAATCACAGATTTCATACTTGAGTTCCCCGTCATCCGGGTTTTTGGCGGCGATCACGATCTCCGTCGCCTCCTCGCCGACCTTTTTGAGGATCTTGTCCACGCCCTTGTCAAACAGATAAGTCGTATAGGAACCCTCCTTCGGATGCGCCTTTCGATCCAGAATCGTGTCCATAATCTCATCGAAAATGGTGAGCGGATTGACGTCATCGTAGGGCTTCTGAACCAGATTCGTAAAAAAACAGCTCTCATGGCCGGTGTGACAGGCTGGACCGACCTGGGCTACCTTGGCCAGCAGCGCGTCATTGTCGCAGTCAATGTCGATGGACTTGACAAACTGATAATGGCCGCTGGTCTCGCCCTTCTTCCACAATTCCTGCCTGCTCCTCGAAAAATACGTCATGCGGCCGCTCCGCAGCGTCTCCGCGTAGGACGCCTCGTTCATATAGGCGAGCATCAGCACCCGGCCGCTCTTGTAATCCTGCACCACCACGGGGATCAGCCCGTCGTCGTTTAATTTAAATTCCTTAAAATCCATCCCGCTCTCGAAGACATTGACCGGTATCCCTCTCGCCTTGAGCTCAACCTTCAGACTCGCAAAATCAGGGCTGTAACTGATGCTTGCGATCTCATCTTCTGTGAGAATACCGGCAAAGCCGGAAAGCGTCTCTCCCCCAAGCAAATCCGCGAAAGCGGCTATCTTTTCCCTTGCAGATTCTGTCCATGCACTGCCCGGCGCACTCCCGGCCTCAGACGGTTCCTGTTTCGCGCCATCCGTGTCAAACCTATCGATCAGCACCGCCTGCATCCCGTGCGCCTCAATCTGGCCGCGGCACATCTCATAGACCGCCGTCGGCAGATAGACCTCGCGGACACCCGCCATTTTCAGGCGCTCCCATGCCTGGATGAGCGGTTTGTGGTTGACATTGACAAAGACAGCTGTCTGATGGCTGCCAAACCGGCCGATGGTCTCCTCAATCGCCGCCTCAGCGTCCCTGTCATAGGGAATGGCAATCTGTGCCGCCCCCGCATAGATGATCTTTTTGGCATCCTCAAACCGACGGCATTCACGCACGACGGTCAGCGGCAGATCCGCCGCCAAAGACACCGCCCGGACCAGAGCGATCACCTGCTGCTCCGGCAGGCGGTCGGCCACATTGATCAGCAGTCCGTCCGCCTGATTTTGCTCCATCCGCACGGCCAACGCCGTCAGAGCCTGTATTTTTTTATCATCAATGGCGTCCCGCACATCCGCCGCCGCCATGATTTTTCTGTTACTCATAGAATCTCCATTCTGCCTCATCCAGCTTTATCTTTCCCTCATATAACGCCGCGGCCACGATCGCTCCCCGTGCACCCACAGCCTCGATATTTTTCAGATCATTGATACTCTCAATACCGCCGGCGGCAATAATATCAACATTCGTGTGCGTAACCAATTCGCGGATATTGTCAATGCTTGGGCCCATCCGCGCCATTGAACGCATGACATCCGTGTAAATAATCGTCTTTACCCCGACTTCGCCGAGCTTGTTGGCCACAGAGACAGGGTTGAAATCACACAGCTTCTCCCGGCCCTCAACGGCCACCATGCCGTTGACCGCGTCGATACCCACAGCAAAGCGATCCGGCCCGCACAGATTTACGACCTCCGCCGCAAAATGGCCGCTCTCGATCGGCTTTGTCCCGCAGACCACCCGTGCCACACCCAGATTCAGATAATAGTCAATGTCCTTGATCGTGCGCAGGCCTCCGCCGAACTGTACCGGAATCCTGACTGTCTCTAAAATGGCCCGAAGCGCCTCCTCATTGGACGGATTGCCGGAAGTGGCACCGTCCACATCGACCACATGCAGCCATTTCGCGCCCTGCGCCTCCCAGATGGCTGCCAGTTTTTCGGGATGGCTCGTATAGATATTGTGTCGGCCGAGGACATCCGCACTCGTGGTACTGTAACACTTGCCGTTTTTGATATGGATCGTCGGAAATAACCGCATGCAGTTTTCCTCATTTCTCTGATGAATTTGAACGTGTGAAACGGGCACACGATAAGCGCAGCGCCGCAAACCGCATATTTTGGGCAAACCTGCCTCTCGCCGCCGCGAACTTTTTCTAGAGGACGCCCTTCGTGGAGAGGACATCCGTGATGCGCGCGTCTATCGACACCGCCGCGTCGAGTGCCCTGGCAAACGCCTTAAATATCCCCTCTATTATATGATGATTATTGCCTCCTGACAAGACTTTAATGTGCAAATTCATGCCCGCGCTGTAAGAAACGGCATAAAAAAACTCCCGAACCATCTCTGTGTCGAAATCCCCGACCCGATCCACGGTAAAATCCGCGTCAAAAACCAGATAGGGCCTGCCGGACAGATCGATGGCCGACAGAACCAATGTCTCATCCATCGGCAGAACGGCATGTCCATAGCGTCTGATACCCCTTTTACCTCCGAGCGCCTTGGCGATGGCCTGGCCCAGTACAATGCCGGTATCCTCGACCGTGTGATGACAGTCAACTCTCAGATCGCCCCGCACCTTGAGGTCCAGATCAAACAGGCCGTGCCTCGCAAAGCTATTTAACATATGGTCAAAAAAGCCGATGCCGGTGTCAATCTCCGCGGCGCCGCTGCCGTCCAGATTGAGCGTCATGGCAATATCCGTCTCCCTCGTCTTTCGATGTATCTGTGCGGCTCTCTCCACTGTACTTTCCATATCTCAGTCTCTCCCGT
>CAYRDY010000022.1:0-5386 GCA_964423195.1 uncultured Catenibacillus sp. | reverse complement strand
GCATGCGCCGTCAGCGATTCCGCCTCCGCGAAACGGATGATGTCGTCCGCAACCGGCTCCAGGGCTTCCCTCGAATAATAGATCACGCTGGATTTTTTGACATAATCATCGACCGACAGCGGCGAGAAAAATCTGGCCGTGCCATTGGTCGGCAGCACATGGTTCGGGCCGGCAAAATAATCGCCCAGCGGCTCGCTGCTGTAATCCCCGATAAAAATCGCGCCGGCGTTTTTGACCTTTGTCATCACCTCAAACGGATTTTCGGTCACAATCTCCAGGTGCTCCGAGGCAATCTCATTGACAATTTCAATCGCCTCATCCATCGTGTCCGCAAGCAGAATATAGCCGTAATTTTCCAGAGATTTGCGAATGATGTCCCGGCGTGAGAGCGTCTCGACAAAGGCGTCGATCTCATCTGAAACTTTTTCCGCCAGAGTCCGGCTCGTCGTCACCAGGATCGCGCTGGCCATCTCGTCATGTTCCGCCTGTGAGAGCAGATCCGCCGCCACAAAGCGCGGGTTGGCGCTCCCATCGGCCAGCACCATGATCTCGCTCGGCCCGGCGATTGAGTCAATGCTCACATGTCCATAGACGGCTCGCTTCGCGAGTGCCACATAGATATTTCCGGGCCCGACGATCTTGTCCACTTTCGGGATGCTCTCGGTCCCGTAGGCCAGCGCCGCGATGGCCTGGGCACCACCCGCCTTATAGATCACATCCGCGCCGGCCTCGCTCGCCGCCACCAGCGTCACCGGATTGATTTTCCCGTTCGCGCCGGCCGGCGTGACCATCACAATCTGCCCGACGCCGGCGACTCTGGCCGGTATCGTATTCATCAGCACCGTCGACGGGTATGATGCCTTGCCGCCCGGCACATAGATCCCCACACGCGCGAGCGGCGTCACTCTCTGCCCCAGGATGATACCGCTTGGCTGGCAGTCAAACCAGCTGTTGCGCTTCTGCCGCTCATGATAACTTCTGATATTGGCGATGGCCTTCTTTAGAACCTCCAGAAGCTTTGCATCGACCAAATCGTAGGCCTCCCTGATCTCATCCGCCGTCACCGCGAGCGTCTCGGATGTCAATTCCGCTCCGTCAAACTTCTTTGCATACGCGAAAAGAGCCGCATCGCCGCCCGACCTGACACTGTCCACGATCTCGGCGACCGCCGCCTCATAGCCGCCATCATTTCCGTGACCGCGTTTGAGTAAATGATTCAAAATATTTTTTGTGCCCTCACGGCTGATATTGATAACTCTCATCTCTTCCTCCATCTCTGACCGATGCGACAGCTTCCTGATCAATCTGCCCTTCACAATTTCTCCCCTGATAGGTCTGATTTTCCAATGCCTCTCCCTGCCACTGCCGTACTCACTTCCTGTGAATGATTTCCTTCATCTGATAGATCAGCCGCGTGATGCGCTCATTTTCCATCTTCATGCTCACCTGATTGACGATCATGTGGGCGGAGAGCGGATAAATCACCTCCAGCACCTGAAGGCCATTCTCCCGGAGCGTCGCTCCCGTCTCCACGATATCGACAATCACCTCCGAGAGCCCCACGATCGGAGCCAGCTCCACAGAACCGTTCAGCTTGATGATCTCCACGGTCTGATGTTTCTTATTATAAAAATAATCCCTGGCGATATTCGGATATTTAGATGCCACGCGGATCATCTCCTGATGTCTCAAAAGCTCGGCGGCCTCAGCGGGTCCGCACACACACATATCGCACCTGCCAAAGCCCAGATCCATCACATCATAGTGCCGGCGGCCCTCCTCAATGATCGTGTCCAATCCGGCCACACCGATGTCCGCAGCTCCGTATTCCACATAGATCGGCACATCCGAGGCCTTGGCGAGAAAAATCCTGAGTCTCTGCGCCTCATTGACAAAAATCAGTTTTCTGGTCTTCGGATCACTCATCTCCGTCATCGTCACGCCGATCTGTTCCAGGAGCGCCAATGTCTCCCTTGCCAGCCGCCCTTTCGCCAGGGCAATAGTCAAATATCTCATGTCTCCCTCCGTGCCACATCGATCCGCTGGGCGCTGCCGTCGCCGCGCAGATAAAGGATCTCGGAAATCTGATGTCTCCTGCTGTACGCGATATAGTCCTCCAGCGTCAGCTGATCGTCCATACACATCATGGCAGCCGCTCGCCTCTCCCGGCGCATTTTGACGGAAATGTGGATGGCCTCCCGCATCTGATCTTTCGGGTACAGGATCATGGTCGTCAACGCTTTGAGCGGAATGTCAATCTTCTGCCTGGCAAGCGCCGCCATCAGCTGATCGATGACCACGGCAAATCCGACACTGGCCGCCTGCTTCCCAAACTGCCCCAGCAGATTGTCATAGCGCCCGCCCTTGACGAGTGCGTCGCCGGTACCGTAGGTATAACCGCGGAAAATGACGCCCGTATAATAATTATACTCCGTCAACATGCCCAGATCTATCGTCACATAATCCTGCAGACCGTAGCTGCCGAGAATCTCATAAATCTCTTCCAGGCGGTTCAGCGCCGCGAGCGCCTCCTCATTCGCGGTCGCCGCCTTGGCCTCATCAATGATCTCCACGCTGCCGAACCACTGCGGCAGGCGCGCGATGACCGCCTTCAGGCCGTCGGAGATCGGCAGCCGTTCAAGCTGATCCTCCAGCCCGAAGTAATTTTTATTTTCGATCAAAAAGCGAATCTTATCCTCCGTGGCCTCATCAACGCCCGCCTCCGCCATCAGCGCCTTAAAGAAACTGACATGCCCCATCTCGACCTGAAATTCCCTCAGGCCTGCGGTCCTGAGCAGTTCGATGGAGAGCGCGATCATCTCGGCGTCCGCCTCCGCACCACCTCCGCCGATAAACTCCGCCCCCATCTGGGTAATCTCGCTCATCCGCCCCTGATAGCTGGAACTGTTTCTGAACGTATTGCCGGTGTAGGCAAAACGCATCGGGATGCGCTCATCCATATAATATTTCGCCACCGCCCTGGCGATCGACGGCGTGATGTCCGGCCGCAGCACCAGCGTGTTGCCGTCACGGTCAATAAACTTGAACATCTCCCTGGAGCTGACCGTACCGCGCTCTGTGTTAAAAATGTCAAAAAACTCAAACGTCGGCGTCTGTATCTCCTCATAACCGTAGAGACGCAAAAGCGCCCGCAGACGTTTTTCCAGTGTGTGCTTTTTCGCGCACTCTGAACTGTATATGTCACGCACACCGTCCGGCGTGTGCAGGATATTCATCTTCATAAAAATCTCCATTCCGCCGCCGACGCTGGCGGCACAGATAGACATGGACAGCATTATTTTTCAAACTGTTCATATTATACTTTAGTGCGCTACTATGCTAATTTGATGACGTGTGCCCACTTTATATAATATATCCAAGAAACGATGATTTGTCAATGCTTTTCATTTCGGTTCCGCGATTGTTCTCGATTGTTCTCTTATGAATTCTTTGATTCTGATCTCTTCTGTTGTACTCTCATCTTGTTTTCTTATCTTGTTCTCTCATCTTGATCCCTCATGTTGAGATCCTTTTGCAGTGTCTCCAGATAGTGCAGATAGACGCCTGAATTTTTGATCTCAAAATCATCCTCCATCTCTTCGATCGTAAAACTCTTGCGGTGACCGGTCTTGGAGCGATTCCAGAATTCGACCAGTTTTTTAAAGCGCAGATAATAAAATTTATTGACCGAGGAAAAATAAATCACCAGAAAAGCGATGCCCCCCTGGCGCTCAAAGTCTTCCATGAAGACGATCTGATGCTCATGCACATTCTGAATCGGGAATGTGATCCCCGCACACTCTTTGGCGTCAAAACAGACCGGAATGCCCTGCACAGCGCCGATATAATCCACGGTGCTGCGCTGGTCAAAATAAGCCAGTGTGATCTGATGATGGGTCTCATCCATCTGAATCGGCTTGATCGGCGTGGGAATCTTCTGGATCAGCGCCAACTTCTGATTTCTGTATTTTTCATTTGTCGCATTGATCAGATCCTCCAGCGTCGATCCCCGGAGTCCCCGCGAATTCCACGTAGCCATTGTCTCTCCCTCTTTCAAATTCTGCGAAATGAGTCAGCCGCTCCCCCTCTGCGATACGCTCAAATAAAGGCGGTAGGGGCGCGGTAAAGGTCTTTCCCGCCAGTGCCGAGAAAGCCGCTTGCATTGTCTTTGCCATCAAAGACCCGGATACACCCTCCGGTCTCATCTCAGACGCACTCTCCGATCTCATATCAGACGTGCCATCTGATCTCATCTCAGACATGCCATCTGATTCCATTTCGGAAATTCCATCCGTCAGCCGTTCTGGCATGACCAGTTTCCCCGCGTGAAGCAGCTGATGTTTCAAATGATACTTCCCCTTAAAATAATCATTGATCCTGGCATCTCCATATTTGTAATCCCCGATGATTGGATGCCCAAGCGAGGCCAGATGTGCACGGATCTGATGCGTCCGACCTGTGATCAGCCACACCTCAAGCAGCGTCAGTTTCCCGTTGGATGTCAGCGGCCTGTACGCCGTCCTGATGTCGCCAGCTCGACTCCCGGCCGCCTCGCGGGCAGCGGATGGCGCCAAAAAAGGGCGCGCTGATACTTGAGCTTTCCTCTCTTCATCCGCTGATGGGACAGATGACGCCTGATAAATCGTGACCCTGTTTTGCGCCTGATCTCTCACCAGATAGCCATCGACCTCACAGGGCGCATCGATGACGCCCGCCACGATACAATAATAGAATTTATGCAGGCTGCGGTCCTTAAAAAGTTTCGAGAGCATTTGCAGGCCTGCCAGCGTCTTCCCCGCCGCGATCAGCCCGCTTGTGTTGCGGTCAAGGCGATTGACGACAGAGGGCTTAAATACGCGCAATTCCTCCTCGGACAGCTGCCGCGAATCCAACAGATAACTGATCATCTGCTCGTTGATCGAAAGATCGCTGTCCTTAGCCTTTTGGGAGAGTACGCCCGCAGGTTTATTCATCAATAAAACATTCGCGTCCTCATAAATGATCCGCGGGTGTACCTCTGTCCTCTGAAATACCTGACGGCCCGAAAACTTCTCTATCGTCTCATCGGAAAGCCACAGTGTGATCTCATCGCCCAGCAAGGTTTTTTCGCTGCCGTCGGCTTTTCGCCCGTTGAGGGTAATATTTTTCTTTCGCAGCATCTTGTAAATGAAGCTCTCCGGCGCGTCCGGCAGATACTTTCCCAGCACCTTGCTCAGCCGCTGCCCCGCCTCGTTGGGCGTCACGATCCGTCTCTGCATCCGCATACCTCCTGAAAAACCTCTCTGGACGGCAGTTCCGTGAAGTATTTTGCCGGTTTAACACCAGACTCATCCAGCTGAAGAAGCTCTATCTGCTCATCACTGCCCTCTGTGCAAAAGAGCATCCC
>CAYRDY010000021.1:1368-24592 GCA_964423195.1 uncultured Catenibacillus sp. | reverse complement strand
TATGAGCTCCCAGAATCCGGCGGCATCGGCACAGTTCCGTACACGGTTGGCGCAGTGCTTCTGTTCGCAGCGGCAGCGCTTGTGTATACAATCAAATTCAAGGGAAGGGGGAGAAAATCCTCCGGAAATTGAATGAAGGGGAAATGAATTAAACGAGACGTCTGACAGGCAGATCGGACAGTAGGTAATCTGCCTGTCAGGGCAAAAAAGAAGGGTTTGCAACTATAAACAAAGCAAAAAAAAGACAGTGAAGTTGAAACAAAAAGGAAGGAAGGATATTATGAAACATTTGAAAAAAATCGCGAGCATCGTTCTGGCAGCCATCATGGTCATGACCATGGCAATGCCGGTATTTGCGGCGGAAGCTCAAACGACTTATACAATTACAATTAATGGAGATGATGAAAAACCTGTAGCGGGTCATACATATGAAGCTTATCAGGTTTTTAAAGGGGATATATCTTCTTTAGAAGGAGAAGAAAATATTCTTTCAAATATTGAATGGGGAGATAGCATTTCCAATTCAGATGAATTAATGTTAGCATTAAAAGAAGATACTACATTTACTAATTGTACTAGTGCAAAAGATGTGGCAGCTTTATTAACAGAAGAAAATGCAGAAAGATTTGCGGAGATTGTTTCATCGTATCTTAACGATACACCAGTTGCAAGCGGCAGTGCGACAAAAAATCAAAATCAGGTTAAAATTACGGTTAATGCCCCTGGTTATTATTTGGTAAAAGATAAGGCTCCTGAACCTGGGCAAACTGGCTTTTCTTATACAAAATACATTCTTCAGGTTGTACAAGATGTTGAAGTGACACCAAAAAGCGCAAGACCAACAGTTGATAAACAGGTATTAGATGAAGCTGATGATGCCGAAAACGGTGCATCAGATGGATGGGGCGAATCAGCTGATCATGAGCTTTTTGAAAACTTTCAATTTAAATTAATTGCAAAATTACCTGAAAATAATAATTTTGATTCATATGAAACTTATAAAGTAGTCTTCCATGACACAATGACTGAAGGTATAACATTTGTAGCAATTGACAGTGTAAAATTAAATATCAGCGGTAAAACAGTTGAAATTCCAGTTAACAGTACAGATCAACCAAATGGTTATGAAGTAACTTCCCCAGCAACTCAGGGAGAAAAAGGAGATCAAATTTGGACTTTGACAATTGATGATATCAAAAAATTTCTTCCTGAGGGCGTTAGTTTGTCAGCAGGAGGATCAGTTGAGGTTATTTACACGGCATATTTAAATGAGAAAGCTACCATCCTTTCGCCTTCTGGTGAATCTCAATCAGGTAGCAATGATAATACAGTATACTTAGAGTATTCAAATAATCCGAATGCAGATGGAGAAGGTGATACAGGCAATACAACACCAGATACGGTATTTGTGTTCACTTATGAGATGCCTAACAATAAGGTTGGCGTAAACGGTCAGGATGAAGATTCTATTCCACTGGCCGGTGCCGGATTTACACTGTATAAGGGTGAAGTAGTAGACGGAAAAGAAGTACAATTAATTTGGGATGAGACGCTTGAAGCATACCGTCCGAGTAATTCAACTGATTCAGAAGAAGATGTTAGCACGGAAATCTTTTCTAAAGAAGAAGATGGTAATTTTAGCATCAAAGGTCTTGATGTGGGAACATATTGGTTAAAAGAAACGACGACACCACAAGGATACAATACAGTTGATAACATAAAAATTGTAATTACTGCAGATCCAAATCATGTTGAATCAGCAGATGGTTCTAAAGCAGATGTAACAGTTAAAATGACAATCAATGATGAAGAAGCGGAAAAAAATACTGTAGAAAACCAAAAGGGAACAACTCTTCCTGAAACCGGTGGTATCGGCACGACGATCTTCTATGTGGTCGGGACGATTCTTGTGCTCGGCGCGGTGGTGCTGCTTGTGACCAGAAAGCGCGTGAAGAGCGACAAATAAAAGATAGAGGTTCAGTTTATCCGAGGGGAAATCGGATGAAGGATGAAAATGAATGATTAAAAAGGTCGCCGCACCCCCAGATGCTGGGGTGCGGTGACCCAAAGGATAACTGATACATCAGTGGGGAGTGCCCTGAAATGAAAAAGTTTTTGAAAAAGCATTGGACAACGATTCTGTTGGTTCTGATCTTGATCGCAGGACTTTGCCTACTGCTGTATCCTTCGGTCAGCGACTGGTGGAACTCATTTCACCAGTCACGCGCCATCGCGTCCTACGTGGAGGCCGTGGAGGTCATGTCGGATGACGAGGCCGACGCCATGATTGAGACGGCGCGCGCCTACAATAAAAAGTTGGCGGATGCGGGCATTCACTTTATTCTGACGGACGAGGAGCTCGAAGAATACAACAACACCCTCAATATTAATGGCACCGGGGTCATGGGCTATATTCAGATTCCGTCCATCAAGGTAAATCTCCCGATTTACCACGGCACGGATGAGGCCGTCCTCCAGGTCGCGATCGGACATCTGCCCGGCACGTCGCTGCCGGTGGGCGGGGAGAATACGCACACGTCGGTCTCCGGCCATCGGGGTCTGCCGTCGGCGAAGCTGTTTACCGACCTTGACCAGTTGGTCGAGGGTGACATTTTTACCGTCACGGTGCTGAATCATACGGTGACCTACATGGTGGATCAGATCAGGATCGTGCTGCCGGAGGAGGTCGAGCAGCTGGAGATCAGCGACGGGAAGGATTACATGACGCTGATCACCTGTACGCCATATGGCGTGAATACGCACCGGATTCTGGTGAGGGGCAAAAGGATAGAGAACCTTGAAGAGGCGGCGGTCATTGTGTCGGAGGCGAAAAAGATTCCGCCGTACATCGTGATTCCGGCCATCGCGGTGCCGCTTCTGTTTGTGATTTTGGCGGTGATGCTCCTGTATTACAGCAGGAAAAAACCGGCGATGTCGGATCAGGATTTACTGAATGAGCTAAAAAAATAGCGGCAAACGCGGACAGCGACTGTGAAAGGTAGGGGTGACCGGAAATGCCGGACTCAAGCGGCCGTGACGGCATACAGCTCACAAATGAATGTATCGACGATTTCCTCGGCAGCCTTACCGAGAAGGGGCGCGGTAGCAATTCGCTGAAAAGTTACCGATATATTTTGCAGGGATTATATGATTATCTGCCGAAGGACAAGATGCTGACGGCCGAGACCGGACATCAATGGAAGGAATGGATGGAGGGCCAGGGGTTCTCGGCCCGAACGGTCAATTCGAGGCTGTCCGTTCTCAACAGCCTGCTCTCGTATTTGGGGCGGCGCGAATGGCAGGTGACGAATTTTTACCGTGACGGCAGGGAGCAGCCGGAGCTCACGCGCGCGGAGTATTTGAGGCTTCTGTCGGCGGCGAAGCATATGAATAAGGAGAGATCCTATATGTTGATCAAGACGCTGGGCGGTATCGGCCTGCGCAATCAGGAGCTGCCGCAGTTGACGGTGGACGCCGTGAGGCAGGGTGTGGTGCGCTTGGAGCGCCACAACGGGGTGCGATCGCGCGTGCTCCATATCCCGCGGGTGCTGCAGGAGGAGCTGCTCGGCTACATTGAGTCGGAGGGCATCGAGGAGGGTCCGGTATTTCTGGCGCCGGACGGTCTGCCGATGTCGCGGACGAGTGTTCACCGCTGTGTCAGCGCCGTGAGCCGGGAGGCGCGCGTGGACGCCGAGAAGGCCAATCCGAGGTGTCTGTGGCGGATGTACATGAATACCTGCGACGGGATTCGCACAAGTGTCAATCTGCTCATCGAACAGACGTATGAGCGGATGCTTGAGGAGGAGCAACTGACGATCGGCTGGGACGGCCCTGCCGGAGAGTGAAGGAGCGAAAGGTTTTATACCGGACGGCATGGATGACGGCAGGCGCGGAGCAATCGGCTTTCATCCATGGTGTTGCCCCGCTTGCGAGGCATGAAGGTTTAGCTTATAGATCATCCCATCAACGGGAATGCACTGATGGATAAAGTTTGGAGGATCGCCTGAGTGTGGTTTTAAAGGAGGAGAGGCCTATGAGAAGAAAAGGGTGGAAGCGCTGCGCGGCCACGGTGATGGCTGCGGCAGTTGCCATTGGCATAGGGGCGGCGGCTTATTTGCCGAGCGCGGCGGATGCGCCGATTGACCTGGCAAGCGCCTGTGCGGTGACGGCCAAGCCCGGCATACCGGAGTACGCCGAGGATCTGGCGCTGGCGGATGTGGTCATTGACCTGTACAGGGTGGCTGATGCTGTGAAAGTGGACGGCTATGATACGTATACTTATGAACTGAGAGGACCTTACGCTGCGCTGAGAGACAGCATTTTGGACGGAGATGGCATGCGCACGGATCTGGATAATCAGGCATGGCAGGAGATCGAGCAGAGGGCGGCGCGGATAGCGCTGGGCGGTCCGGATGTGCCGGCGGGCGATGCAGAGGATGATTCCGCCGAAAATACGCCCGAGAAACCTGCGGACACGCCGGTGGTGAGCGGCGTGCCGATGGGCGAGATGATCCGGCAGACGGATGACGGAGAGAATTTGAGCTGCGGCCTGTATCTTCTGGTGGCCAGGGGGCAGGGCCTTGAGAATGATGTGATTGAGATTGAGCCGGACGACGGCGGGGCATCTGTTCTGGCCACGGTCGCGCAGTCGGAGCGCTATGTCTACACGTGTACGCCGGTGCTGGTGTCCATTCCGGATAAGGAGGATGAAAACGGCGACGGCGTCGTGAACACGGCGGATCCTTCGCCTTGGATCTATGATCGGGACGTATATCTCAAACTTGAACGCGATTACCGGCTCGGACGGCTGGAGATTGTGAAGACTTTGGAGTCTTATGAGAGTAAGTCGCCGGCAACATTTGTCTTTAGGATCGACGCCTCGCTGGAAGACGGCTGGACGTATAGCGACGTCGTGGGACTTGACTTCAGCGCGCCGGGACAGCAGCGATATGTCGTTGAAAATTTGCCGGTCGGCGCCAAGGTGACGGTGACCGAGATCTATTCGGGCGCGACGTATGAGCTGACGACGGAGGCGTCCGTGGACACGGTGATCGAGGCGGAGAATATGGTGCAGGCGGCATTTACCAATACCTACAGTCGCAAAAACCGCGATGGCCACGGCGTGACGAACGGTTTTACCTATGACGGCGAGGCCTGGCAGTGGAACGCATGGACGGATGAGACGGAGTAAAGGAGGGCGGTTAGGATGAAAAATTTGAAAAAATGTCTGACAGCCCTCGCGGCGCCGCTGCGCAAAAAGAGCGTCTGGCTGGCGATGGTCGCCATCATCCTGTGTCTCGGCGCCGGCGTTGGCAGCGCGATGGCCTATTTCACGACCTACGCGCGGGCGGAGGGCGGCTACACGATCAAGCTGGGCGACCGCACAGAGTTTCGGGAGGAATTTTCCGACTGGACCAAGCATGTCGTCGTGACCAGCAATCCGGACTCGCAGCCGGTCTATGTGCGGGCGCGGGCATTTTCGGGCAGTGATTACGTCCTTGAGTACAGTGATGAGAGCGGCATGTGGACGCCTGGTGAGGACGGCTACTATTATTATAACGGCATCCTGGCGGGCGGCGAGAGCACGCCGGAGCTCTTGGTGCATATCTCAGGCATTCCGGAGGACGCCGAGGCGGGTGACAGCTTCAATGTCGTCGTCATTTACGAGACGACCCCTGTGCTCTATGATGAGAATGGCAATCCTTACGCGGACTGGGATGCCGTGCTTGACACAGGCACGACGGAAGGAGGCGTTTCATGATGGCAGGGAAAGGGCCGGGCAGAGATTCCGAGAGGAAGGGCGCCGGAGCAGAGAACAGACAGGAAATTTCCGGACAGCATGGCGTCTGGGCGAAGATAAAGCGGATCATGACATCGCCGGCCGCGGCCGTGGTGATGTTCGCGGCGGCGGTTCTGCTGTTGCTGGGCAGCTCCGTCGGGGGCGCAAGGGCGGCGCTGACGTATTTTTCTGAGACTTACGCCTCGCGCGTGCAGATGTATGACATCGGCGTGTCGCTTCTGGAGAACGACGAGCGCGTGTCGTGGAGAGACTATCGCAGCAACGCGGACGGCACATGGGATGAGCATACGGGCGTGCTCTTAGGAAATATGCTGGCGGAGGGCGAGTCGCTCCAGCCGGGGAAAACTTATCCGGAGGCGCTTAGCGTGCGCAATTCGGGGACGATCAATCAGTATGTGCGCGTGAGCATTTATAAATATTGGCTGGATGCCGAGGGGAAGAAGATGCAGGAGTTGTCCCCTGATCTGATCGATCTGCATCTGCTGTGCGACGCCACGGGTGTGGACAACGGGTGGCTGCTCGACGCGGAGGCCTCCACACCGGAGCGGACGGTACTCTATTATGACAGTCTGCTCTACAGCGAGGGCGCGGGGACATTTGAAACGCCGGCATTTTCCGACACGCTGACGATTGACGGCATGCTGGCCACGAAGGTGTCTCAGGAGACAAAGACGGAGAATGGTCTGACGACCATCACTACAACCTATGACTATGACGGTGTCAGTTTCCACATTGAGGCGGAGGTCGACGCGGTTCAGGAACATAACGCCGCGGACGCGGCATGGAGCGCCTGGGGGCGCAGGGTCAATGTCAATGACGGCACATTGAGCCTTGAGTGACAGGAGGGATGGAGATGAATGGCAAAAAAATAATTCACAGGATCCTTCCGAAGACGGGGACAGCGGCGATGTCGCACAGCTCCGCGGTGAGAACCCGCAGGCCCGCTGCTCTTGCGTCTTTCGGGCTCACGGCGGTGCTGTCTCTCGGACTGGCGTTCTCACCGGTGACCGGTGTCAACGCGGAGACGTATTACGGTGATCCGGACTGGCATGTGGCGTTCACCTCTGAGGAGAAGATGGACAGCAATTTCCACACGTCGGATCTGGACGAGGCCATCCGTGGCCTGCAGCCGGGCGACAACGCGATCATCACGCTGGCGCTTGAGAACAGACATCAGGAGACCACGGACTGGTATATGACCAACGAGGTGCTCTATTCCTTAGAGGATCGCAGCGCGAACGCTGCGACCGAGGGCGGCGCCTACACCTATCGGCTGACGTACACGGATAAAAATGGTGAGGTGACGGTGCTGTTTGACAGCGACACGGTCGGCGGTGACACGATCAGCGAGGCCGGCGAGGGCCTCCACGAGGCCACGGACGCTCTGGCCGAGTATTTTTATCTGGACACGCTGGTTCAGGGACAGAGCGGGACGATCACCCTGGAAGTCGCGCTCGACGGCGAGACACAGGGAAATGACTATCAGGACACGCTGGCGGATCTACAGATGAATTTTGCTGTGGAGCTGAGCCATACAACGCCGGGCACACCGACGACGACTGACCGGCCGCACACCGGAGATGGCAGCAATCCTTCCAATCCGGTCAAGACCGGCGACGAGACGAATCTGCTGCTGATTTTCGGCATTATGGGCGGGAGCGGTCTGGTACTCCTGATACTGGCAATTGTCTGCGTGAGAAGGAATCGCAGGGTGCGTGAGGACGTGGAAGGGGGTCGTGAAGAATGAGACACAACAACGATGACCTGACCTCCGGCTGCCGCGCCGATCGTGCGGTACCGGACAGAAAGGCAGTCCGGCGCTCACGAAACATGCGCGGATCCTCAAAGTATTTTACGGCGACGCTTTCCCTGATGTTGATATTGGCTATCATGATGTGCGCTGCGCCAGCGAAGGCGTTTGCGGCTGAGAGCGGTGACGGGACTGCCGTGTCACCTGCCGCCGGAGACGCATCTGCCGCGTCGTCTGCCGCCGAGGGCGGTGATGCGACTGTGACGTCGCCTGCGGCTGAGGATGTTGGCGGGGTTGCGTCTGCGAATGATAACGGCTCTGGCGCCTATACCTACACGGTGCGCTTCTTTGCGGGAAAGCAGGGGAGCATCGAGGGCGGCGAGGTGCTGACATTTAACGATTTGAGTTACGGCGACCGCGTGACGTTCAGCCAGCGGATGGTCAGCCTAAATGACGGCAGCAAGTATTATGTCCGCGGCATCCGCGAGAGCGGCCGCGACAACAATACGGTCAGCGCGAGTTCATTTTTGGTGACGGGCGACCTCGATTATGTGGTGGCTTACGGGATGCTCGGCAGCGCCGTGGCCTACACGGTGAATTATGTGGACACAGCGGGGAATGCCCTGGCGCCGAGCGAGACCTATTACGGAAATGTCGGCGACAAGCCGGTGGTGGCCTATCTCTATATTGACGGTTACGAGCCACAGGCGTATAATCTTGGATTGACCCTCTCGGAGAACGCGGCGGACAATGTGTTCACATTTATTTACACGCCGATAGAGACGCCAGCGCAGCAGACGCCTGAGAATCCGCAGAATACGGACGAGGGGGATGCCAACGGGGGCGCCAACGGCGGCGGGAATCAGACGCCGGCGGGCGACACGGACGGTGACGGCATCGTGGATGACTTGGACGGTGACGGTGTCGCGGATGACGCGAATGGCAACGGCGTCGCCGATGTGCTGGAGCTTCCGGATGAGAATGTGCCGCAGGCGGATGGACCGCAGGAATATGTCGATCTGGATGACGAGGAGGTGCCTCTATCTGATATGGGCGGCATGAACGGCGCGGCAAGACAGGAAGGCAGTTCGGCTTTTGAGATGCTGCCTGTGGCCGTCAGGATCGGTATCGGCGTCGCGGCGGCGGCCGTGATCGTCTTAGGGCTTTGGCTGCTGTTCAGGCGCAGGAAAAAACAGGAAAATGAGTCGTAAAAAAAATAAAAAATAAAATAAATACATTTATGAAGAAACACAAACGCAGAGGGGCGGGGCTTTGTCCCCGCCTCTTTTGCGGCAGACGGGCGCATATTCATCGGATTTTTATGGCAGGAGGATGTTTGATTTAAAGTGGGTACGGAAGATCACATGTTAAGGGTAAAGATGTTCGGCGGGTTTTCGATCAGCTGGGACGGAAATGCCATTTCCGGCGGTCTGAAGACAGGCGAGTCGCAGTTCGCCTACCTGATGCAGCTCCTCCTGCACTATCGGGAGAGCGGCGTCGGAAGAGACAGGCTTGAGGAGGCCATTTTCGGCGACAGGGATATCAATGATATTCACCACGCCATGCAGAGTGTCGTCTACAATGCCAAGAAAAGGCTAAAGAGCGCGGGCCTGCCGGACGTCAATTATATTGTGCTGAAGAAGGGCGTCTTTTACTGGACGGATCAGATACCGGTGTATGAGGACGCGGCAGAATTTGAGCGTCTGTGCGCGGAAGCCGAGCAGGCGGAGGACATCGACGTGCGCCTTGACACATATATGAGGGCCATCCACTGTTATACCGGAGAGTTTCTGCCGACGCAGACGGGCGTGATCTGGGTCGTGCAGGAGGCCAGGCGGTACAGGGCGATGTTTTGCAGATGCATGGAGAATATTCTGCCGCTGCTGCGCATCAGTCATGATTTCGAGCAGATGGAGGCGCTTGGTCTGTACGCGTCGCGCATTGATCCTCTGGCGGACTGGGAGACGGTGACGATGGAGGCGCTGGCGGAGATGGGGCGCTATGACGAGGCGCGCAAGCTCTACGACGACACGGTGGAATATTATCTGCGGGAGCAGGGATTGCGGCCTTCGCGGAAAATGACGGACTTCCTCGACAAGCTGGGTGAAAAAATGCTCCATCGCACGGCGGTGCTCGACGAGATCCAGGCGGATCTGACAGGCGACGGCGTGTGGGAGGAGGGCGGGTATCTCTGCACTTATCCGGTGTTTCAGGGGATTTATCGCATGGTGGAGCGGATGATGGAGCGCGGCGGCCAGTCGGTCTATCTGATGCTGTGCACGGTGGTGGACGGTAAGGGCAACACAATGAAAGAGGGCTCAACGCTCGGCGAACTGTCACAGCGCCTGGGCGAGGCCATCTGTCGTTCCGTCCGGCACGGGGACGCGGTCTGCCGTTACGGGAAGGGACAATACCTGGTGTTGCTGATCAACACGACCAGAGAAAACTGCAAGGTCGTGCAGAAGCGCATCAACTATCATTTCATTATCGGGCGGCAGCGGACGGGCATCCAGTATTACGTGAACAGCGTTGTCTGCCGCACGGACGAGATAAGAAAAATGCCGCAGGCAGCCAGTGAAACAGAGGATTAGCCGTTCAAACCATCTGAACGGACAGCAAATAGAGGGAGGTCAGGCGGGGGAGTGAAAAATTTGACGGGATCACAGAGTTATATCGGAGTGCCGAATGGCATTGTGGTGTGTGTGGACCGTGTTGGCGGAGAGAGAATATGCGGGAGGTTTTACCATAATTACAGCAGGCAGCCGGAGAGGTTTGGCTCGGCGGAGCAGCTGGTGTTCGGGATGGAGCATTTGTTTGACACCCTGAAATACCCGCAGCCGACGACGGACAGCCGCAGTTTTAATAAACGGCTAGGGACGGACAAGCGCGATTTTCAGAGGCGGCCCGCGGAGACTTCCGCAGGCGGGCAGATCGCAGATGACAGCCCAAAAACGACAGATAGCCTGAGAGATAAGGATAGTTTCGGGCGGGAGAGGGTGAAGATGATGGATGATAACGAATTGTTGAGTAAACATGGGGATCTGGGGAGTTTTATCATACGGGTGCAGCACCGGCAGAATAGCAGCTGGCAGGGAAAAGTGACGTGGATCGAGCAAAACAAGACGGTTTATTTCCGGTCGGTCTGGGAGATGATCAAGCTGATCGAGAGCGCCGTGAACAGCGTCAACGGTCCCGCTGAAAATACAGAGGAGACCACATGGGAATAAGAGATAAAGGGAGCGCATTTCCGAATTTTTCGGAAATGCGCTCCCTGAGCTTTTAAGTTTGATTTAATTTGTCTGCGGCTCACTGACGAGCGGCGGCTGTTGGTACAGCTTGCGCTCGATCTGGCGATTTTATCCCTCGATGGAGATGAATCTGTTGTCTTCCACTTGAGGTTTTTTCTGATCCATCTTCGGGATGGACAGTCTCAATACGCCGTTCTCGTACTTCGCGTGAATGTCCTCCTGTTTCACATCCTCGCCGACGTAGAAGGATCTGCTCATGCTGCCCGCGTAGCGCTCCCTGCGGACAAACTTGCCGGTTTTCTTATCCTGCTCATCTTTGTCCAAGCCCTTCGCGGCGCCGACGATCAAGTATCCGTCTTTCAGCTCCAGTGACAACTCGTCCTTTTTAAAGCCAGGCAGATCAATGTCCACTTCGTAGTGATCACCATGTTCCTGAACATCTGTCTTCATGATGTTTGACGCGTGGCGTCCATACAGATTTTTCTGGGCTCTCTGTACAGCCCTGTCATCCCATGTCGGGAAATCAAAGAAATCATCAAAAAAGTCATCAAATAAATTTTCTCCAAAAATAGTCGGTGTTAACATAAGTCATCGCTCCTTTTTAAAATTCAAAACATTTAATTCATCGGAAGGGGGGCTGCCGGACAAGTCGTCCGGACTTTTTGTCCTCTTTCCTCTGTTCTGAACGTATTATAACACCATTATTAGCACTCGTCAATAGTGAGTGCTAATAATTTTGTGAATTTTTTGTGAACTTTTTAGATCATCCAGATCGGGATGATAAAATGATCCGCATTGACGGCGGAGAGTTCCGGACGCATACAGAGCAAAGCGCCGGCGCCCCTCGGAACGGAACCTTTGTCCAAAACAGAAAATGTGCCGATTAATTCGTTTCCGGGATTCACAGAACGCTTGATCTCCAATGGATGTAGTTTTCCGTCGCTCTCGATCACCATGTCAATCTCACAGCAGCTTTTGTCACGGTAATACCACATCAGACAATCCTGCGCCGCGTTTAGATAGGTCTTCATAATTTCTGAAACCACATAGTTTTCAAGGATCGCTCCATTTATGGCGCCGTTTTGCAAAATCTCTGGCGAGGTGTATCGTGTCAGGTAAGCGACCAACCCCGTATCAAAAAAATACAACTTTGGCGTTTTGACAGTTCGTTTTAATAAATTATTGGAAAAAGGCCGAAGGTAGAAGATAATATCGGACTTTTCCAGGACCTTCAGCCACCGTTTGGCGGTGTCATCTGAGACACCGATATCCCTTGCGACGTCATGGATGTTCAGCATTTGCCCTGCTCTGCAGGCGGCAGCCCGTATAAAATCCTGAAATAGAAATTTATCGGTGAGAGAGACCTGTTCGCTGACATCCCTGTCGATATAGGTTTGCAGATAACTGGAATAAAATATCGAGCGGTCAGAAAATTTTCCGCTGATATATCCGGGGAGAGAGCCTTTCCAGATTCGTTCGTAGATTCCGCCTACGTTGGTTGGAGCACCGGATTTTTTTCTGGCTTTGAGGGCGGGAAGATCGATCTTAAACGGCACATTTTCGCCGGAACCATATATTTCATGCTGAGACAATCCTGTCATATGCAGGATTGCCACACGTCCAGCAAGGGATTCCTGCGCCAGCTCCATCATCTTAAACGACTGAGAACCGGTCAGCCAAAACGAGCCTGGAGCGGCGCCATTATCAATGGCCATCTTAATATAAGAAAACAGTTCGGGCGCATATTGAACTTCATCAATGAGAATCGGAAGATCGTGAATTTGCAGAAATAGCGCCGGATCCTTTTGGGCCATGCCGCGGTCTTCCAGATCGTCCAATGTGACATAGCTGCGTTCGTCTGACATTAAATGGCGCAAAACTGTTGTCTTGCCCACCTGTCTAGGACCTACAATCAACAAACAGGCATATTCTTTAGAAAGAGAGATAATCTTTTTTTCCAAATCACGTTTGATATAACTCATAAAGGCGCCTCCGTCCAAAATACGATTTAATCTTATTTTAGACAAAACGCAAGAAAAAGTCAAGAAAAGACATTAAAATTCAATTATAAAAGGCTTGTGGTAATGATTTTTTTGTTGAAGTTTGCCGGGATTAATGTTAATATAAATTTATGTGTAAAAACATGCTGACCATGCTGATTTAACGCAGCGCGATACTATTTTATCGCGGATGTCTGTGGGAAACGCTTAGTCAGAAAATTCAGATAAAAGAGGTGTTCTTTCTATGAAGAATCAGAAGAAAGTTCTGGCGCTTGTTCTCGCATTTTGTATGCTGGTCGGCATGACGCCGACAGCGTTTGCGGCGGAGCCAAGCGGCGCAGCCGAATCGGCCACCGAGACCGCAGAAGGGACAGAGAGCACAGACGAGCAGGCCACCGAGGCCGCAGAAGTGCCGGAGAGCACGGACGAGCAGGCCGCCGAGGCCGTAGAAGCGCCGGAGAGCGCAGCCGAATCGGCCACCGAGGCCGCAAAAGTCCCGGAGAGTACGGACGAGCAGGCCACCGAGACGTCAGAAGTGCTGGACGGCACGGACGGACAGATCATCGAGGCGGTGGAGGTGCCGGGCGTCAATCGCTTGGAAGGCAACGACACCGACAACCAGGGTCGAAAAGCGGCGACAGAGCCGCTGTACGATGACGACGAGATGGTCACGGTGATGGTTCAGGTGGATGCGCCGGCGCTGATGGACTACTACAACAGCAGCGCAGCTCCGATCAGTGCAGATGGCTCCGCGGGATCAGCGGTGGCGGCATTCATCAGTGATATGGTGGCGTCCGGTGTGTCCGAGGAGCTCAAGGAAGAACATCAGACACCGGTTTTGGACGCGATCGCATCTCTGGATGCGACCCCTTATGCCACGATCAGCGCGAACGAGACAGCCGCGCCGTCCCTGAACGTCGTGGGTCAGTGGACGACGCTGGTCAACGCTTTTGCTGTGCGGGTCCCTTATGGTCAGCTGGAGGCCATCCGGCAGATCAATGGGGTAAAGACCGCGTATGTGCAGCAGACATATGAAGTCCCTGAGACAGGTTCAGGGGGGGGTGGACAACCCAAAGACCGATGCGGGTTGGGGTGGTTACAGCTATGACATGGTTGGCCTGAGCGAAGCTTGGAGTGCCGGCTATACCGGCAAGGGCATGCTCGTGGCCGTTTTGGACACGGGACTGGATTTGGAGTACAGCTCATTCTTTGACCCTAAACAGAACAATAATCACGACGACGGACTTGAAGACGGTGACAACGTGACCGGTATCCGTCGCACCCACGAGGCGTTTCGCGACAACTCCTTCAAATCTTATGATGACCTCGAAAAAGGCAACGGAAAGAATTTCCTCAACAAAAGTTTTAAAGACGAAAAAACCGCGATCGCTACGATTAAAGAGAAAACAAGCGCTCTCCACATCACGACGACCACCGGTGTGACGTCGGCGGAGAGCATTTACAAGAACCGCAAGGTTCCTTTTGCCTATGACTACAGCAATGTTGTCGTGGCTGATGAGAGCGGGGAGAGCTGGGCGATCATCGGTGATCCCAATGTCTATCCGGGACCGAATGGCGAGACTCACGGCACCCATGTGGCGGGCACCATCGCCGGATATGTAAAACAGGAGGATGGCGAGGTCAAGTTCTCCGGTGTCGCGCCGGATGCCCAGCTCCTGATCATGAAGGTCTTCCCGGACGAGGGCGGCGGCGCACAGGATCCGTCTATCCTCAACGCTCTGGAGGATGCCATTACATTGGGAGCGGACGTGGTGAACCTTTCGCTCGGCTCCGACAACGGCTTTGCCGACAATGACAATATCGTCCGCACGGCGTATGAGAAAGCCAAAAATGCGGGCGTCACCATGATGACCTCTGCCGGCAACAGCAGCTACGCCGGCGAGAAGAATAAAAAGAGTGAAAAAGGCTATCCTGCCACCAACCCTGACATGTCCAGGATGAGCGCGCCTGCCGTCAACGACGAGAATTTAGCGGTCGCATCTATCAACAACACTGTGGAGGCCGTCTCGGAGCTCACCTGGGTCAGCCAGTCGGATGATTACTATAATGGTGGTTATGGTGGTTATGGCGATTATGGGGATTCTGGTTCAGGAAAAACAACCGAACATAAAATTGCATTTTATGATCCAAATTCCGTTTCCTTCAAGGGGAAATTTACAGATGACGCCATACAAAAATTTAAAAACAAATATGACAGTGGTGGCGGCGATTTTAAGAATGGCATTCCGATCATTTATGCCGGGTATGGGCGCGCTTCTTATACCAATGAATACGGAGTGGAAGCAAGTGATTTTGATGAATTTTGGAGCCCAGAGGATTCAGAGGGATCTTATAAAAAGACTGGTATCGCGCTGATCATGCGCGGAATGCCGGAGGGCAGTGACGAGGTCCTGAGTTTTGCGGACAAAGTTAATAACGCGCTGACTCACGCCGGTAAGGACAGTGATGGTGTTGACCGCGGCGTGCTGGGCGTGATTATTTATGATCCGAAAGCCTCGACAAATGAGGATATGCTCTACATCAGCATTGAGGGCGGCGGCTTGCCTGCCATCTCCATTTCTGGCAAGGCAGGGGCCGAATTGGCTGAGGCTGTGGGAATTTATGCGTACTCGTCTCAAGCATGGCTGAAGTCCGTGGAACAGGACGATAAAGTTATTTCGTCTAAAACCGGCAAAGAGATGTCTACCTTCTCGTCCTGGGGCGCGGGTCCCGGTCTGGAGCTGAAGCCGGAGATCACCGCCCCTGGCGGCAATATTTGGTCCACTGTTCTGGATATGTCTTATGTCGGAGGGCAAGGCTTCTATACCGATTATACCGGCGCCTACGGCATGATGAGCGGCACATCCATGGCCGCCCCGCACATGGCCGGTCTGGCCGCGGTCGTGAAGCAGTATGTGATAGAAAAGCAGAATAGCAAAGCGAGCTCGAATAAGACAAAAGACAGTTTGATGGAGCTTCTGCTGGTGAGCACGGCTGTTCCGCAGAAGAAAACCGATGGAACCTATTATTCGCCGCGCCTGCAGGGGGCGGGTCTGGTCGATGTGGCCGCGGCGGTCAAAACGCCGGCCTACATCGAGGTGAACGGCCAGAATGTGGGCAAGATCGAGCTGGGAGATCAAGTTCCAAATAATTTTGACCTGAGTTTTACGGTCAAGAATCTGACTGCGGGCAGTCTTACTTACAGCGCGCAGGCTTATGTCATGCGTCCGCAGACAGCGAATGACAATGGCACTGAAATTGTCACGGCTGACGATGTACTCATTTGCACGACAGGGGAAACCAATATCACAGTTCCCGGCAATAGTCAGGCAAATGCGACGGTCCATGTAGACATCAGTTCCAAGACAGCGGAAATTGACAAAATTTTCCCAAATGGGACATACATCGAGGGGTTTGTTGTCCTGACACCAAAAAATTCGAGTGACGCTGTCCAGATCGGTCTCCCGTTCCTCGGATTCCGCGGTGACTGGACAAAGGCGCCGATCTTGGATACGGCGACCTGGCTGGACGGCTGTAAAGAGGGTGAAGTGCAGGAAAACTGGACATTGGACCAGACAAGCCCACTCAACAGCGATTATCTCTGGATGCCGTCTCTTTTCGGTTATTATGACGGGTACAATTTCTATAACCTAGGGCAGAACCTTTTTGACCCTGATGCTCCGACGAATCAGACGGTCTTCCACAGGGAAAATGTAGCGATCTCTCCTGATAATGGTGATTCTGCCATGAATGAGATCAATGACATCGAGCTCTATCAGATCCGCGACGCCAAGGTGCTGGTGGCGGAGGTGCGGGACAAGACGTCAGGCGAACTCTACTGGCGGGGCACGATGCCTTTTGTTCCGCGCAGCGGGTATGACGCCAATTATGATGCCGTGATTCCGAACTCTCTGTATTACGCCACATTGAACTGGGCAGGCCAGAAGATTCTGGAGGACGGCACTTCCGAGACACTGCCGAACGACACGATCTGCACCTATACCCTCAGAGCGTTCGGCGAGGGCACCTATCAGAGAACCAGTGAGGGGATGCTGAATTTTGACAATATCGATCTAACCAAACCGGAGACATGGCCAAAATTCGATAAGCATTATGCCAACTCGTCTGCGGTGGGAAGTACGGACACAGACGGAAATGAGATCAGCTTTGACATTCTCATCGACACCGCTGCCCCTGAGTTGGTGGGCAACAGTGTCAGCTTGAAAGAGGAAGGCGACAAAGTCCTGATGACCTTCAGCGTCAAGGACAACGGGGCTCTGGCTTCAGTGAATGTCGTGCCGTATGTCACCCAGTCTCAGAGTTACGATTACGGTGAAGAAAATGACAGAACTGAGCAGGTGCGCGACGAGGGCTCGGCTTTTGAAGATGATTACATCTATGATCCCGGCGTGAAGAACCGGAAATTTACGGTAGATATCACGAATTATGTACATAAGCCATCCGTTCCTTATGAGTCTTCGACGTTTACCTGGGACACCGGCGTTCTGAATATCGATTGCTGTGATTATGCGGGCAACCAGCGCACCTACGCTGTGAAGGTCAAAGATGACGAAGGACAATTCCTGACGGGGGCAGGTCTCCATATTTCTCAGTCCTCCGCACGCCTGCATGTGGGCAGTGAGCTGGATCTGAGCGTCATCAACAACAGCGGAGAAAAAGTGGGCAGCGCGGTGATTTTCGAGTCCAGCAATCCGGAAATTGCCTCTGTCGACAAGTACGGTCATGTGACTGCCCTGACGCCTGGCCAGACCATCGTGACTGCCCTGACGCCTGGCGGTCTGTCCATTGATCGCTGCGTGGTGGTCGTGGTGGCGGAGAATACGGAGGTCCTTGACTTCGACCTTTCCATCACCAAGTTCAATGGGTTGAAGGCTGGTAACCACAGCTTTGAAGTTCGAGTGGAGAATCTGCAGCCGGCGGATGTGAAGATTGAATCCATTCGCTGGGAGACATTTGAGAATGATTCCTATGATGAAAATTGGGTCGGCATCACCAGCGTGGAACAGAATACCGAGGATGGCTTGAGCGGCAATGTCACACTTACGCAGTCATCGGCATATAATTTAGAAAATCCTGATCTCCATATTCCTGGCGGATCCGGTCGTCTGGATGTGACCATCAACAATGTGACTAGGAGCTTGCCGTTTACATGGGAGGACGTTTATCAAGATCCGGAGGGTCAGACGGATGATGATTTGATCTCCGATGTGGGAATTTATGACCAGACTGTGTATGTCGAGGAGGGTGAAAGTACCAAGTTGTTCGCGAAATTCAGAACGAATCATGATGCTATCCCTGTGCGGCTTGCTAAACTGGTTCTTCGAGACGACGAAAATGAAAGTGATTATAAAATCGATAATCCACAGTTTGAAAATTCGGAAGGATTGCAACTGGACGGTCCATCTTGGGTTGCTCCAGGAGCGCAATGGCAAGGGAAACTTGTTAATGAGGTAGGCTATGCTCTTCCTGAGAAAATCAGTGTTTGGACATACTATCCTCCAAGCGATGGAGAAGAATATGGGTATGCAGTGCCACTATATGGAGCTCAAGGGGGCGTTGACGGTGCTTTTACCTATAATCAATCGACAGGGGATATTACAGTATATAATGCCTCTCCTGGAGGAGAGTGTGAGATGATCATCTGTGCTGAAGCGACGAGCAAGTCAGGCAATCCGGCAGGTGTGATGTCCGATACAACATATCCGGATAAACCGACGCCGACTTACGGGCCTTTTGATTGGAAGATCACGGAGGGTGTCGAAGGCACATTGGATGTTTATGAGGATGAATATAATGATAGATCGGGCGTGACCTTTACTCCGAGTAGCCCTGGCGTGACTTATATCACGGCGACCAGCAGCAAAGAAAATTATTCGATCAATTTTGCCGTGGTGTGCGAGCCGAGGCGGGCGGAGACCATCACGCTGAGCGAAAAAGAGCTTGAGCTCACCATCAAACAATCCGATAAGCATCCTACCGCAACGCTGACGGCCATCCTGACGCCGGAAGACATCACGCAGGACAGACAGAAGGAGATCATTTGGACTTCCTACAATCCGGACGTGGCCACCGTGGATGCGAATGGAAAGGTGACAGCGATTTCAGAGGGCTATGCCTACGTCCTAGCGCAAGTCAAGACTAACAGTAATATCATGGCGACCTGTATCGTCCATGTCACGGAGGAATCTGAGGAGGAGATTGTCGATACGATTGTCGGCGATCCGGAGGTGGATGCCGGGAATATTCCAGCGGAGCAGCGGGAGGCGATTACTGGCGCTCTTGCCAAAACCGTGCCTGATGTGAGTGCGCTGAGTGCCGTTGCGAGCAGAGCCGCGAGGATTCCGAACGGCGCGGTAGAGATGGGCAGACAGGCCTTGCGAGAGGCTGGCATTGAGTTTGAGGAAGATAATGTCCGCATAGTCGCCGAGACGTTTCTCAAAATCAAGGCGAAGGACTACAAGGCATCGGGTGACGATAAGACGCTGTCTGTGGATATTAGCGCCGCCTATCGCCTTATCGCGACTACGGCGGCTGACAACAATGCTATCATCGAGGAGGGCGACGGAAAGAATAGTGTTAAACTGAGTTATCCGGAACGGGAGCTAATTGTCGATTCGCCGAT
Source organism: uncultured Catenibacillus sp. (assembly GCA_964423195.1). Lineage (GTDB taxonomy): Bacteria > Bacillota > Clostridia > Lachnospirales > Lachnospiraceae > CAKRHR01. Next base: position 5,151 of record CAYRDY010000021.1, on the reverse strand, counting down.
CAAGCTGTGGGTCGGATTGCCGGCAGGCTTTACGACAGAGGAGTCGCTCTATGTTCAGCACACCAAGAGCAACATCCATTATCATTTGGCGAGTATTCTTGAGTTGACGGATGGCGATCTCATGGCCTACTTCAACTCCAGCGACGGGCTGAGTCCGTTTGTATTCAGCACCAGTTTTGATCCGGAGGCCAGAATTGGTGATATGTACTATGAGCGTCTGGCAGACGCGGTGGACGCGGCGAAGGACGGCGATGAAATACAATTATTAAAAGATGTTGTGCTGGATGGCGACATCCTGGTCAGCCGTGAAGTTCAGTTTAGCGTTGATCTGAACGGCAAGACCATCACGGGCGGTTCCATCAAGGCGGGATCCGGCTACACCGCGACGGTCGAGGAGACGGCAGATGGAAAGATAACCTACACATTTACGGCGAATAAGCCTGGGAGACCTAACAGACCGGGCAATTCCGGCAATAATGGCAATATCAATTACAATATCACGATAGACAGCGGCATCGTCCACGGAACTGTGTTGACAAATCATACCTTTGCCACCAGAGGCACCAGCGTGACGCTCACTGTCAGGCCGGATGATGGATATGCGCTGGAAACACTGACTGTCACGGACAGCCGGAGTCAGGAGATAGGAGTCACGAAGAGCGGTGATGAGACGTATTTCTTTGTCATGCCTGACAGCGATGTGACTGTTTTTGCCACTTTCACTGCCGTGAATGGCCCTACACCGCTTCCGGAGAGCGGCTACGGCAGCTTGCAGGTGACCAAGACGGTTACGGGGAGCAAGGGGGACGTCAGCAGAGAATGGCATTTCCGCGTGGAGTTAAATAATGGAAACATCAATGGTCAGTATGGAGATATGGTCTTCACCAACGGTGTGGCAGAGTTTACTCTGAAACACGGCCAAAGCATCATCGCCCTCAATCTGCCGAATGATATCGCCTACAAGGTGATCGAGCAGGAGGCCGGCAGTGACGGCTATACGACCAGAATGACAGGCGCAGAGGGGACGATTCCGGACGGTGGCACGGCGAGCGCCGAGTTTGTCAACGATAAGCCGAGCGAAATGTTGCCGCAGGATAATTTGTCGAATAATTCACAGGGGAATTCGCCGAACAATCCTGGAAATAATCCGGATACAGGGGACAACAGTCACATTGATCGCTGGTATACCGTGATGGTTCTCTCGCTTGGCGTGATAGTTACCATGCTCGGAATCCTTGCGTGGGAGAAGCGCACGGCTCGCGCAAAAAGTCGCCAGAAGAGGCAGTAATCCCGTCTGATCAGGCGACGGATGTACCATCGACGGCCCTGAAGGCGATGTGACAGTCAAAAATTAGAGAAATTAGAAAATCGCTTGTCTCCGATGGCGGAAATATCGGCCATCGGGGGTAGGCGGGATTTGCTCCGCGGATCGCTGCGGGGTATTTTGGCTTTACGAGAGGATGATTGCGTATCATGAAAATGCAAAAGATCGGCGAGGCGCTGAAGAACAATGCCTATCCGGGCAGGGGAATCGTTATCGGCAAATCGCCGGACGGCACGAAAGCGGTGACCGCCTATTTTATCATGGGGCGGAGCGAGAACAGCCGCAACCGTATCTTTGTGGCGGACGGCGATGGTCTCCGCACGCAGGCCTTTGACCCGTCGAAGATGACGGATCCGAGCCTGATCATCTATGCGCCGGTGCGGGTGCGGGGCAGCGACACGATTGTCACCAACGGCGACCAGACAGACACGATCTGTGAACTGATGGGGCAGCAGATGACCTTTGAGCAGGCGCTGCGCACGAGGCGCTTCGAGCCGGACGCGCCGAATTATACGCCGAGAATTTCAGGCATTCTGCACGTTGCGGACGGCGCGTACAGTTACGCGATGTCAATCATAAAGAGCGATCACGGCAATCCGGCGGGCTGCGACAGATTTACATTTACCTATGAAAATCCGGCGGCCGGCGAGGGGCATCTGATTCACACCTATCAGGGCGACGGCAATCCGCTGCCGAGCTATGAGGGCGAGCCGAAACTTGTGGATGTTGTGGATAATATCGACGATTATACCGATCTTTTGTGGACAAGTCTCAATGAGGACAATAAGGTGTCGCTGTTTGTGCGCTATATCGATATTGCGAGCGGGACATATGAGACGCGGATCGTCAATAAATGGACACATGCCGTCTGAGAGATGATGCGGCGGGATTTTAAGTATTTTTAGGCCGCACGGCGGCGGAATGGAGTTTGTCTATGAAAGAAATTCAATTAAAATATGGCTGCAACCCGAATCAGAAGCCGTCAAGGATTTATATGCACGACGGCAGTGATCTGCCGGTGGAAGTGCTGAACGGCAGGCCGGGTTATATCAATTTTCTGGACGCTTTCAATGGCTGGCAGCTCGTGCAGGAGCTGAAGGCGGCCACCGGACTTCCGGCGGCGACTTCTTTTAAGCATGTGTCGCCGGCCGGCGCGGCTGTGGGCCTTCCGCTGAGTGATGTCGAGAAAAAGATTTACTGGGTGGATGATCTCGGCGAACTCTCACCGCTGGCCTGTGCCTATGCGAGAGCCAGGGGCGCCGACAGAATGTCGTCATTCGGCGATTTTATCTCGCTGTCGGATGTGTGTGACGAGGCGACGGCCCGCATGATCAAGCGCGAGGTGTCCGACGGCATTATCGCGCCGGGTTATACGCCGGAGGCGCTGGGGATCCTCTGTTCCAAGAAAAAGGGCAATTACAATGTGATCCAGATTGATCCGGATTATGTGCCGGATGAGGCGGAGCACAAGCAGGTGTTCGGCATTACCTTTGAGCAGGGGAGAAATCATTTAAAGATCGACGCGGGAATGCTTGAAAATATTGTGACCAAAAATAAAGTGCTGCCGGAGAGCGCGAAGATCGATCTCGTGATCGCGCTGATCACGCTCAAATACACGCAGTCAAATTCTGTCTGCTACGCGAAGGGCGGACAGGCGATCGGCATCGGCGCCGGACAGCAGTCACGCATTCACTGCACGCGGCTGGCCGGTCAGAAAGCGGACAACTGGTACTTGCGCCAGTGCCCGAAGGTTTTGGATCTGCCGTTTGTGGAGGGCCTGGGCCGTGCGGACAGGGACAATGCCATCGACCTGTATATCGGCGAGGATTATATGGATGTGCTGGCGGACGGTCAGTGGGAAAAGACGTTCAGGGAAAAGCCGGAAGTCTTTACACGGGAGGAAAAGCGCGCGTGGCTTGACGGCAACACGGAGGTCGCGCTCGGCTCGGACGCGTTTTTCCCGTTTGGCGACAATATAGAGCGCGCCTTCAGGAGCGGCGTCAAATACGTGGCTCAACCGGGCGGTTCCGTGCGCGACGATCATGTGATTGAGGCTTGCGACAATCATGGCATGGTGATGTGTTTTACCGGCATTCGCCTGTTCCATCACTGACAGGTAACAGTAATTCCGGTTTGTCCGGAAAAAATAGAAAAGTTTATTCCGGTTTGTCCGGAAGAGTAAATAAAGGAAAAAAGAAGGTCCGGTTGATCCGGTCAGAGGAGGAATGATTAATGCAGTGTCCAAATTGTGGTTATAATTCAGAAGGGGATGTGGCTTTCTGCCCGATGTGCGGCGCACCGATGAGTCCGGCGCAGGATGGGCAGAGCGCGGGCAACGGCTACGACGGCCCGCAGAGCGGCAACGGCGATTACGGGAATGCCCAGGGGGCAAATAATAGTTATGGCCCGCAGGGTCAGGACAGCGGCTACGGCCCGCAGGGCCAAAATAACGGCTACGG
>CAYRDY010000021.1:0-1268 GCA_964423195.1 uncultured Catenibacillus sp. | reverse complement strand
AGAATAACGCTTACGGCTCACAGGGCCAGAATAACGCTTACGGCTCACAGGGCCAATATAATAACGGCTACGGCCCACAGGGCCAGAATAACGGCTATGGCCCACAAGGCCAGAATAATAATTACGGCCCACAGGGTCAGTACAATGGCGGTAACAACGGCGGCTTCAGCGCGCCGATCAAGCGGCGCAGTATCGCGGTCAGTATTATTTTGACAATCGTGACCTGCGGCATTTACGGGATTTATTGGTTTATCTGCCTAGTCAATGACCTGAATACGGCCTGTGACGATAACGCTGATTATTCCGGCGGCATTGTTTTTCTCCTTAATTTAGTCACCTGCAGTATCTACGGTTGGTATTGGTTTTACAAAGCGGGCAAAAAGGTTGATTATCTCCAGAGCCGGAGAATGGGCTACGCGAACAATTCAGGGTCCGGCACGAGTATTTTGTATCTGATTTTGTCCATCTTTGGTCTGGGGATCATCAATTTCTGCCTGATCCAGAATGAGCTGAACAATGTCGCAGCCTATGACTGATCAGAAAAGTGAACGGTCAGAGGCGTTTCAGCGGGCAGTCAGGGTCCTGAAATGGTCGGCCGTCCTGGCCGTTCTGGGACTTGCCTATCTCCTGTTTTTTATGCACACGGGACTCGGCATTCCCTGCGTGTTTCGCCTGGTGACCGGCCTCAAATGCCCCGGCTGCGGCGTCACGCATATGCTTGTGGATCTGCTGCGTCTGGATTTTGCGGGCGCCTGGCGGGAAAACGCGGCGCTGATGTGTCTGCTCCCGGTGGGCGTGGGGCTGGCGATCTATGCGCTGTATGTGTATATCAGGACCGGCAGCCAGCCGCGGCAGCGGTGGTATGACGGCGTCATCTTGGCGATGGTCGCGGTGCTGCTGGTGTACGGCGTGGTGAGAAATCTCTGAAATTACAGTAAAGAGTGGTAACCGCCGCCAACACTTTCATTATGCGGTCGGCGGCGGTGACGGTTATTCTGTTTTTCGATAAACCTGATACAGAACAGGTATAAGGACAATTAAGAGAAGAAAATACATTGTCAAAAGGATCGGTATAGACCCTACGACTTTTGTTCCGATTTGATATAAGTTAAATGTTCTTATTACTGTGGGTACCTGCAACAGCTGATCCGGAAAAAGCCCCAATGCCTTCGATAAAATAGATATGCCGTTTATAAACGAGGGAAGGAACAGCAAAATAAAAGGAATCGTTACCGCAAACGCTTTTGAATGGGTTTTCGCAGACACAA
>CAYRDY010000020.1:0-24973 GCA_964423195.1 uncultured Catenibacillus sp. | reverse complement strand
TGTTATTGCAGAATGCCCGCAGCTTGATGAAAACGATGCAGTGGACAGCTGAGCAGACGCTGGAAAAGCTGATGGTTTCAGAAAATGACAGAGGAAAATACGTCGCAATTCTGGAAGCAGAGTAAAAAAACATAGTTAAAAAACCCTAAAATATGCACAGGCCCCGGTGTTGCATCACCGGGGTCTTCTATTCCTTTTCCTTGTTCCTTTATGGGTGGCGGTCCCGTCGCGGGGCTGAAGGATCCTGAGAACGGCCCCGGTGGATAAACCGGCCAAATCCCGGCTCCACAAGCAGCCGGCCGTTTTCTGTGACGACCGTGCCGCGAACCATCGTCATCACCGGCCAGCCCTTGACCTCAAATCCCTCATAAGGCGTATAATCCACATTTTCATGGAGCGCCGCCGCGGTGATCGTCACCGTCTTTTCCGGATCGATCATCACAATGTCCGCGTCACTCCCCTCGGCAAGCACGCCTTTTTGCGGATACATGCCGAATATTTTTGCCGGATTGGTGCTGATCGCCCTCACAAAGGTATCCAGCGGCAGGCGCCCCTTGACCACGCCCTCGGAATACAATAGCGGCACCCGCGCCTCTACCCCCGGCGCGCCGTTCGGGCACTTCGTGAAATCATCGCGCCCCCGTTGCTTGTCACCGCTAAAATCAAAGCTGCAGTGATCGGTGCCGACCGTCTGCAGTGTACCGTCCCTTAAGCACTCCCAAAGATAAGCCTGATTTTCTCTTGCCCTGAGCGGCGGACTCATGATATATTTAAGCCCCTCGTGATTCGGCAGGTCGTACAGGCTCTCGTCCAAAAGCAGATATTGCGGACAAGTCTCGCCGTACACTCGCAGGCCGGCATCACGGGCACTGCGAATCTCCTGAACACTCTCCTTCGCAGAGACATGGACGATATAGAGCGGCGCGTGATCCGCGGCCTCCGACAATGCAGCCATCCGGCCAATGGCCTCGCTCTCACAGCGATTTGGCCGCGCCTTCGGGTGAAAATGCTCGGACAGCTTGCCCTCGCGAATCAATTTATCTTTCATATAGCGGATGATACTGTCATTTTCACAGTGGACGGCCGTCACGGCGCCGAGATCATTCAGGCGCTTCAATACTTTCAGGGCGTCGTCATCATTCACTTTATAATCATATGTCAGATATATCTTGAAACTGCTGATGCCCTCATCGACCATCGAGGCCATTTCGTCAAGAATATCCGCGTCAACGTGCTGAACGACACCGTGCAGACCATAATCCACCACACATTGTCCGTCAGTGTAGCCCTTATAAACCTCAAACTGATGGTGCAGGCTACATCCTGCCGGCCCGAAACCCATGTGGTCGACAATGGTGGTCGTCCCGCCGAAAGCGGCCGCCGTCGTCCCCGACGTAAAATTATCCACAGAAACCACGCCCACATCGATATTAAAATGCGTGTGCGCGTCGATTCCGCCCGGAATCAGAATTTTTCCCTCCGCGTCGATGACACGGTCGGCCTCATCGCTCAGATAGCTGCCTATCCGCGCGATCTTCTCCCCGACAACCAAAATATCCCCATGGAGCTGACCGCCCTCAAGGACGATCAGCCCGTCTTTAATCAGTGTCTTCATGACAGCACATCATTCAGCTTTCGCCTTGTCCTTTTTTTCTTTAGGAATCGCGATATTCAGAATGATCGCGATCAGCGCCGCCGGCACAATCCCTGATCCGCCAAAGATCAGGCTCACATATTCAGGCAGATAGCTGAGCACCGCGTCGTTTGCGCCGAGGCCATAGCCCAGGCCGAGCGCCACAGAGACGATCGTGACGGTGCGCGCGTCCACGCCATCCTTGGTGATCAGCTGGATGCCGCTGACGATGATTGATGCGAACATCATGACCGCCGCTCCGCCGAGCACACTGTTTGGCATGATCTGGACAAGCGCCGCCAGTTTCGGGAACAGGCCACAGAGAATCAGGAAAATCGCGCCCATTGAGATCGCGAAAAGATTGACGATTTTCGTCATGCCTACCAGCCCGACATTCTGGCTGAAGGATGTATTCGGAAGGACGCCAAACAAGGAGGCGAATGAAGAGCCAAGGCCATCGCAGGTCACAGCGCCGCGCAGCTCCGAGTCTGTCGCCTCACGGCCAAGGCCGCCCTCGGTGATGCCGGAAGTATCGCCGACCGTCTCAACCGCCGTGACAATAAACATGATCCCGATCGGGATGATCGCCCGAAGGTCAAAATTGTATTTCACAGGCATGATGGACGGCAGCGCGAACCACGGCGCGTCGGCTACTCTCTGGAAATCCAGAACCCATGATGCCGTCATCTCTACGCCCTCGCTGTTGATGTAGGTGTGTGGCAAAAACAGGCCCATCACCCCGCATAAAATATAGCCGGCGATGATGCCCATCAGTATGGATGCCGTGCTCGTGATACCTTTCGTAAAATGCTTCAAAACAATGATGACGACCAAGACAAACAGCCCGACAAACAGATTCGGCAGGGAACCGTAATCGCCATTGTTGTTGCCGCCGCCAAATGAACTGATGCCGACAGAGATCAGCGAGAGGCCTATGGCAGTCACCACTGTACCGGTCACCACGGACGGAAAAAACCGCCTCAGCGGTTTCAGACAGAATCCAAGCACCGTCTCAAATAAACCGCCGATCAGGCTGGCCGCCATGATGGCACCATAGGTCAGCGCACCCTGTCCCATTGTCCTGGCCACGCCGCTGCAGACGCCGATGAAACCTGAGCTCGTCCCCATAACGATCGGCAGTTTGGCGCCAATCGGGCCGATGGTAATCAGCTGCACCAGCGTGACAAGCCCCGCGACCAGCATGGCATTCTGAATGATCTTTGTCTGTAGGGCCGGATCCAGGGCGCAAGCCGCGGCGCCGGTGATCACCAAGACCGGCGTCAGATTGCCGACAAACATGGCCATCACGTGCTGCAGTCCGAACAGAATCGCCTGTCCCAGAGGAATGCGACCTTCAAGTTCATAAGGTGACGAATAATTTTTCTTTTGCTTTTCCATCATTTCCTCCAATTTTCAAACAAAACCCTATAAACTTACAGGCGCTTCAAAAGCGCTTCCGTCATCGCTTCATAGCCCGGACGCCCAAGCAGGGCAAACATATTTTTCTTGTAGCTCTCAACCCCCGGCTGATTGAACGGATTCACGCCCAGGACATAGCCGCTCACGCCGCAGGCAAACTCATAAAAATAGAAAAGTTCGCCCAGATAGAACGCATTTTGCTCAGGGATATCAACGCGCAAATTTGGGACCAAGCCGTCCGTATGCGCCAGAACCGTGCCGTTCATCGCGCTCTTATTGATAAAATCGACAGTCTTTCCGGTCAGATAATTCAGCCCGTCAAGATCCACCGGCTCTTCCTCAATGACGATCTCGCGCTTCGGCTTCTCAACATTGAGGACAGTCTCAAACATCACACGGGCACCATCCTGGATAAACTGGCCCATCGAGTGCAGGTCCGCGGTCAGTGTCACGCTCGCCGGGAAGATTCCCTTCTGATCCTTGCCCTCGCTCTCGCCGAAAAGCTGTTTCCACCACTCGCCGATGTAGAGCAGAGAAGGCTCATAGCTGCAGGTAATCTCTATGCTCTTTCCCTTTCTCAAAAGGATATTTCTGATCGCCGCGTACTGCAGCGCGTCATTTTCCTCAAAGGCATTTTCAAGGCTTCTCTTTCTCGCGGTTGCCGCGCCGGCCATCAACTGGTCGATATCCGCGCCGCTGACCGCGATCGGCAGCAATCCGACCGCCGTAAGCACCGAATAGCGCCCGCCGACATCGTCAGGTACCACGAAACTTTCATAGCCCTCCTCATTCGCAAGATTTTTGAGCGCCCCCTTGGCTTTGTCTGTCGTACAGTAGATTCTCTTTGCGGCGCCCTCACGGCCATATTTTTTCTCAAGCAGTTTCTTGAATACCCTGAAAGCGACCGCCGGCTCTGTCGTTGTCCCGGATTTGGAGATCATATTCACTGAAAAATCCCTGTCGCCGATGACATCGATCAGATCGGAGATATAAGTGCTGCTCAGATTGTTGCCCACAAAATAAATCTCAGGCGCCCTGCGGATATCTTTTGAAACGACATTAAAGAAATGATGGCCCAAAAATTCAATCGCAGCCCTTGCGCCGAGATAGGATCCGCCGATGCCGATGACCAGCAGGACATCCGAGTCGTTTCTGATCTTCTCCGCCGCCCGTTTGATCCTCGCAAATTCTTCCTTATCATAATCGACCGGAAGATCGATCCAGCCCAGGAAATCGTTCCCCGCGCCGCTCTTCTCAACGAGTTGCTGCTTTGCGTCCAAAACCAGTTTTTTCATCAGCTTCACTTCTTCATCGCTGATAAACGGCGCTGTTTTTGAATAGTCGAATGACACTTTACCTGACATGTTTCGCCTCCAATTCTCTCCATATACAGACAGAGCGTCCCACAAAAATCTGACGGTTTCTGCCCCCATGGAATACCTTTTCTCTGGAAAACTCCCTGATACTCTGGACTGCCGGCACAATGCGCGCCCGCGATCCTTGTATCATCATATCAAAAAAGCAAAAATTTATCAATGCAAAATGAAACTTTTTCTATTCACAGCAAGCCGCCGCGCCGACGCTCGTCCATCTCATCTATTCACAGCCGTCCGATCATCTCATCAATCAGGTTGACGCTGTGCTGGGCAGCGCTCGCCTCAAACGCGCCGTAATCTTCCGAGGCACTGCCATCCGCCTTGTCAGAGATCGCGCGGATGATGACAAACGGAATGTGATTTAAATAGGCGGTCTGGGCAATGGCCGCCCCCTCCATCTCCGTACAATAGCCCGAAAAGCGCTGGAAGATTTCATTTTTCGACGCCTGGTCGGAGACAAACTGATCGCCGCTGACGACTCTGCCCTCATGGACACAGATATCCCTATTGACACATTCGCAGGCCTCCCTCGCTATCGCTCGCAGCCGCGCATCGGCGACAAAAACCGAGGTGTCCATCTGCGGTATCACGCCTCTCTCGTAGCCGAAACCGGTCGCATCCATGTCGTGCTGCAGCGCGTCGGTAGAGATGACGATATCGCCGATATTGATCCCCGCGCGGAGACTGCCGGCAATTCCCGTATTGATCACGGCATCCACCTCAAAATCGTCCGCCAGAATCTGTGTGCACACCGCGGCATTCACCTTGCCAATGCCGCTGCGCACGATCACAACCCTTTTATTTTTATAGGTGCCCTTGTAAAAATGCATGGAAGCCTTTTCGACGACTGCTTCCAGATTCATGCGTGATTTCAGGGCGTTCACCTCTATCTCCATCGCCCCGATGATACCCGTACAATTCATTTCAAAGATACCTCCCTGTGGTATGTCAACAACAATACAATTGTTTCCGCTTCGGCCGCGACCTCGGCTGTAGCTGCCGCGGCTTTGTGATTTATCTCTGATACGGCAGCTGCGCGGAGGACGTCTCCGTCTCTTCCTCGGCCTCGGCATTCAGCGTCTCCAGTACCGCGATGCAGTTTTGAACCACCGTCTCAGGTGTCGGCCAGCCGCGGGCCATGCCGGAAATATCGGAAATCAGTGCCTCGCCGCACGCATCCGGGATATTGTCAATAACAGATGCTGTCCAGCTCGTGGCGCCCCTGACCAGGTCATATCCCGCCAGCTGAAGCGAATTAAACTGCGTGACGTCGACAGAAGGCGGATTTTTGAGCGCCTGCGCCCCGATGCCGGCAAACCGGAAGACCGTGTCATCCGTCGTCATCGCCTCCACAAACGAGACCGCCGCCTCCCGCTTTGCCTCATCCGCCCAGGCCTTTCGGGTGATATAATACCCCATCGTGCAGCCGCCTACGAGATCGGTCGCTCTGCGCATCCTGCCCGCGGGCACATAGGTGACCGTAAAATTCTCCAGTCTCTCCTCAGACAGTGTCGAGAGATCCTCCGGATCCGCACAGCAGGCGCGGACAATGTCCGCCATGCGCCATGAGCCGTCGAGCAAAAAGGCCGCATCGCCGTTGACAAACTGGGCGAACATCTCTGTCTCTCCGGCGGCGGATCCTTCCGGGAAATATCCAAGTTCACAGAGCGTCTTTATATCCGAGAGCGCGCTGATCCAACTCTGAGCCGCCGCGTCATCAATGGACAGTGGCAAGTCCAGATGCCGGTCGTGCCCGCTGTAATTCTCGATCAGATAGGCCAGCCAGTAGTGCGGTGTGTCGGCAGAGAATGCCACCGGCAATTTGCCCGCATTTTTGATCGCCTCACAGTCCTGCAGAAACTGTTCCCATGTATCATTCTCGCCGGGAATCGCCACGCCGGCTTCCGCCAGCACCGCCTGATTGACATACAATCCCACCCAGACGCCATTGACCGGAAGCACATACTTTTCGCCGTTCATCGCCAGCGGAAGTTTTGCCTCATCCATATTGCTCCCATATTGCGGATATCGCGCTCTGATTTCCGCAAGCGGCACGACCTTGTCCGCCTCGATCAGCTCATCGGCTTCCGCGCCGGTCATAAAGAACAGGACATCCGGCTCCTCGCCGCGCGCGAAATCGTCCTTTACCCTGGCAATGAATTCTCCGTTCATCCGGCTTGAATCATCGATGACAACATTTCCCGTATCCCTCTCCCACGCGTCAACGAGAGATCGGTAATTCTCCGCGTTGGTATCATCCCCCGCAAAGCTGGTAACCACATGAAGTTCTGTGATCGTCCTGTGCTCCGTCTCCACAATCTCTGCCGTCTCCGTCTCCGGCAAGGTCTCCTCCGGCAGTGACGCCCGCTGGCAGCCCGACAAGATCAAAACAAAAAATATCAGAAAAAATATGACATTCGTTTTTTTCATGAAAGAACACTCCGTTTCCCGCTCCCGACCCGTCTGTATTTTATCCGCGGCATCGGCCCATTAAGTATAGCACGTTCATTTCGCGTTTTCCATATTTTTCGGGAATTTGTTCACGCCGTGTCTGACATTTTTCGAAAATTTGTTTCACCCCTTGCATTCCTTATTTCAGAAATTTGTCCATCCATGCTTTCTGTTTTTCCAAAATTTCAATTGTTTTTTCAAACAGTTAACCTTCATTTAGGACGCATACAGAACGACGCATACAGAACAATAGTTCAGACAAGTCTGAACTTGTTGCATTTAAACTTTAATTTTGCTATAATATTCAAAGCAGCCTGTTCATACACTCAATTTTGCTGCGGAAAAGAGGTTATTTCCATGTACAGACATATCAATCAGGGCACCTGCTCGCGCGCGGTGGATTTTGACGTCCAGGACGGCATTGTGACGAGCTGCCAGTTTATCGGCGGATGCGACGGCAACACCCAGGGTGTCGCACGTCTTGTCACCGGACGGTCGGTCGATGAGGTGATTGACACGCTCAAGGGCATCGACTGCGGCGGCCGCGGCACTTCCTGTCCCGATCAGCTTGCCCAGGGACTGATGGAATACAAAGCTCAGAATATGTAATTTTTCGGAGGGCAGATCATGAAAAAAATCATACTCACCGGCGGTGGCACCGCCGGCCATGTGACGCCAAACATCGCGCTGCTCCCGACACTCAGGGAAAGGGGCTATGAAATTCATTACATCGGCTCCAAAGACGGGATTGAAAAAAATCTGATTCAATCCATAGGTGTGCCCTATGATGAGATATCCTCCGGTAAGCTCAGAAGATATTTTGATCTAAAAAATTTCACAGACCCTTTCCGGGTCATCAAAGGTTTTTTCGATGCCAAAAAAATCATCAAAAGAATCCGACCGGATGTCATTTTCTCAAAGGGCGGCTTTGTGTCCGTTCCGGTGGTCATCGCCGCCAAACACTGTCATGTCCCCGCTATCATCCATGAGTCGGATATGACCCCCGGACTGGCCAACAGGTTATGTATTCCATCGGCATACAAGATATGCTGCAATTTCCCTGAGACAGTCAAAGCCCTGCCGGAGGGCAAGGCCGTCCTCTCCGGCTCGCCTATCCGTCAGGAACTGTTTGAGGGAAGCAGAGAAAACGGCCTCAAATTTTGCGGCTTCGATGCTTCAAAACCTGTGATCATGGTCATCGGCGGAAGCCTCGGCTCGGTCGCCGTCAATCAGTCGGTGCGTGGCATTCTGGACACGCTGCTTGAATCATTCCAGGTCATTCATTTATGCGGCAAGGGACATCTTGATGACTCCTTAAATCAGAAAAAGGGATATGCGCAATTTGAATATATCCAGGATGAGCTGAGCGATCTGTTCGCCGCCTCGGATCTGATGATCTCAAGAGCCGGAGCCAACGCCATCTGCGAGATCCTGGCGCTGAAAAAACCGAACATTCTCATCCCTCTCTCCGCCGAGGCCAGCCGCGGCGACCAGATATTAAACGCGGAATCTTTTAAAAAACAGGGCTATTCCTATGTCCTGGCGGAGGAAAATGTGACGGATGAATCCCTGCTCCAAGCGATCAGGGAAGTCTATGATAACCGACAGACATATATCGACGCTATGAGCCGCAGCCCTATGAATCACGCCATCGAGATCATCACCGACCTGATCGATGAGGCCGCCAGTATGGCCGCTTGACGGGGCTTTCAGAGAATTCACAGGAGGTGCTAACCCATGAATGATTGTATTTTTTGTAAAATTGCCAACGGCGAGATCCCATCCTCAACCATCTATGAAGATGACCTTTTTCGTGTGATTTTGGATCTCTCACCCGCCGCTGCCGGCCACGCCCTGATCCTGCCGAAAGCGCATTACCGCAATATTTTTGACCTCGACGAGGACACTGCCGCCAAGAGTTTTGTCCTGGCAAAGAAGATCGCCTGCGCGGCCAAAAGCGCCCTGAATTGTGACGGCCTGAATATTGTCCAGAACAATGAGAGCGTCGCCGGACAATCTGTCTTTCACTTTCATATGCATGTCATTCCACGATATACAGACGACGGGCAGACGATCCTCTGGAAGCCCGGCACATCGGATCCAGAGACACAGAGTGAGATAGCGCGGAAAATAGCCGCTCATCTATGACATTTTTTGACATTTTTCGACATTTTTCGACATTTTTCGACAAATGGTGTCGAACGATTTTTGTTGCCAGATTCCCCCTGATTTGTTAAATTATAGGAAACGGCAGGTTTCGCTCACAGTTCGGACTTATCCTGAACCGCAGCGCATAAAATTGCCGTCAACTAGACAAAACCAGGGGGAATTTTACGATGACCAAACAATTTTCGGAAACCGAAAATGATACGCATGATACGCTGATACTGTCTCAAATTTCACATGAGATTAGCAATCCGCTCACGCTGATTTACAGCACCATCCAGCTGCTTGCCGCCAGACATCCGGAATTGGGAAGAGACGACCTGTGGTCCCAGCTGGTTGTGGACGTAGATTATTTGAAACAATTGACCGCCTCGCTTCTGACCTACAGCCGCTGCGCCAAAATCAATGCAGAATCCACAGACATGAACAGGCTCCTTGTTGAAATAGCGGCATCGTGGAAGCCGGTCCTGCAGCGGGTAAATAAACGGATGATGCTGCATATTCCCAAAAAACTTCCCGAAATCTGCTGCGACCCTTTAAAGATCAAACAATGCCTGATCAATCTCATCAAAAACAGTTCAGAGGCCACTTCCGAGCATGACATCATCAAATTATCCGCCCGAACCGACGGTCCGCAGCTTGTACTGACGGTCGCTGATACCGGAAGGGGCATGGATGCGTCACAGCTCAAACATATTTTTGATCCTTTTGTCTCCTACAAGAGCAACGGAAACGGCCTGGGACTGGCCGTCACAAGGCGGATCATCGAAGCACACCACGGCACATTGGAGGCATCTTCGGTTCCCGGCAGAGGCAGTAAATTTATCATCCGGCTGCCGCTCAGACAGCCGGAAAACCAGCCTCTGCAGGAAACCCATTAAAATATTTCTCCGCTGTTCTCCTGGACATCAAATTCCAGTTCAGCAATCCGGAGATTGTCGCCGGGTTTGATCTCACATGCCTTGCCCGGCGGCAGGGACCGCCCGTTGATCATTGTCCCGTTGGTCGAATACAGATCGGTCGCGTAGTATTTACCGTCATCGAACTGAATCTGCACATGCCGGCGGCTTATGGTGGACATCTCAATGGCGTGCTGGACGATCGCTTTATTTTTACCGATCGTAAATGGAAAATTCCGGACATAGATGACATCCCTGCAGGCTTCAGATTTCCCGACAAGCACAAGACAGCGCTCACGAAGCAGTTGGGTTTGCGGATACTCGTTTTCTTTTACCAGCGTCGTCGTCTCGTCCATTTTCATCGCCGAAAAATCCATCGCCTCATGATCTTCCCAGAACGTGTCATCATCCTTGTCCTCTCTTTCCATGCTGAAATAGAAGACCAGCAGATTGGAAAGTATACCTAAGATCAACACGATCAGAATCCATATCCAGGAGGGCGGATAAATGCCCAGCCAGGCGCGCATCCACAACGAGAGATTGTCCGAGAGCAGCACCGCCGCCCCAAGAACCAGCAGGCTTATGATGGCAGAACGGATCACCCATTTCCATTTGAGCGATTGAAGCCCTGTTTTTTTCCCTGTTTCCGGGGTTTTCTCCTGTTCCTGACCATCGATAGACGGCGTGGAACCCTCGCCCTCTGTTGACACTTCTTCAACGCCCTTCGGGTAAACTTTCATTTCCCGCTGCGGCGAATCCTCTGCGAATATATCTTCATCGTTCTCAATTTTCCGATATAATTCAAAAACATATGAGACACAGCTCTTATCACTGTAATTGATATGCTTCATCAGCCATCCCAGCAGATCTCTCAGCTGGTCCCTGATCGGAACACGCTGTCCGGGAACGTAGATAAACAGAAAATGATTCTGCCGGACATCTCTGAAGATAAAATCCGACGCGAGGCAGACACTGTCACAGCTCAGCAGATAATCCTCAAGCCCGCCAAGCATATGCCGGATATCGTCCATCAGCCGTACAGCCGCGCGATAATCCACGTCTTCAAATTCACAGCCATCGCTCAGGCTTTTGAAGCCCTTGATATCATAATAATACATGATCTGCCCGTCCGACTCCCGTATTTTAAATTTCATCAGACCGGGAATTTCATTATTATGTAGTACCTGCGCTTCATAACCGGCGTATTTTGAATCAGCCTGACTGTCGATCACCATAAATTCACTCGATATATCTTTCTCAAACCTGACATCCATCTGATCTTTGCCTCCATCAATATGCCGTCTGAGCCGGCAGGCCGCTTTTTAGTCCGTTTTTCAGCCATATCACCTTGATGGCATCCGATTCCGTGATCTTTCCGGTTTCCGTAAACTCAAATCGTCCGACACCAAAAATTTTCAGGGGCAGCTTCACATAGCCGCACACCGCAACCTTGCACTGCAGCTGATTTAAAATATAGTTATAGCTGCAGTCCACCGAAAAATCATCTATCTCACAGATCAGCATCTTATCCTGAATCAAGGTGCGGCACTCACTGATAATCTTCTGTCTCCGGCTGTTATATGCGGTGTCCCAGCGATCTGAGATCGTATGCGAATATTCCTCACTCCTGCTCAACGTCCTCTGATCCATATTCAGCCATTTGAGCGAATTCCGCACGGTCAGCCGGGCGGCATACAGGGCGTCGCTCTGC
This sequence comes from uncultured Catenibacillus sp., assembly GCA_964423195.1. GTDB lineage: Bacteria > Bacillota > Clostridia > Lachnospirales > Lachnospiraceae > CAKRHR01. The sequence goes on along the minus strand of CAYRDY010000020.1, from coordinate 13,318 downwards.
GCCGCCGCCCGATCATGGCAAAAGAATCCGGCATATAATATGAGAATAAGAATCAGAATGACAGCCGTACAGATATAAGAGGCCTCGACGGTAATACTTCCTTTTAAACCTTCTGTTTTTGCCATTCTTTCCTCTTTCTTGACGCACTTAAGTGCATCATCAAGATAGATTTGGAAGTCTACTTCCAAACTTTACCACCACATGACTCTTTCATTCACTGCCGCCACAATAGGATATGAATGATTGTCGCCGCCAGTATCCACGGTGCCATCGGCCAGCTTGTTTTCCTGTTGGCCCTGCCAAAACACATGAGGACAAGCCCGCACACAGATATGAGCAGCAGCGATGTCAACAAAATAAACAGGCTGCCCTGCCATCCAAAACAGATGCCAAGGAACAAGATCAGCAGGCCATCGCCGTAGCCTATCGCCTGTCCACTCACCCGTGCCGCCACAAGCATGACGGCGCCGGGAATCATGCCGATCACAAAATCCGTCAGACCCGAACGGGCAAACAGATGGATCAGCATCACGGCCAGGCTTCCCAATATGATCACATAGACGTTGACCTTCCTGTGTTTAATATCCGTCACCGCCGACAAAAGCAAGACACCCGCGGCAAATACATCGATAATGATTCCCACCGTCATTTTGATTTCTCCGTTTCACCGGTCAGCGGCCGCCGCATCTGCTGCATGGCGGCAGACCCCCCGTATCTGTCACCTCGTGAATTGTCCTCTTGAGTCCTGAACATCCCAGAGAAGTGTGATATTTTGTTCCATCCTCTGTCACATAGACCGTGCCGTCCCCGCCGCCTGGCGGGCACTTCTCGCATGGCTTATAGCGCGCGCCGCTGCTGTTGCGCAGATGCTCCAGATCATCCTGACTCGCGGACGATATCGACAACAGCAGGTGCGAACACTGTGCGCTCGTGTGATAAACCGTGGCGTTATCTGTCACATAGTAAACCGTCTTCCGGTTCTGACCGTCCGCCGTGTCGCCGCCATCCGCCATATAACCGCACCAGAGCTGAAAAGACAGTCGGTCTTTCATTCTCATGCGAAGTCCCGGCATCATCAACAGCGGCGGCCTGACAGAATAGCTGACATTCAGCACAATCGTCCCCGTCTCGCGGTCGATGTCGCTGCCCAGAAAAGAGATGCCGCCGATGCCGCCCACGATGCCGGACTGCTCCCTCCTGCGATCCTGCATCCTTGCGGCAAAAATCGCGTATACCTCGCCGATGCCCTTCAGATCCTCCCCCTGCACCGCGGCCTCCTCGCCGACGCTGACCAGCGTCTGATGGACCTGACTATAGGTGTGAACGGCCTGCATGACTGACATGACTGAAAACATCGCCAGCATCAAAATCGAAACCACCAGTGCCGCCTCGACCGTCACCGAACCGCAGAGATTGGCGGCCGCAGCAGATGTCCTTACTCTGTCAGGCCTTTGATTCCTTCCCTTTTTTCTTGTTTTTAAATCATTAATTTCATCGGACTTGATTATTTGGAGAGATACTTGATTGTCGATAATGAATGGAATATGAAATTTGGTGTATAGTTTGCAAAATAAGAACATCTGCTGTCACCCCCAATCTCTGCCGCTCAGATCAATAACACTCAGACCACTGGAAACTTCGCCTGAAACCCCTAAGACGTCCCAGATGGCTTGTAAACAACGGTGCAATACTGTATTCTGTGATACACCCGATACTATAGAAGCAGTCATCCATGGAAAAATGCGCATATCCTTCTTCCATGCGAATGTTGGCAGTCATCAAATCCGCCATCCGCTCCATCCGCTTTTGCTGTCCGGTGAGCATTAAAAGCATCATCAGGTACGTCTCATAGGACAGCCCCGATGAATCGCCTCCCCCGCTGCTCTCCCGTATCGTCCCCGCGGATATGGCACTCAGCCCTGTGAGAGAGAGCGTCCAGTTGGCGGATGTTTTGATCAGCGACACCTTCTGACCGCACAGCAAAGTCCGCACATCAATGAGCGCCTCCGCGTAGGCCCATGCGGCCATCACAAGCACCGTGATCACCGGCTCAAGCCATGGCATCAAGAGCCCGCCGGCAATGGTCGCCGAGAGTGAATGTACCTCAGCCGATTTTGCCGCGTCACTGTACAGATAGGAAAAATTAAATATCGTCCGCAAAAGCATCAGTCTGCTCACAATATCCAGCAAATTGGTGCTGTCGCTCTGATGTCCGCAAATCAGATACTCCATCTCATACTGCAGACGGGTGTCAAAAGGCACGTTTTCATCACTGACGGCATTCTTAAACCGATTCTGCATATATCTCAGCACGATCAGCTGATCACCCATATTCCGGATGACATTCGAAAACTGAAAACTGCCGTCATTCAATCTGTCCAGCACAGAGCGCACAGACATAAAATTGAATTTCTCCTCGTGAAAACTTTCATACGCCTTCCCCCGGTCAAGCTCCGCATTCGATATCTCAAAGCCATCCGGTACGACCAGGCTCAATAAGCCCTGTTTCAACAGATCAGACACCTTTTTCCTTGGATCCACGGGCTTCTTTTGTCCCCCAGAGCCACCGTCCGGAGCGTTCCCCGCACCGTCGCCTTGGGAGGTCCCTGAGCCGCTGTCGCTATCCTGATCCTGGTGACTGGCATCATAGGCATCCTTTTCCGCGGCGGACTGCGCCTCCCCATTCTGTAATCTCTGCGCCATCTGCTGCCGCCCGGACTGGGCGTCGGCAATGCGGTCATTGAACACAGAATCAAGGGTGCCGCCCGCGTCCAGAAGTCCGGCTGTCGACATATACTGCACAATTTCCTTGACCATCGGCTGATACTGCGCGTCGGCGATCGGACAGAGATCCGTCAGGACTACATTCTCCACATTCGCCTTAAACAGTCCCGTGCCGCTGTTCTTCTCTATCTCGTCCTGCATATCCTCGGTCAGATTGCGCCCGTTCCCATCCACCGCAAAAATATCATATTTTTCCATGAGCGGTCTGTTGAACTCCGCAAGTGCCGACTGACAGGCCGTCATGACCGCCGTCTTCTGTATATCAATCACCGCCGCGTATCTTGCGGACTCAATCTCCGCCAGAACGACGGAGAGCATGATCCCCACGCATAGGGCCAGGAATACTGTGATCTGCCCGTCAGCACCCCGCCCTCTCCGGATCATATAGAATCAGCCTGGCTTGTAATTTTGCTGAAAATGCTCTTTACAAGCGTTGTCAGCTGCTTCTTAAAAATAATGACCAGACCGATCAACACCACCAGGATCAGAATAATTTCCACAACACCTACACCGTCTTCCTCTTTCAAGAAATTCTTCAATTCATTCATTTTGCGTCCTCCTCGTCATTATATATTGATTGACATAAAAGCCGGAACGATCAGCACCATAAATACGACGATCAGCAGCATGCCCATCGGCAGCAGCAGCTTCGTGCCGGCAGTCTCTCCCTTTTGCCGGATCTGATCGCGGTGCATCATCAATGCCTCATCCGCCATTCCGGTCAGGAGCTCATTCATGCCTGCGGCCCCTTTTCTGACACACTGGATCAAAAGTGTGCCCAATTTGATATAAAGTCCGTCGCCGCAGTTCTTCCCGAACATGGCATAGGCTTTGACCTCCGAGGTCCCCTGCTGCATCATTCTGAGGGCGGCCGCCGCCTCCGAATAGACATAGTGCTGCCTTTCCCCATGGCTGCGCTGTTCGTCCTCGACCATCGTCTGCAGCGCGGAACGTGTCGTAGAGCCTGCGCCGGTCAGAAGCACCAGTTTATGTATAAACCCCGGATAATCATTTTTCAGCTGCTGCTGGCGTTTCTTCATCTCCCGCTTTCCCGCGCCGGCATTGTAGACCACGACCACAAAGGCGGTCAGCCCCATCAACAGAAACATCTGCAGCGCCGTGTGATCCCGCTCTTCCTTCCACCGTATTTTTTCACCCGCGGCCTCCGTGGGAAGCGTAAAAATATCATTTTCTCTTCCCGATTCATTTTCCGCCGTCAGCTGCTGCTGAATCTCATCCCTGACAACTTCCTCGGCCGATTTCAGCGGCGGAAAGACTGTCAGCTGTATGCTCATATTCTGCTGCTCAATACCGCCGTAATCCAAAACGGCCTCCAGTGTCTGGACAGCGCCCTGCTCAGAGATTTGCTCCGTATTGAGGCTGCCGTCGGAATAGATATAGGGTGCATCGTCCAGTATCCATGAAACCTCTATCGAAGTCTCCGGCACAGACGGCACGAGATTCAGGGGCTCCCTGACCGCGTCCAGTGACGGATTATTTCCCCTGACTGTCTCAACCAGATAGTCTCTGGCATCGTCAAACAATCTGGCCCTGGCCTCGCCGGTCACAAGCCTGCCGCCGACTTCGATATCGATATCTTCTATGGTAAAATCTTCTCCATAAGCTGTGGCCGTGACAGTGTCCGCCGTCCCGTCGTCCTCAGAGCGCGCGATCCATTTCCCGTCCCTGATCCTATCCTCCTGTGTCATCGTCGCCTCAAGCAAGAGACCGGCGACACATATAAAAACCCATAACAGAAATATCAGCCGTCCCTGCCTGAGCTGTGTCTTTAACGTCATCTCCCTTGTATTTTCCAACGGATACAGGCATCGGATATCTTCCTCCTGACGGGCCGCATTCCCGCACGTCAGCTCGCCTAGTTTTAAGAAACAGCAGTAAAAACAAAGATAAAAATGCCTGCCGAATAGACGCTCAATATCCGACCGCCTGTAATTTCTGAAAAATACCACCAGAATCAGCGGCACGACAAGTCCGACTAAACAAACGATATACATGCCATCTTCCCTCCCACAGATTATACTTCGATGCGCACGATGCTCACCCCCAGACTTATGGCTGCCAGATATACGCCGAGTGCCACCGTCATCACCGCCCTGCCCGCAAAACCGCTGTACAGGGTGCCCATCAGTTCCGGTGAGGTCAGGCGCATATAAAGAATCATCGCCAGCGGAATGACGACCATGATCAAAAACTCATTCTTTTTTCCCGCGATCACCGTCTCAATCTCGCTCTCCATCTCGATCTTCTCATTGATCCGGTCGATGGAGGATCGGACGATCTGCCGCATACTGCCGCCCTGCTGCCTGGCAATATTCATGATCTCATAAAAATTCTGAATATCCTCATCGCCGGAGCGCTCCGCGAAATCCTCCAGGCAGGCGATCGCCGATATATTCATCTCCATCTTTTTTCTCATCAGGCGCAGTTCACGCATCATGTCGCTGTCCTCGTCCAGGTTCTCAGAAATCTCACTGTATGACGCGTTGATTGCCGTCTCCAGAGAATTTCCCGCGGCGATCAGTGAATAGAGGATCATCATCCACTCCCGAAACTGGCGCTTCAGCTGCTTCTGCCTTCGCCTGCCCAGCCATTGAGCGCATATTCGTGCAAATAAGATATAGCCGGGCAGAAAGATGACGGCCGCCGCCAGTGAATTGTAAAACAGGGCACAGATCAACAGATCCAATCCCAGATACACCGCCGTGACAGTGACCCACTCCTTCCACCCCAGGCGGTATCGGCTATAATCCTGCCCCTTCATGCTCCGGGAATTTTCATTTTGCTTTATCAATTTTTCATGCTCCACAGCCATAGACACCCCCTACTGCAATATTTTTACAGTTCTCACATCCGCTCAGAAACGGATCCTCTAAAGTGAAATCGCGGCATCCGCCAGTTTTTGGCGGTGAATCAACTGATTTCCGGTGCTCTGCAGCGCGCCCTTGACTCTGTGCGCCGTCTCGCCCTCATACCCGTCGGCCTCGCGGAGACATTCCTCCGCATAAGATGCCTCGTCCTCGACGAATTTAAAGAGCGGATTCAAAATGACCTCATCACCCTCCATACCATTCACCTCCGTAATCTCAACGATGCGGCGCGACTTGTCCCTCAGCCGTCCCAGCTGGATGAAAATATCGATCGAGGAGGCGATCTGTTTGCGGATCGCTTTCAGCGGAATATCCGAGCCCATCATCACCATCGTTTCCAGTCTGGAAATCATATCCTCCACACTGTTGGCATGGCCGGTGCTCAGACTCCCGTTGTGCCCTGTATTCATCGCCTGCAGCAAGTCGATGGCCTCGGCGCCGCGGACTTCCCCGATAATAATTCTTGAGGGCCGCATTCTCAGCGCCGATTTTACCAGATCGCGCATCGTGATCTCTCCGGTGCCGTCCGAATTGGCATTCCGGACTTCCAGCCGAACCAGATTTTTGATCGACCGGATCTGCAGCTCCGCCGTGTCCTCCACGGTGATCACGCGCTCATCCGCCGGAATATAGTTTGCCAGGACATTCAGGATCGTCGTCTTTCCGGTACCGGTGCCCCCGGAAATAAAAATATTATAACCGGCGCGCACCATTTTCTTCAGAAAGATCTCCGCCTCACGGCTGATCGAACCCCAGGTGATCAGGTCATCCATCGTGATCGGATTCTTTGGAAACTTCCGTATCGTCAGAATCGGGCCGTTGATCGCTATCGGTTTCAGGACGACATTGACTCTGGAGCCGTCGTCCAGCGTCGTATCGACGATCGGCGATGATGTGTTCACCTGCCTGTTTGACCGCGACACGATCTGCTGAATGACATCCTCCAGCTTCTCGTCGCTCTCAAACGTTTTGTTCCACTGATAAAGATTCCCATGCTTTTCAAAAAAGATACTCCCGGAACCGTTCACCATAATCTCCGTGATCTCCGCGTCATCAAGCAATTCCTGCAGCACATCCAGCCGCCGGATCGTATTAAAGAGTTCCTGCTTCAGCGACAGCTTTGTCGCGGTGCTCATATACTGCTGTCTGCTCCGCTCAAGAATCACATTGTCGATGATCCCGGCAATTTCATCATCCGTCCACTCTTTTTCTACCCCTAACTGTTCTATGACCTCCTTGCGCAAAACCTCTTTCAATTCGAAATACTTCAGATAACTCAATTTTGTCCATCCCCAATCAAAATCTTGACCACTTTTTCGCTGATCCCGTCATCCGGCATCATCCGGAGCATCTGCTCAAAATGCTCAATCCGCCTGCACTCGTCCTCCTGACTGATGTAGGGCACATAGATTTTTTCGCACTTTTCAAATAGCTCCGGTCCGGTAGGGATCCCATCAAAATCAATCCAGAGACAGTCATAAATCCCCGCCTTCTCGATCTGATCCACCAGATCGACCCATTCGGCCGCTGTCATATCTTTGATGTCGAAGGCACAGCGCACCGGCAAAATATAATCGTAATACTGCCCGTGCCTGATCACGTCCGGCATCTCAAACATCAGTTGCAGCCGATTCTGCTTATAAAAGTAGATGACTTCGGAAAGTCCCGTTCCTTCTTCAATTCCCTTTGAAACTTCTTCCATATTCAAATACAGCACTTTCCTCCCATCACTGCTCTCAACACACATTTTCTCCGTAAAAGCCGATTTCCCGATTCTCTTTATCGGCGAGTAAACGCCATTGACCTGAAGGGTCCGGTTTCCCGCGCCGGGACTCTCGACAGGCACGACATCTTCTCTGTCCATCTGGCATTGCAGCAACTGTTCGTAAATCGCCGCGGCCGACTGAAATTTGTTAATGGCTTTAAAGTGAGCGAATTCACGTTTCAATTCGCCCTCGTTTAATATAATGGTTCTCTGCGCGTCAAGAGACTGCAGCATATCTTCCCTGAGCAGGGAAGACGAAATAACACAAATTCCTTCTTTTAAATTGTCCATTTCCAAATGGTCTGCACCGCAGATTGTCTTCACAATAAACGGTGAGTACGCTTTTTTCATGATGTATCCGGATAATTTCTCAAGATATTCCGGATCATCATCACAGATATACAATGGTGAATTTCTCAAACAATTCCCCCTTTCGCCTCAATCAATTTAAAATCTCTTTCCAAATATCTCTATACCCCATAATATGAAATCCGCGATCAGCAGCGGCACTGTAAAATGCATACAGGCCGACCGGTCTTTCTGCTCAAAATCCATATATTTGATGCCTTTTCCTGATCTGACACCCTGAATATACCGCAAGAGATAGCGCATGCGGCTCACAAAATTGTGCCTCGTAAACATCAGCAGCAGCGCGATCAGCGCCGCTATAAAAAGCGACAAGCCCGCAAGGATGCAGCCCCTTCTGACGCCCAGAAAACCGCCGATGACCCCGAACAGCTTGACGTCGCCCGCGCCCATCATTGAAAAATGGTAGAGCAGATATAGGATCCCCGCCATACATACCGTCCCGCAAAGCCAATACCAGATTCCGGCAAAGGAAGATTCCATAAAGCGAAATAGGACGCCCGCGGCCCCTCCCACCACAATCAGTTTATTGGGAATTTTGTATGTGACGCAGTCGCAGATGAGTGCGGCAATCAGGATGACAGTCAAAACAAAATGCGCTGTCTGTTCCATGATAAATGTCTCCTCTGGATGATTGCATAATTCAATTTTTAAAACGGGAATTAAAATAGGACATTTGAATTAAGAAGAAATTTTATGAGTTGATTATACATCCGGTCTTTGAGCTTGTCTAGCCCTAATTTAAATTTCTTGTCGACACGATTCGACAAGACTGAGGTGAATGAACAAACATTACATTCTATATTTATGGGGTTTGTCAAAGTCGAATGGGCACAAAAGCAGATGCCCTGCGGCGGCCGCGGGAACTCCCGCAGCCGCCGCAGGGCAAAACAAAGCCTCATATCACGGCACCCTATTTTAATGAAAGAATTGATATACGGCCTGGGCGCTGGCCTCATTCATACTGTCGGCCTGAGCCAGTTCCCCGACCGAAGCCTCCCTGATTTTCTCCACCGACCCGAACTTTCGCATCAGGCCCTTTCGGCGCGCCGGACCGATGCCAGGTATATCGTCGAGAATCGACCGCACCTGTTCCTTGCCCCGAAGGCTTCGATGGTACGCAATCGCAAAGCGGTGCGCCTCATCCTGGATTCTGGTGATCAGCTTGAAGCTCTCGGAATTCCGGTCGATCGGGATCTCCACATTATTGTAATAGAGGCCGCGGGTCCGGTGATTGTCGTCCTTGACCATGCCGCAGACCGGAATTTCCAGATTCAGCGTCTCAAGCACCCGCAGCGCCACATTGACCTGGCCGCGGCCGCCGTCCATCATGATCAGATCGGGAAATACCGAGAAGCTGCCCATCGACTCATCCATATTTTTCTCCGCCAGCTCGTGCTGCTCCTCAAGACCGTGCGCAAAGCGCCTGGTCAGCACTTCCTCCATCGAGCGGTAGTCATCCTGCCCCTTGAACCATTTGATCTTAAACTTGCGGTAGCTGTTGCGCTTTGGCTTTCCGTTTTCGTAGACGATCATCGAGCCGACATTTTCAAAACCGCTGATATTCGATATGTCAAACGCCTCGATGCGGGCGATGGACGGTATATCCAGCAAGCGTCCGAGTTCACCCACCGCGCCGACGGTGCGGGCCTCCTCGCGCTTGATTTTTTCGCTGTCCTTGGAGAGTACCAGACTGGCATTCTGCGCCGCCAGCTCCACCAGGCGTTCCTTCTGTCCCTTTTTCGGCACCGTGATCTGGACCTTCTGACCCCTGCGCTCGGAGAGCCACTGGGCGATCAGCTCCGGATCCTCGATCTCATCCTGCAGCAAAAGCGTGCTCGGAATCAGCGGCGTGCCCGCGTAAAACTGCTTGATAAACGCCGTCATCGTGGCACTGCGGCTCTCGTGCTCCACACCGGTCAGATAAAAATGCTCCCGGCCGATCAGCTTGCCATTCCGGATAAAGAACACCTGCACGACCGCCTCGTCCGCGGATCTCGCCATCGCGATCACGTCCCGGTCATCCATATCGGAACTTGTGATTTTCTGCCGTTCCATAATCCGCATGACACTGCCCAGAAGCTCCCTGTACTCAATGGCTTTCTCAAATTCCAGGGCATCAGAGGCCTCCTGCATTTTGCCCTTCAGCATCTCCGCCACCGACTCATAATTGCCGTTCAGAAAGCTGAGCACGCCCTGAACCGACGCCCTGTATGTCTCGGCGTCGACATAGCCCTGGCAGGGCGCGTCGCACTGCTTGATATGGTAATAAAGACACGGCCTGTCGAGCCCGATATCCCGCGGCAATACCCTATTGCAATTGCGCAGCTTATAGATCTTTCGCAGCAGCTCGATCGTGTCTCGCACCGCGGCGGAACTCGTATACGGGCCGAAATATTTGGCCTTGTCCTTCTTCACCTTTCGCGTGAGAACGATGCGCGGATAGGCTTCCCCCACCGTCACCTTGATATAGGGATAGGTCTTGTCATCCATCAGCATCGTGTTGTATTTCGGGCGGTGTTCCTTGATCAGATTGCACTCCAGCACCAGCGCTTCCAGCTCCGAATCCGTGACAATATATTCAAATCTGGCGATCTGGCTCACCATCTGCGCGATCTTCGGCGTCAGATTGCGGCTGCTCTGAAAATATTGGCGCACACGATTTTTCAGGCTGATGGCCTTCCCCACGTAGATAATGTCATCATGCGCGTCGTGCATCAGATAGACGCCCGGCTGCGCGGGAAGTTTTTTTAATTCCTCATCAAAATCAAACATATCTGTTATTCATCAACTCCGGATACAGATGAATGTATCCGTTATTTATCATCCTCAGTCACAGACGCGGGTATCTGTTTGACATCCTCCGACTCTTCGATCGGCCTGCCTTCCTCATCACAGGCGATGCCTTTCACCTCGTAAAACAGTTTCATAAACTGCTTGCCGGTGATGGTCTCATTCTCGATCAGGTACTGCGCGATCCGATCCAGCGCGTCCATGTTGTCCTTTAAGAGCGCCACCGCCTTGTCGTAGGCCGTCTTGAGAATGCTCATGACTTCCTTGTCGATCTCCGCCGCTGTCTCCTCCCCGCAGTTCATCACGGCGCGGCCGTCGAGATAGTGATCCTCGATCGATTCCAGGCTCATCAGGCCGAACCGGTCGGACATGCCGTACATCGTGACCATGGCCCTTGCCATTTTCGTGGCGCGCTCGATATCATTGCTGGCACCGGTCGTCACCGAATCAAACTTGAGGAACTCAGCCGCGCGCCCGCCGAAGAAAGTCACCAGATCGGCCTCCATCTCCGCCTTGGACATCAGATATTTTTCCTCCTCCGGCACCTGCATGGTATAGCCCAGGGCGCCCATCGTCCTCGGCACAATCGTGATCTTCTGCACCGGCTCGGTATTTTTCTGCAGCGCCACCATCAGCGCGTGACCGACCTCGTGATAGGAGACAATCTTCCGCTCCTCCGCGCTGAGGACGCGGTCCTTTTTCTCCTTGCCGGCAATGACGACCTCCACCGCCTCAAACAGGTCGGCCTGGGTCACCGCCCGGCGCCCCTCCTTGACGGCGTGCAGCGCCGCCTCATTGATCATATTGGCCAGATCGGAGCCGACCGCGCCGCTTGTCGCGAGTCCGATCTCATGAAAATCGACGCTCTCATCGAGACTGACATTCTTCGCGTGAACCTTGAGCGTCTCGATGCGCCCCTTGAGATCCGGCTTCTCCACGATGATCCGCCGGTCAAAACGGCCAGGGCGCAAAAGCGCCTTGTCCAGAATCTCCGGCCGGTTTGTGGCCGCCAGAATGATAATTCCCTTGGAAGGGTCAAAGCCGTCCATCTCAGACAATAGCTGATTCAGCGTCTGCTCCCGTTCGTCGTTGCCGCCGCCATATGCCGTGTCGCGCCGCTTGCCGATGGCATCCAGCTCGTCGATAAAGATAATGCACGGCGCCGACTGCGCCGCCTGCTTGAACAGATCGCGCACTCTCGACGCGCCCACGCCCACGAACATCTCCACAAAATCGGAGCCAGAGAGGGAGTAGAACGGTGCGCCCGCCTCGCCGGCCACAGCCCGCGCAAGCAAAGTCTTCCCTGTCCCCGGAGGGCCCACGAGAAGCGCACCCTTCGGCAGCTTGGCGCCGATTTCCGTATATTTTCCGGGATTGTGCAGAAAATCGACAATCTCCTTGAGCGATTCCTTGGCCTCCTCCTGGCCTGCGACATCCTTGAACGTCACGCCGGTCTCCCTCTGCACATACATCTTGGCATTGCTCTTGCCGACACCCATCATGCCGCCGCTCTTGGATATACCTCTGAAAACCAGAAACAGGATGCCGTAGAGGACGACAAACGGAAGCACGTAGGTCAGCAGCACTGTCGCAAATCCGGACATCGTCTCCGGCACCTCCGCCTTGAACTTGACGCCCGCATCCTCCAGGCGGTCCACCAGCGTGAGGTCGGTGAACTGACCCGTATAATATGTCATATGCATGGGCAGTTTGCTGTCCTCTTTTTTGGTAAACTCAACCGTCCCGTCCGTGGTGAGCAGCACCTCGTCAATCTCATCATCGTCCAACATTTTGAGGAACTCACTGTATGTTACTTCCTCCCGTCGGCTCTCCCGGAAGGAGCTCATGATCATCTGTCCGATCATGAATATAAAAAGCGCTACCACCAACAGCACGATCGCCATGGTGATATTTTTCCTGCCTTTGCCGTTTTTATTTTCCTGATTCATCTATTGCTATTTTCCTCCTGCTTATGTGTCCTGAATCCTTTTTTTGAATCCGTCTCTGCTCATCTGTCCCGGATCCCTTCACTGAATCCATCTCTGCTCATAATATATCTTAAAATCATGTCGGCGTCCAGTTAATTCATATAAATTTTACAAAAAGTTCAAATTTTCCAAAAAATAATGGCTAAGTTCCGGCCGCTGGTGTATAATGATTACAGCAAACAACAGAAGCATTTGTTGTTTGCTATGTGTTTTCATTAAGGAGGCTTCTAAACATGGCAGTAAAATATATTTTTGTCACCGGCGGCGTGGTATCCGGCCTCGGCAAGGGCATTACCGCGGCTTCGCTGGGCAGGCTTTTAAAGGCGCGCGGCTACACGGTCACCATGCAAAAATTTGACCCATATCTCAATGTAGATCCCGGAACCATGAACCCCTACCAGCACGGCGAGGTCTTCGTCACCGACGACGGCACGGAAACCGACCTTGATCTCGGACATTATGAGCGATTCATCGACAACAGCCTCAACAAAATGTCCAATGTCACCAGCGGCAAAGTTTACTGGGATGTGCTCTCCAGCGAGCGGCGCGGCGACTACGGCGGCAGCACGGTACAGGTCATCCCGCACATCACCAATGCCATCAAGAGCCGTTTTTATACCAATCCGTCTGCCAGAGAGACCGAGATCGCCATCATCGAGGTCGGCGGCACGGTCGGCGATATCGAGAGCCAGCCGTTCATCGAGTCGATCCGCCAGTTCCAGTCCGAGGTCGGC
>CAYRDY010000019.1:15343-26273 GCA_964423195.1 uncultured Catenibacillus sp. | reverse complement strand
ACATGACGGCAAATATTCGTCTGATGACGATTGATGACTATGATGATGTCTATGAGTTGTGGAAAAGCATCGAGGGCTTTGGTCTGCGCAGTATCGACGACTCCAGGGAGGGCGTGGCGCGCTTCCTGCGCCGCAATCCGACCACCAATATCGTGGCCGAGGTGCAGGGGAGGATCATCGGCTCGATTTTGTGCGGTCATGACGGCAGGCAGGCTTCATTTTATCATGTATGCGTGCACAGAGATTACCGCCTGCACGGCATCGGCAAGGCGATGGTGCTGCAGGCGATGAAGACGCTGCAGGCGGAGAAAATCAATAAGATCAGTCTCTTCGCCCTGCGCAAAAACGGCGTCGGAAACGCTTTCTGGCGCGGCGTCGGCTGGACATGCCGCGAGGATATGAATGTCTATGAATTCATATTAAATGACAATAATATCACGGCGTTCAATGATGATAGAGGATCAGAAGAACAAAAAAGGGAGATCGATGATGATAGAGGAAATGAAATTATTTGACGGCGGCGTGACATCAGCCAAGGGATTTCTGGCGGCGAGCTGCGCGGCCGGGATCAAATACGAGGGCCGCGCGGATATGGCCATGATCTACAGCGAGGCGCCCTGCGCCGCGTCGGGGACGTTTACCAAAAATATTGTCAAGGCGGCACCGGTGAAATGGGATCAGCGGGTGGTCCGCGAATCGCCGTCGGTTCGTGCGATTGTCGTCAACGCGGGTATTGCCAATGCCTGCACCGGCGAGGCGGGCATGGAAAACTGCAGGAGGACTGCCGAGACGGCAGCGGGACGATTGGCTATCGATCCCGACGCGGTGCTGGTGGCGTCGACCGGTGTGATCGGCATGCAGCTGCCCGCGGAGCGACTCGCAGAGGGAATCCGTGTCATGTCGGGAAATCTGGACGGCGGCGAGGCGGCGGGACGTCTGGCGGCACAGGCGATCATGACCACGGATACCGTGCCGAAACATATCGCGGTGACGGTGGACATCGGCGGCGTGCCGGTGACGGTGGGCGGCATGTGCAAGGGTTCGGGGATGATTCACCCGGATATGTGCACCATGCTCTGTTTTATCACCACGGACGCGGCGATCGACAAGGCGCTCTTGCAGGCGGCCCTGAGCGAGGATATCGCAGATACATTCAATATGGTCTCGGTGGACGGCGATACCTCCACCAACGATACGGTCCTTTTGCTGGCCAACGGCATGGCGAAAAATGCGCGCATCGATCGGAGAGATGAACATTTTGAGCGGTTCAAGGCGGCTCTGCACGAGGTCAACAGGTGTCTGTGCAGGAAGATTGCCGGCGACGGCGAGGGCGCGACGGCACTGTTTGAGGTCAAGGTCGTCGGCGCGAGGGACAGGGCACAGGCAACGGTGCTGGCCAAATCCGTGGTCACCTCAAGTCTGACCAAGGCGGCCATTTGCGGCCACGACGCCAACTGGGGACGGATTTTGTGCGCGCTGGGCTACGCCGGGGTGTGGTTTGATCCGGAGAAGGTGGATCTGTATTTTGAGAGCCGTGCAGGGAAGTTAAAGATTGTCGAGAATGGCGCCGCGACCGCGTACAGCGAGGATGAGGCGACGAGGATTTTATCGGAGGATGAGGTGACGGCGATCGCGGATATGAAAATGGGCGACGCGCAGGCCACCGCCTGGGGGTGCGACCTCACCTGCGATTATGTGAAGATCAACGCGGACTACAGGAGCTGACAGGCACAGCCTGGATGCCGCGCCGTTCTGTGTCGGAGAATCTTCAGATGGACGGACAGCGGATTGACGTGCATGTTTGGCGGTTGAATGGAAGGATAGAGGATAGAGATGGAAACAAATTTGGATGCAAGGGTGAATGAATCACAGCGCAAGGCGGAGGTGCTGATTGAGGCGCTGCCGTACATTCAGCGCTTTAACCGAAAGATTATTGTCGTCAAATACGGCGGCAGCGCCATGGTGGATGAGGAACTGAAGAAGAATGTCATCAAGGATGTGACGCTGCTCAAGCTGGTCGGCTTTAAACCGATCATCGTGCACGGCGGTGGCAAGGAGATCAGCCGCTGGGTGTCGAAATCAGGCATGGAGCCGAAATTTGTCAACGGCCTTCGGGTGACGGACGAGGCCACCATGGAGATCGCGGAGATGGTGCTGAACCGCGTCAACAAATCTCTTGTGCAGATGGTGCAGGAGCTGGGCGTTTTGTCGGTGGGGATCAGCGGCAAGGACGGCGGGTTATTGAAAGTCAGGAAAAAATATTCGGATGGCGAGGATATCGGCTTTGTCGGCGAGATCACGGAAGTCAACCCGAAGGTCCTCTACGACCTGCTGGAGAAAGATTTTCTGCCGATTGTCTGCCCGATCGGCATGGACGAAAATTTCAATACCTATAATATCAACGCCGACGATGCCGCCTGCGCGATCGCGCGGGCGATGAAAGCGGAAAAGCTGGCATTTCTCACCGATATTGAGGGCGTCTACAGGGATTATGGTGACAGGGACAGCCTGATCTCCGAGCTGAGCGTGGATGAGGCCAGGGCGCTGATCGACAGCGGTTTCATCGGCGGCGGCATGCTGCCGAAGCTGGCAAACTGCATCGACGCGATCGAGAACGGCGTCTCCAGAGTACATATCCTGGACGGAAGGATTTTTCACTGTCTGCTCCTGGAAATATTCACCAATAAGGGGATCGGCACGGCAATCCTTGCCAGGAGCGAGAAGCGGTATTTTAACGCGGAGGATCAAGGACAGCGGCCATGATGGGACTGCCTATGTGGCCTTATATAATGATGGGGATTGCCTATGTGGCCTTATTTGATGAGGCGGCTCCGATTCGGAGAGCATGATGAGCGCTGCCCAAGCATCCTTAGGAGCCGATGTTTAGCGAATACAATAAGCTATTAGCGCAGGACGCTAAAAATTTGTCAGAGAATGCGCGAGGGCGCGTCAGAAAAGAGGAAATGATGATGAATCAATATATCGAGGCGGCTGAAAAGGTGCTGCTGCACACCTATAACCGTTACCCGATCGTTTTCGAGCGGGGCGACGGCGTTTATTTATATGATACGGAGGGAAAGGAGTATCTGGATTTCGGGTCGGGCATCGGGGTGTTTGCCCTCGGCTACAACTGCAAGGCCTACAATGACGCGCTCAAAGATCAGATCGACAAGCTGATCCACGTCTCCAATTATTTTTACAATGTGCCGGCCATCCGGGCGGCCCAGAAACTCGTGAAAGCGTCCGGCCTGTCCAAGGTGTTTTTTACCAACAGCGGCGCCGAGGCGGTGGAGGGCGCGATCAAGGCTGCCAGGAAATACGCATGGCTAAAAGATGGCGCGAATGACCACGAGATTATCGCCATGGAACACTCTTTCCACGGGCGCACCTACGGGGCGCTGTCCGTGACCGGCAATCCGAGATATCAGGAGGCATTTAAGCCGATGATCGGGCATACCCGCTTCGCGAAATTTAATGACCTGGAGAGTGTGGCGGCGCTGGTCAATGAGAAGACCTGTGCCATTATTATGGAGACCGTGCAGGGCGAGGGCGGCGTCTATCCGGCGACGGAGGATTTTATCCGGGGCGTGCGTCGGATCTGCGATGAAAATGATCTCTTGCTGATTCTCGATGAGATTCAGTGCGGGATGGGGCGCACCGGTGAAATGTTTGCATGGCAGAGATATGGCACAGTGCCGGATATCATGACCTGCGCCAAGGCGCTCGGCTGCGGCGTGCCGGTGGGCGCCTTTGTCCTCAATGAAAAGACGGCGAACGCATCCCTCGTGGCAGGCGACCACGGGACGACCTACGGCGGCAATCCGCTGGCGGGCGCGGCTGTATCGGCGGTTTTTGACATCTATGAGGAGAGAGATCTGATCCGGCATGTCCGGGAAATCGGCGCGTATCTGGAGGAAAAGCTGGACGAGGTCACGGGAAAATATGATTTTATCAGCGGCAGGCGTGGCTGCGGTCTGATGCAGGGGCTGGTCTTTGACGGCGTGTCCCAGGGCGATGCCGTGAAGCGGCTGCTTGAAAACGGCGTGGTGGCGTTTACGGCCGGGACGGACGTGCTGCGCTTTCTGCCGCCGCTGGTCATCGAGAAAAAACATGTCGACGAGATGACAGAAAAACTGGAGGTTGTGCTGGATAGTTTTCATAAATTTGTGTAAAATGTGGCTTGCCAATCTGTCAAAACTTCTGTAATATAGAGATATGTATAGTTTAGGGCCTTTTATTTCTTCCCGCATGTGAAGGGGGAAATAAAATGTCGGCGAAAATTAAAATTTTTTTGACAGCGCTGCTCTGCGTGACTTTGCTGGCGTCGTGCGGCGCACTGGGCGGGGAGTCGCCGGATGCGGCCTTCGGCAGTGAGATCGACGGGGAGAGCGCCTCAGCGGGCGACAGCGTGGGTTCGGCGGATGAGAGCGGCCAGACAGGGGCGGCTTCAGGAGATGACGAAAATTCCGGCGCGACAGCGGATACGTCCGGCGCGGATGCAAAGGGCGATCCGTCGGGCACCGGCCAGGCAGGGAGCTCACCGTCCGGCGCGACAGGCGGACAAGCTGCAGAGACTTTGGCGTCGGCACCGGAAAAAATCTATGTCTATGTCTGTGGCGCGGTGGAAAATCCCGGCGTCTACGCGCTGGATAAGGGTGACCGGCAGGTCGCGGCGATCGAGGCGGCCGGCGGATTTACGGCGGAGGCCTGTGCGGAGGCGCTGAACCTTGCCGCACAGATGACAGACGGTGAGCGGTTGTACGTGCCTGACGCGGATGAGGTGAGCGCCGGTGAGATTTCTATGTCCGGAGAGATGAATAACGGCGGCGCTTGGCAGCAGGGCGACACCGCGGCGGGGACGGCTCTTGTCAATATCAACACCGCGTCCGCGGACGAGTTGATGACGCTTCCTGGGATCGGGGCCTCCAAGGCACAGAAGATCATTGATTACAGAGAGGAAAACGGCGGGTTTTCCAGTACGGAGGATCTGATGAATGTGCCGGGGATCAAGGCGGGAACCTATGATTCCCTGAAGGATCTGATCACCGCAGGCTAAGCCTTCTGCCCGCGGCAGTCTGATGATCGGCGGCGGGGCGATTGGCAGGCCTTGACCGTGGTGGGGCGCCGCGCAGGCGCAGAGAGCCGTTTGCTTTCCGGGCAATGCTGATCTGTTGGCGGTACACATGGAGGAAATCACAGAATGGATAGGAAAGTATTGATTGTCGATGATGAAAAATTAATTGTGAAGGGAATCAAATATAGCCTTGAGCAGGACAATATGGAAGTTGATGTCGCCTATGACGGCAATACAGCGCTTGAAAAGGCGGCCGCTTCCCAGTATGATGTGATTTTGCTTGATGTGATGCTGCCGGGGATGGACGGCTTTGAGGTCTGCCAGATGATCCGTGAATTTTCGGATGTGCCGATCATTATGCTGACGGCCAAGGGCGACGATATGGATAAGATTCTTGGACTTGAGTACGGCGCGGATGACTACATTACCAAGCCGTTCAATATTCTGGAGGTCAAGGCGAGGATCAAGGCGATTATGCGCCGCACGAGGGGCAAGCAGCCGGAGCAGGAGGATGCCAAACAGATCACCGCAGGGGATATGCGCATTGACCTTGACAGCCGGAGGGTATTTATCGCGGGGCGGGAGGTCAATCTGACGGCAAAAGAGTTTGATCTGCTTGAGCTTCTGATCACAAATCCGAATAAAGTTTACAATAGAGAAAAACTTCTGAATCTCGTCTGGGGCTATGACTATCCCGGCGATGTCCGCACGGTTGACGTGCATGTGCGCCGCCTGAGGGAAAAGATCGAGGCCAATCCGAGCGAGCCGAAATATATACATACAAAATGGGGTGTTGGTTATTTCTTCCAGAAGTAAAAAGTCGAAGGGATTCCTCGGCAGTATGTTTCTGAGATTGACCGTGATTTTTATTGTGATCGCGGTCATTCCTCTTTTCGTCGTGCGGGGAATCCTTCTTGCGAGTATACAGAACAGTCTGTACACAGAGCGGGTCGAGAACATTCAGCGGCACTGCAGCACCCTTGTGAGCCAGATGATCAGCATGAATTATTTCGGCGGCGAGAACAAGGATATCATCAACAATCAGGTGTCGCAGCTCTCCAATATTTATGACGGGCGCATCGTGGTGATCGGCAATGATTATACGGTGCTTCGGGATTCCTATTTCCGGATTTCCGGGCGAACCGTGATTTCCGAGCAGGCCTTTGAGAGTATGCAGGGGCGCGAGGTTTCGCGCTACAATGCCGACACGGACATGGTGGAGCTGGCTCAGCCGGTGATCGACAGTGATGGGCAGGTGCTCGGCGTGATGATCATCAGTTCCTCGATCGCCGCCAACACCGAGGCGTTTGTGCGCATCAGCTTTATCAGTCTGTGGATCGTGATCGGCATCGCCGTGATCCTGGTGATTTTGGCATTCGTGTTTTCAAGGCAGCTCTCCAGCCCGTTCCGCGCGCTGGTCAAGAGTATCAACCATATCGCCGAGGGCAATTTTGACGAGTATGTGCATCTGAAGGGCTACACGGAGGTCGAGCAGATCTCAAATGCCTTCAATGTCATGCTCAGCCGCTTGAAAAAACTTGAGGACAGCCGTCAGGAATTTGTCTCCAATGTATCCCATGAGCTGAAGACGCCGATCACATCGATCAAGGTGCTGGCGGATTCTCTGAACATGCAGCCGGACGCCCCGAAGGAGCTCTATCAGGAGTTTATGCATGACATTGTCGAGGAGATTGACCGCGAGAATCAGATTATCACCGATCTGCTCTCGCTGGTGAAGATGGATAAGAAGAACGATGATCTCAATCTGTCTCAGGTCAATATCAACGAGATGCTGGAGCTGATCTTAAAGCGTCTGCGCCCGATCGCGGGCAAGCGCAATATTGAGCTGGCATTTGAGAGCACCAGAACCGTGACCGCCGAGATCGACGAGGTCAAGATGACACAGGCATTCACGAATCTGGTGGAGAATGCCATCAAGTACAATGTGGCCGGCGGCTGGGTTCAGGTGTCTCTGGATATGGATCACAAATACTTTTACGTGCAGGTGGCGGATTCCGGTATCGGCATTCCGCCGGAATATCAGGACCGTATTTTTGACCGCTTTTTCAGGGTGGACAAGGCGCGCTCGCGCGAGACCGGCGGCACCGGCCTGGGGCTGTCGATCACCAAAAATATTGTGCTGATGCACGGGGGCAGCATCAAGGTAAAGAGCCGTGAGGAGGAAGGGTCGACGTTTGTGGTTCGTATTCCTCTGGCTTATGACAGACAGGAGGAAAACTGATTTGAAGCGTATGTTTTGTGCCGTCATCTTGTGCGCCGCCGTTCTGATCCTGCCTGCCTGTCAGAGAAGCGGGAGCGGGCAGCAGGTGATCGAGGACGCGACTCCGGTGGATACGACTTATAAGGTCTATTATCGGGTCAGAGATCAGTACGCGATCGAGGGCGTGACATGGACGTATCAGTCAGCCACGGCGCAGGAGCTGGTCGGCGAGTGCCTGGACGTTCTGGCCATGGTGCCGGAGGATAAGGATTATGTGCAGCCGATCGCGGCGCCAGTGACCGTGACGCGCTATCAGTATGATGAGAATGCCAAGCAGGCGGATATTTTTTTTAGCGATGATTACCGGACGATGGGCAGGGAGGAGGAGCTTTTGAGTCGTGCGGCCGTGGTGCGGACGCTGACACAGTTTGACTCCGTGATCGATTATGTCCAGTTTTTTGTGGGCGACGAACCGCTTCGGAACAGAGACGGCCAGGCGATGCTGATGATGCAGTCGGATTTTGTGGACAGCACCAGCGCGGATTTGAAAAATCTCAAGGAAGAGACGCTGACCTTATATTTTGCCAGCACAGACGGGAATCAGCTGGCGAAGGAGGACGTCTATGTCCATTATTATAATACCTCGCCGGTGGAGCGCGTGGTCATGGAGAGTCTTCGGTCGGGACCGCTGTCGGTCAATCTCAACCGCACATTCGCGCAGGATACAAAGATTATTCAGACGTCGGTGGCCAACGGCATCTGTTATGTCGACCTGAATCAGCGCTTCCTGCAAAAGATTGAGGGTCAGAATTTCAAGATCAAGGTGTACTCGATCGTCAATTCACTGTGCTTGCTCGACGGCATTGATCAGGTGCAGATCCTCATTGACGGCGCCGCCATGGATTATGAGGAGGACGGACTCAATATCGGTGCGCCGCTGTCCGCGGATGAGACGCTGGTCGTCAAATCGACGGATACCCCGCCGGCACTTGAGGGGGCTGAGGAGGAAAGTTCGCAGTGACCCCCTGCCGGATTTTCTGGCATCAATGTAAATAAAAAATAAAAAATTTTTAGGAAACGACAAACATAGTCGCCGTTTCCCGTAAATTAAAACTGATCAAAGGAGAAATGCATGAAACGGCCAATGGTCTGGTTCGGACTGGCTTTTGTATTTGGAGAGATACTTGGTTTCATGAGTTTCAGAGTCCTGGCGGCGGCGGTGCTGCCGGTGATTTTTCTATGTGTATGGTCAGGCAGAAAACGGTCGCATATCCGTGAGCGGATATGTTTCTTTGCCCTGCCTGTTTTTTATGTCTGGGGCGGTGCCTGCCTGATGACGGCACAGCAAAAGGAGTCGCGCCTGACCGGCGCCGTGGACAGCCTGCCGGAGGTTTTTTGCGGTACCGTGACAGAGATTGAGGTGGCGGACACAGAGCAGACATTTTGTCTGCAAACGCCGGAGTACAAGATCAGGTGTGTCGTTGATCTGCAGGAGACGCCCTGTGTGCCTGAGATGCTTGATCAGGTGGAGGTTCAGGGGAAAGTCTCGCTGTTTGACCGGGCCACCAATCCGGGCTGTTACGACGCCTATCTGGTAAACCGTCAGGAAAATCTGTACTATCAGATTTGGCAGGCGCGGGTGACAAAAATTTTAAAAAAAGGCCCTGTCTTGGCGCGCGGACTGCAGGCGCTGCGCCGGAAAATGAATGCCGTGATCGCGAAGAGTCTTCCGCCCGAACAGGCCGGGATGCTGTCGGCCATGGTGACCGGCGACCGGAGCGCCGTGCCGGATGAGATCAACAGCCTCTATCAGAGCCAGGGCATCAGTCATGTGCTTGCGCTCTCCGGACTCCACGTGGGGATTGCGGGCATGGGCATTTACAAAATATTAAAGTTTTTATGCGTGCCGCCGCCGTTTCGTCAGGCATTGTCGCTGCTGACCGTCGTCATCTATATCGGTATGTGCGGCTTTTCGGTGTCGTCGATCCGGGCGGTGATCATGTTTGCGGCTGTCCTTATCGGGGAACTGATCGGAAGGAGCGGCGACCGGAGCACGGCGCTGCTGTTTGCGGCCATGGTGATTCTGGTGAGATCGCCCTATGCGCTGTTTTCCTTCAGCTTTTTGATGTCCTTCGGATGCATTTTCAGTATCATCGTGATGACGAGACTACAGGGAAAGCTGGCCGGCGTGTATATCACAGCGCTGACGATGCCCGTGCTCGCATGGTTCATGTACGAGGTGCCGCTCTACAGCGTGCTGCTGAACATGGTGGTCGTCCCCGCGATGAACCTATTGTTTCCACTGGGATTTCTGGGGAGTCTCTGCGGATGCCTGTGGTTTCCGGCCGGAAGGCTTCTCTGCCTCGGCGCCGGCTTGATCTTGAAGCTGTATGAGCTGCTGTGCAGATTTACGTCGCGCCTGCCACTCTCGGTGATCATCACTGGACGGCCGTCCCTGGCCGTCTGCGCGATCATCTACGGCGCGCTGTCTGTGATGTTTATGCTTCAGATGAAAGACAGCGAGGGTCGGCGCATGGTTATCGAATATCTGCGAAATCATCGCCCGTCGCGGAAATCTGACGGTGCGCGAAATCACCGCTCGCCGCGGGAATCTGGCGGTGTGCGAAATCGCCGCCCGCCGCGACATCTGTCCGCCAGTGCGGATAGGCACCGCTCATCGCTGTCCTCCGGCAGTGCGCGCGCGACCGCGCTGAGACTTGCCGGAGGTCTGGTGAGATTTCGATATGTCTTTCTGCTGGCGTACCTGCTGCTGATCGTGCATCCCGCGCCGCGGGACCTTGAAGTTTTGTTTCTGGACGTGGGGCAGGGAGACAGTTGTATCGTGCGGGCGACGGACGGCTCCGTGCTCATGGTGGACGGCGGGAGTACGACCGAGTCGGAAGTGGGCAGATACACGATTGAAAAAGTATTGAAATATTATGGCATTGACACGGTGGATGAACTGATTTTGAGCCATATGGATCAGGACCATGTCAACGGCGCGCTCTGGATGCTGGAAGACGGATGGAACTTCCGGCGAATCGTGCTCTCGGAGGTTATCTGTAATACACAGATGCGGGACGAGATCCTGGACTGCGCGATGTCAAGACATGTGACGGTGTCCGAAATCAGTGCCGGAGATGCGATAAAGCTGGGAGAGGGCGCCGGAAAAATGCGGGTGTCTACAGGGGAGAGCGAAGTTCCTTACGGTGACAGCAAAGATTCGGGCGATTCTGTCCTCACGGTCCGCTGTCTGGGTCCGGATGAGGATTTTAAGACGGATTCGGATAACGCGGCCTCCGCGGTACTGGAGATGACCTATGGCCGGTACCGTTTTCTGCTGACCGGCGATGTGGAGGGTGACGGCGAGGAGCGCCTGATACAGCATATGCGGGAGGATCCGGTCGGGGATCAGATGCAAACGGTGCTGAAAGTCGCGCATCACGGCTCAAAATACAGCACGTCCGAGGAATTTCTGGCGCTGGCGCGGCCGGAATACGCGATCATCTCCTGCGCGAAGCGAAACCGCTACGGGCATCCGCATCCGGAACTGCTTGAGCGCCTGGCGGACACGTCGTGCAGGGTGCTGAACACCTCCGACGACGGCGCCGTATTGTTTCAGTGCGACGGACAGA
>CAYRDY010000019.1:0-15243 GCA_964423195.1 uncultured Catenibacillus sp. | reverse complement strand
AAAAAAAGGGTTGTGAACAGATGCGGACTCTAAGTGATCATATCAAAAAAAGACAATTTAAGCGCGTCTATCTGATCTACGGGCCGGAAGTTTATTTGAGGCTGCAGTATCGAAATCGGCTGGTGGCCGCCCTGGTCGGGAGCGACGGCACTGTGAAC
The DNA here is from genome assembly GCA_964423195.1 of uncultured Catenibacillus sp. Classification (GTDB taxonomy): domain Bacteria; phylum Bacillota; class Clostridia; order Lachnospirales; family Lachnospiraceae; genus CAKRHR01. The sequence continues at coordinate 15,085 of CAYRDY010000019.1, read as the reverse complement.
TGCAATTATTTTGAGGGAAAGGATCCGGACATCCATGAAATAATCGGATTTTGCGAGACCATGCCCTTTTTTGCCGAGTATCGGGCGGTCGTGGTGGAAAACAGCGGGCTTTTCGCGCCGAAGAAAAAAGATAATGAGTCGCCCGCCTCGCCGATGGAGGAGCTGACAGACTATATCTCCCGAATACCTGAGACGACCTGTCTGATTTTTGTCGATGAGGCGGCGGATAAGCGCAGCCGGCTGTTCAAGGAAATTTCCAGAATCGGATACGCGGCCAACATGTCGAGGCCGAGTGAGAAGGATCTGAAATTGTGGATTGGGTCAACGCTCAAGAAGGCTGGGAAAAAAATTACCGAGCGCACGGCGGATCATTTGATGAATATCGTGGACAACGATATGGAAAATATGAGGCAGGAGCTGGAAAAACTGATCTGTTATACCGGCACGCGCGATGTGGTGACGGACGCCGATGTGGATGAGATCTGCAGCGTGCATATAGAGAACAGAATATTTGACATGATCGACGCCATGGCGATAAAGAATCAGAAGCGGGCGATGAGGCGCTACGGGGATCTTTTGGCGCTGCGGGAGGCGCCGATGAAGATCCTGTATCTGATCGCGCGGCAGTTCAACACACTGCTTCAAATTAAGGAGCTGACTGTCAGGGGATATAGCGCGGCGGTCATCGCCGAGCGCACCGGTATGCGCGATTATGTCGTCAGAAAAAATATAGATCTGACCCGAAAATTCAGCCTTGAGGAGCTCAAGGGGATCCTTGCCCTGTGCGCGGAGTTGGAGGAGGCCGTGAAGGCCGGGCGCATGGCGGACAGGATCGCCGTGGACCTGCTGGTCATTCGCTGCAGCGCGTGAGGTCGAAGTTTTTGCGGTTTCGCGCGCACATTTGCGCCTCCCGCCGATCTTTGGAGTTGTACACTTGGGGTTCTCGATGCGCGGTTGAGCCGCCGTTGAGATGAAATTTGCAAACGGTAAGATGTGCTATGAGCCAATTGGATAAGACGCGACAGTACAAATTTGACAATATCCGCTGCCTGATGGTATTTCTGGTCGTCTTCGGGCATTTGCTGGAGACGATGCCGGGCGGATTTTTAGTGGATAATCTATACCGAGTCATTTACAGTTTTCATGTGCCGGTATTGATTTTTATCTCAGGATGCTTTGCGCGCTTCAGCCGGAGAAAAATCGTCCGCGGGCTGCTGTGTCCGTACATCATTTTTCAGACCGTTTATATTGTTTTGTATACGGTGTTTTACAGCGGGGGAAGCTGGGGAGATGTCCATCTACAGTTTACGGTGCCGCACTGGATCCTGTGGTATTTGCTGACTCTGGTATTTTACGACCTGCTGATACCGATGATCCGAACGGATGACGCGCGAATCCGTCTGACCGTGCTGTCCATAGCCGTGATCCTCTCACTCTTCGCCGGATATGACGAGCGCATAGGTTATGATCTGTCGCTGTCCAGATTTTTTACATTCTGGCCGTTCTTTATCTGCGGCTACTATTCGGGACATCCCGCCGGCAGGGGGCAGGGAAATACAGACACCCGCCTGTCCCAGCGTCTGTCTTTGATTGTCTTTCCGGAGCGCCTGAGTGATCTCGGCGGGCGCAGGGGAATTCGTCCGTTCAAAATGGCCGCCGTTTTTGCGGTGGCCGTCTCGGTGTCGGTGATTCTGCTCAATCCGGGAATCACGAGATATGCGCTGTACGGTGCCCGCTCCTACGCGGCGGCGGGGTATCATCCGGGAATAAAGTTCTTGCTGCTGATCGTTGCGGCGATGTGGCTGGGATTTTTTGTCTTGTGGATGCCGGATAAAAAAATGCCGATCGTGTCGGCGGTGGGCAGGCACAGTCTGCCGGTCTATCTGCTGCATGAGCTGATCGTCATGTGCGCCGGGAAATATCATTGGTTCAGATTCTCCACGGCGGCGAATCTGGGTCTGGCACTACTCACGGCCGCCGCGGTGATTCTGCTGTTTTCAGCAATATTTTCGGCAAAAGATCATCCCGCATGACGGAGGGTTGTCATGCGGGATGTACTTTGGCAACAGCCTGAATCAGTCCAAACTGCTGCTTATTTTAAGCCAATTTGTTGACCGCGAGGTTCATACGGCTGATTTTTCTGGAAACGGTATTTTTGTGATAGACACCTTTTGTGCAGGCCTTGTCGAGCTCGCTTGTCGCTGCCAGCAGCGCTGCCCTTGCCGCCTCAACATCTTTGGCCGCGATGGCCGCATCCACTTTCTTGACCGCGGTTTTTACCCTTGATTTAATGGATTTATTTCTGGCTGCCTTTTTCTGATTGACAAGGATTCTCTTCTTTGCGGATTTAATATTTGCCATTTTTAGCTCACCTCCGATCTGTAAACTTCCATGCGCCACTATCGCGGCGCATCACCATGGATGAAAGCCGATTGCTCCGTGCTACGCACTCCCGCAATCGCCGGCGGTATTCGCAAATCGCGTCGCTCCCTGTGGTCGCGCCGCTTTTTTGCTCATACCACCTTGCCCGTCAAATGCCCATGCAGCCTTACAAGCAAGCTTGCCGTCTGCATGGTCGCTTGACGGGGCTTTCAGAGTAAATCAATTTTCAGACACCGCTGACGCGGAATATCAAATAAAAATCAATGTTTTCGCCATAGCGGACACGGACACGGACGTTTCGGCAAAAACACACCGCTAATATAATAGTAGATAAAGCCGCGCTTGTCAATAATTTTCTGGACAAAGCGCCCAAAATCCTGTAAGATACTAAAGGATAAATCAGTCAGCGACTGTATGGCTGTGCCGATGAGGAGGATGATAGGACTTGAATATCGATCAGAGTAAAATCAGGAATTTTTGTATCATTGCCCATATTGACCATGGCAAATCGACTCTGGCTGATCGAATCATTGAGAAGACCGGCCTTCTGACCAGCCGTGAGATGCAGGCACAGGTGCTCGACAATATGGAGCTTGAGCGGGAGCGTGGCATCACGATCAAGGCGCAGACGGTGCGCGTGATATATAAGGCGAAAAACGGTGAGGAATATATTTACAATCTGATCGACACGCCTGGGCATGTCGACTTTAACTATGAGGTGTCGAGAAGCCTCGCGGCCTGTGACGGGGCTGTCCTGGTGGTGGACGCGGCGCAGGGGATCGAGGCTCAGACACTGGCCAATGTCTATCTGGCGCTCGATCACGATCTGGAAGTGATGCCGGTCATCAACAAGATTGATCTGCCGAGTGCTGATCCGGACCGTGTGGTCGCGGAGATTGAGGATGTGATCGGTCTGGAGGCGCATGATGCCCCGCGGATCTCCGCCAAGAATGATATCAATATCGACGATGTGCTGGAGCAGATCATCGAGAAGATTCCGGCGCCGCAGGGTGATCGGAATGCGCCGCTGAAGGCGCTGATCTTTGACGCGGTGTACGATTCGTATAAGGGCGTGATCGTATTTTTCCGCGTGCGGGAGGGCACGATCAGGAGAGGCATGCGTGTGCGGATGATGGCCACCGGCGCTGAGTTTGACGTGGTTGAGGTCGGCTATTTCGGCGCGGGACAGCTGATCGCCTGTGATGATCTGCCGGCCGGCATGGTCGGCTACATGACGGCCAGCATCAAGAATTTAAAGGACACCCGCGTCGGCGATACGATCACGAGCGCCGAGTGCCCGTGTGACGCGCCGCTGCCGGGCTATAAGAAAGTCAACCCGATGGTGTTCTGCGGCATGTACCCCGCGGACGGTGCCAAATATCCGGATCTGCGGGACGCGCTGGAGAAATTGCAGCTCAATGACGCGTCGCTGCAGTATGAGCCGGAGACATCGGTCGCGCTTGGCTTTGGCTTCCGGTGCGGTTTTCTCGGACTTCTACATCTGGAGATCATCCAGGAGCGCCTGGAGCGGGAGTACAATCTTGACCTTGTGACCACGGCGCCGTCGGTGATTTACAAGATTCACAAGACAAACGGCGAGGTGATTGATCTGACCAATCCGTCCAATATGCCGGATCCGTCTGAGATCGAATATATGGAAGAGCCCTTTGTGACCGCGGAGATCATGCTCACGACGGAATATATCGGGCCGATCATGGAGCTGTGCCAGGAGCGGCGCGGCGTCTATCTGGGGATGGAATATATGGAGACGACCCGTGCTATGCTGAGGTATGAGTTGCCGTTAAATGAGATCATCTATGATTTCTTTGACGCGCTCAAGTCGAGATCCCGCGGCTACGCGTCCTTCGACTATGAATTTAAGGGCTATGTGCGGTCGGATTTATGTAAACTCGATATCCTCGTCAACCATGAGGAGGTGGACGCCCTGTCATTTATTGTTTTTTCCGGCTCAGCCTACGAGCGCGGGCGCAAAATGTGTGAGAAGCTGAAGGAGGAGATTCCGAGGCATTTATTTGAGATACCGATACAGGCGGCCGTCGGCGGCAAGATCATCGCCAGAGAGACGGTCAAGGCCCTGCGCAAGGACGTGCTCGCCAAGTGCTACGGCGGCGATATCACCCGAAAGCGCAAGCTGCTTGAGAAGCAGAAGGAGGGCAAGAAGCGCATGCGCCAGATCGGCAGTGTGGAGATTCCGCAGAAAGCCTTTATGAGCGTGCTGAAGCTGGATGATAAATGAATGGCTGAGGAGGTTTTTGATATGTTCCCTTCGTTGGAGGAGATGAAAGTGATCGCCGAGAGCGGTGAATATAAGCGGATTCCGCTGTGCCGGGAACTGTACGCCGACAGGTATACGCCGGTGGAGGTGATGCGGGCGCTGCGGCAGGCCAGCAGGCACTGCTATCTCCTGGAGAGCGCCAGCCAGACGGAGGTCTGGGGGCGGTACTCATTTCTCGGCTACAATCCGAGTATGGAGATCACCTGCACGGACGGCATACTGAGAATCCGCCGCCAGAATGAAAATGGGCCTGAGGATGAGACGGTGCGGCGGGTCGCGCATCCGGGGGACGCGCTGAGAGCGGTCATCGCCGCGCACAAAAGCCCTGTGATCGAGGGAATGCCGCCATTTACCGGAGGTCTGGTCGGCTATTTTTCCTATGATTATATCAAGTACAGTGAGCCGAAATTGAAGCTGGAGGATCACGAGCAGCAGGATTTCAGGGACATGGATCTGATGCTGTTCAATGAGGTCATCGCGTTTGACCACTATCGGCAGAAGGTGCTTCTGATTGCCGGCGTGATGACGGATGATTTGGAATCGTCCTATCAGAGGGCCGTGGGCAAGCTGGAAGAGATGGCGCGGCTCATCAAGTGCGGTGAAAAGAAGGTTTTTGAGCCTGTGCGTCTCAAGGCAGAGATCCTTCCGAAATTTCCAAAGGAACAGTACTGTGAGATGGTTGAGCAGGCCAAGCGCTATATCCGCGAGGGGGATATTTTTCAGGTGGTGCTGTCAAATCCGCTGCGCGCCGAGGCGGAGGGCAGTCTGTTTGACACCTATCGGGTGCTGCGCGCGACCAACCCGTCGCCGTATATGTTCTATTTTTCCAGCGACGATATCGAGCTCTCCGGGGCATCTCCGGAGACGCTGGTGAAGCTTGAGAACGGCAGGCTGAGCACATTTCCGCTCGCGGGTACCCGTCCGCGGGGCAAGACGCCGGCGGAGGATCTCGCGCTTGAGGCGGAGCTTCTGCGGGATGAAAAGGAGTTGGCCGAGCACAATATGCTCGTGGATCTGGGGCGCAATGACATCGGAAAGATCAGCGAGATCGGCACGGTCAGGGTGGAGAAATACCTGTGCGTGGAGCGCTTTTCCCATGTCATGCATCTCGGCTCGACGGTGACGGGACATCTCAGGGCCGACAGGGATGCCGTGGACGCGATCGACGCGATCCTTCCGGCGGGAACGCTCTCCGGCGCGCCGAAGTTTCGTGCCTGCGAGATCATTGAGGAACTGGAGAAAAGCAAGCGCGGCGTCTACGGCGGGGCGATCGGCTATCTCGATTTCGCGGGGAACCTTGACACCTGTATTGCCATCCGCCTGGTCTATAAAAAGAACGGCGTCATCTGCATCCGCTCAGGCGCCGGCATTGTCGCGGACAGTGTGCCGGAGAATGAATTTAATGAGTGCTGCAACAAGGCGCGGGCCGTGGTGCAGGCGATCCATCAGGCGCAGGAGGGATTGGAATGATTTTGCTGATCGATAATTACGATAGTTTCTCATATAATCTGTATCAGCTGGTCGGGTCGGTGGCGGCGGGAATCGAGTCGTCCGCCGACATCCATGGCGGATTCGCGGCGAAATCCGTTGATTTGGAGGGCAGTTTTCCTGACGTGGCGCGTGAGATCAAGGTGATTCGAAATGACGACCGCACGGTCGCTGAGATCGCGGCGATGGCGCCGGACGCGCTGATTTTGTCGCCGGGGCCGGGACGCCCGGAGAACGCCGGGATTTGTATCGAGGCGATTCGCTATTTTGCCGGCAAAATTCCGATTCTAGGCGTGTGCCTGGGGCACCAGTGCATATGCGAGGCTTTTGGCGGCCGCGTCTCCTACGCGAAGCGGCTGATGCACGGCAAAAAGAGCAGGATTTTTCAGACAGGGGAGAGTCGCCTGTTTCATGGGATGAGCGAGACATTTGACGCCGCCAGGTATCACTCGCTGGCGGCGGTGCGGGACGCTCTGCCGCCGGTGCTCAAGGTCACGGCCGAGTCCGATGACGGCGAGGTGATGGCGGTGGAGCATACGGAAGCGCCGGTATTCGGTGTGCAGTTTCATCCGGAATCCGTGCTGACGCCGGATGGCGCGCGGATGCTTGAAAACTTTTTGCGCCTGATCGCGCGCTGAATCTTTCAAGCCGTGGGCTGAGCCAAAGGGCATTTTCGCCCTGATTTGTTTAGGCCCCAAATGGCATTTTGATGTGCTATGGTTTGTATGGGTGTCAAATGGCATTTTGATGCGCTATGGTTGTATGGGTGTCAAATGGCATTTTTGTTATCTCGATCATAGAATGAATGGAGGTTTAAGGAATGATTAAAGAGGCAATCTTAAAATTGGCGAGGAAGGAAGATCTGACCTATGCGGAGGCCGAGGCCGTGATGAATGAGATCATGAGCGGCGAGGCGAGTGATGTGCAGATGGCCGCTTATCTGACGGCGCTGTCCATGAAAGGGGAGACGATCGATGAGATCACGGCGTCCGCGTCCGGCATGCGCGCGCACTGCATCAAACTTCTCCATGATATGGACGTGCTGGAGATTGTCGGCACGGGCGGCGACGGTTCCAACTCTTTCAATATCTCGACGACGGCGGCGATGGTGATCGCGGCGGCCGGTGTGCCGGTGGCGAAACACGGCAACCGCGCGGCCTCATCCAAATCGGGCGCGGCGGATGTCCTGGAGGCGCTGGGCGTAAAGATTGCGCTGCCGCCGGAGCGCAGCGCGGAAATTTTAAAGAAGATCAATATCTGTTTCCTTTTCGCTCAGAATTATCACATTGCCATGAAATATGTGGCGCCGATCCGGCGGGAACTGGGCATCCGCACCGTGTTTAATATCCTTGGGCCGCTGAGCAATCCAGCCGGCGCGAATATGGAGCTGATGGGCGTCTATGATGAATCGCTGGTGGAGCCACTGGCTCAGGTCATGGCCAATCTCGGCGTCGTTCGAGGCATGGTGGTTTATGGCCAGGACAAGCTGGATGAGATTTCGATGAGTGCGCCGACGACCGTCTGTGAGATTAAAGACGGCAAGTTTACATCCTATGAATTGTCGCCGGAGCAGTTTGGCTATACACGCTGCGGCAAGGAGGAACTCGTGGGCGGCACGCCTGAGGAGAACGCCGCCATCACCTGCGCCATCCTGAGCGGTAAGGAGCGGGGCGCCAAGAGACAGGCGGTCTGTCTCAATGCCGGCGCGGCGATCTATATGACCGGCAAGGCGGAGACGATCGAGGCCGGTGTGCGCATGGCCGAGGCGCTGATTGACGGCGGCGCGGCGATGGAGAAGCTGGAAGCGTTTATTCGGGAATCCAATCGATAAAAGTGCGTCTGCCAAAGCGTGCCGGGAGGGATCGGTCATGAATATTTTACAGGAGATCGCTGAGAAGACGCGGGAGCGAATCGCTTTTGAGAAGACGCGGTTGCCGCAGCGGGCGCTCATCGAGAAAATTCGTCTTCGCGAGGCGGAAGGCTTGGACCGAAACGGTTCGCGGAGCGGATCAGATTTCCTGAGGGATTTTAGCCGCGCTGATCCGCGCAAACCGTCATTCTCGCAGGCACTCCAAAAAGAGGGGATGTCCTTTATCTGTGAGGTAAAAAAGGCCTCGCCTTCCAAAGGCCTGATCGCCCCGGACTTTCCCTATCTGGAGATTGCCCTGGAATATGAGGCCGCGGGAGCCGCGGCGATCTCATGTCTGACGGAGCCGTATTATTTTCAGGGCGCTGATCGATACCTGGAGGAGATCGCGGCGAGCGTGTCGATTCCGGTGCTGCGCAAGGATTTTACGGTGGATGAATATATGGTCTATCAGGCGAAAGCGCTCGGAGCGTCGGCAATTTTGCTGATCTGCGCGATCCTGGATGACGCGCAGCTAGAAAGTTTTTATCAGCTGGCGCGGTCCTTGGGGATGGATGTCCTGGTGGAGGCCCACGACGCGCATGAGCTGGAGCGGGCACTGGATGTCGGCGCGGAGATTATCGGTGAACAACCGCGATCTGCGGACATTTCAGGTGGATACGGGCAACAGCATCCGGCTGCGCCAGATGGCGCCGCCGGAGGTGATTTTTGTGTCGGAGAGCGGCATCCGCACGGCGGAGGATATACGAATTTTATATGAGAATCACGTCGATGCCGTCCTCATCGGGGAGACATTGATGCGAAGCGCGGACAAGCGCGCCGCGCTGCAAGCACTGAATGCGGGCGTCGAATATGGGCGATGAGCGGCCAAGGGACAGACGGAGAATAGGCGCGCCGCGCTGCGCTTCAAGCCGTGCGGGCGTCGAATATGGGCGCTGAGCGGCCAAGGGACAGAAGAGTGACAAGCGCGCCGCGCTGCGGACGCAGAAAGGATCAGAGACGCGAAGATGACAAAGATAAAGATTTGTGGACTGCGCCGCGCGGAGGATATCGCGGCTGTCAATGAAGTGCTTCCCGACTTCTGCGGGTTTGTGGTGGAGGTGCCCGGCCGCGCGCGGTCGATCAGCCGCGCGCAGCTGCGCCTTCTCGTACGGGATCTGGATCACAGGATCATTCCGGTGGGCGTGTTTGTCAATGCGCCCGTGCCGCTGGTGGCGGAACTCATAAATGAGGGGACGATTGCCATGGCACAGCTCCACGGGCAGGAAGATGAAGATTATATCCGGGCACTGCGTGGTGCCATAGCGGGGGAGTATACAAAAGAACCGGCGTGGGGCGCATCGGGCCGTGATAATTTGTCGGCGGCTGCGGTGGCCGCGGGTGATCTTTATCCGCGGGGCGCGATCATCAAGGCATTTTCGATCAAAACGGCTGAGGATGTACGGCAGGCGCAGCGCAGCAGTGCGGATTATATTCTGCTCGATCAGGGCGGCGGCGGGACGGGCCGAACTTTTGACTGGTCGGTGATTTCGCATATCGACCGCGCGTTCTTTCTCGCCGGCGGCTTAAGCGCGGATAATCTTGAGAAGGCGATCCGGGAGATCAGGCCGTGGGCGGTGGATTTGAGCAGCAGCCTTGAGACGGACGGATTTAAGGATATCGAGAAGATGCGGCAGGCCGTGCGGCTGGTTCGGGGGACAGGCGCGGATTTGTAAGGCCTGCCGACAGGGCCGGTTGATCGGCCGTATGGCTGGTTCGCACGGCTGATCCATCGTGCGTCACTGCGTCACTTTGTAAAAAGGTTAGTCAGGAAGATTGAACGGAGGAAATGGTGATGTCAAGAGGGAGATTCGGCATACATGGCGGTCAGTATATACCGGAGACGCTGATGAATGCGGTCATTGAACTGGAAGCCGCCTATGAGCATTATAAAAATGACCCGCAGTTTAACGCGGAGCTCACACAGCTGCTGAATGAATATGCGGGCAGACCGTCGCGGCTTTACTTTGCGGCACATATGACGGAGGACTTAGGCGGCGCCAAGGTATATCTGAAGCGTGAGGATCTCAACCACACCGGAGCCCACAAGATCAATAATGTGCTGGGACAGGTGCTGTTGGCAAAGAAAATGGGAAAGACCCGCGTGATCGCGGAGACCGGCGCGGGACAGCACGGCGTGGCCACGGCAACGGCGGCAGCGCTGATGGGCATGGAATGTGAGATATTTATGGGAGAGGAAGACACGAAGCGGCAAGCGCTCAATGTCTACCGGATGCGCCTGCTGGGCGCGAAAGTCCATGCGGTGACGACCGGAACGGCGACTCTGAAGGACGCGGTTTCGGAGACCATGCGCGAGTGGACCAACCGGATCGCGGACACGCACTATGTGTTGGGATCCGTGATGGGTCCGCACCCGTTCCCGACGATTGTTCGCGATTTTCAGTCCGTGATCTCGAAGGAGATCAAGGCACAGATGCTTGAAAAAGAGGGCAGGCTGCCGGACGCGGTGCTGGCATGCGTGGGCGGTGGATCCAATGCCATCGGATCTTTTTATCATTTTATTGAGGACAAAAGCGTGCGCCTGATCGGCTGTGAGGCGGCAGGGCGCGGTGTCGACACGAGGGAGACGGCGGCGACGATCGCCACGGGGAAGCTGGGTATTTTCCACGGCATGAAATCCTATTTCTGCCAGGATGAATACGGACAGATCGCCCCGGTCTACTCGATTTCCGCCGGCCTTGATTATCCGGGCGTGGGTCCGGAACACGCGCATCTGTACGATACGGGCCGCGCGGAATATGTGCCTGTGACGGATGAGGAGGCCGTGGAAGCGTTTGAATATCTGTCCAGGATCGAGGGCATTATCCCGGCTATTGAGAGTGCGCACGCGGTGGCCTACGCGCGGAAGATTGTGCCGGAAATGCCAAAAGACGCGCTGGTTGTGATCACGATTTCAGGCCGCGGCGACAAGGACAGCGCGGCGATCGCCAGATACAGAGGGGAGGATATCCATGAATAAGAAAATTGCGGACGCGTTTGCGCATGGCAAGGCATTTATACCATTTGTGACCTGTGGAGACCCTGATCTTGAGACGACGGAAAAGCTGGTATACGCGATGGCGGAGGCCGGAGCGGATCTGATCGAGCTGGGGATTCCCTTCTCGGATCCGACGGCGGAGGGTCCGGTCATTCAGGCCGCCAGTCTAAGGGCGCTGCAGGGCGGCGTCACCACCGACAAAATATTTGACATGGTGGCGCGTATCCGCTTGGCGTCTGGCGTGCCGATGGTTTTCATGACCTACGCGAATGTGGTTTTTTCTTACGGGACGGAGCGGTTTGTCAAAAGGGCGGCGGATCTGGGCATGAACGGTCTGATCCTGCCGGACGTGCCGTATGAGGAGAAAGAGGAGTTTGACACTGTGTGCGGACAACATGGATTGGATCTGATCTCACTGATCGCGCCCACCTCCAATGATCGCATCGCGCGCATCGCGCGGGATGCGCAGGGCTTTGTCTACTGTGTGTCTTCGCTCGGCGTGACGGGGATGCGCAGCGAGATCACGACCGACATCGGCGCCATGGTCAGGCTCGTGAAGGCGGTAAAAGATATCCCCTGCGCTGTGGGCTTTGGCATCTCCAATCCGCAGCAGGCGCAGAAAATGGCCGAGCAGTCGGATGGCGTGATCGTCGGTTCCGCCATTGTGAAAATGTGCGGCGCGTACGGCACCGAGTGTGTGCCGCATGTGCGGGCCTATGTGCGCGAGATGAAAGATGCGGTCATGCGCGCGTAGGGCGTTAGACATGGGACGATAGACAGATTTTTTCTCTTTACACTCTGGTCAAATTATGTTAAAATTTCCTTGTGTCACGGGAAATGCGGGAATGTTTCCCATGGCAAAAAGCCCTGCAGGCGGGATTTTGCGGAAACGAGAGAGTTTCCGTATTTTTTTAAGAAGAGGGCTTTCCCAATATGATGCTTTGGAGGAATCTGTATGAGGACAACACTTGTGATCATGGCGGCGGGTATCGGGAGCCGTTTTGTCGGCGGCATTAAACAGCTTGAGCCGATCGGACCTGGCGGAGAGATCATTATGGATTACTCGGTCAGGGATGCTGTGGCGGCCGGGTTTGACAGGGTCGTATTTATCATCCGCCGGAGCCTGGAGAGGGATTTTAGAGAAGTGATCGGGCAGCGGATCGAAAAGATGATCAAGGTGGACTACGCTTATCAGGAGCTTGATGATCTGCCGGAGGGATTTGTGAAGCCTAAGGCACGGGTCAGGCCTTGGGGCACCGGCCAGGCGATCCTGGTCTGCAAGGATATTGTGCGGGAGCCGTTTGTCGTGATCAATGCCGATGACTACTACGGCAGGGAGGCTTTTGTGAAGCTGCATGATTTTCTGATTCATGAGCCGGCCTTCGTCGATGGTCGGTTGAACTGCGGCATGGCCGGATTTATTCTGGGCAATACCCTGAGCGAGAACGGCGCGGTGACACGCGGCATCTGTACGGTCGATGACCGTCATATGCTGACGGATGTCTTTGAGACAAAGGGGATCGAGAAGGATGGGGACAGGGTGGTCATACGTGAAAATGGCGTGATTGTCAGAGAAATTCCCGCCTCATGTCATGTATCCATGAATATGTGGGCTCTGATGCCGGAATTCATCGATGTCCTGGCGGACGGTTTCAAGCATTTCCTGGCGGGACTTGACAGCGATGACATCACGAGCGAGTATCTCCTGCCGACGATTATCGATGATCTGATCAGGAGCGGCCGCGCGCAGGTCAAGCTGATAGAGACCAGCGACCGGTGGTATGGCATAACTTACAGGGAAGACAAGGCTTTTGTGGCCGAGGCATTAAAAAATTTGGCGGTTCAGAATAGCGGGTGTTAACAAGATGTTCCCGAAGAAGGTTGCGGCGGCTATCTCTCTGGCCGCGGCTATGTCCGTGCTCTGCCTATGCGGCTGTTCGAGCGGAAAGCTGCAGACCCATGAGTATTACACCTATTTCGACACGCTGATCAGACTGCAGATTTATGCGGATGACGAAGAGGCGGAGGATATTTTTGAAAAATTTGAGGCGTCGCTGAAGCGGTACAGCCAGCTTTTTGATATTTATGACGACTATCCGGGGATTCAGAATTTAAAAACGATCAATGACCAGGCAGGTATCGAGCCGGTGCGCGTTGACGCGGAGATCATCGATATGCTGCAGCTTGGCCTAGATATTTATGAGCGGTCCGGCGGGAAGGTCAATATTGCCATGGGCAGCGTCCTCTCGATCTGGCATGAGTACAGGGAAAAGGGGATGGAGCGGCCGAATTTGGCAAAGCTGCCGCCGATGGAGACACTTCGCGCGGCCGCGGCGCATACCCGAATCGAGGACGTCGTGATCGATGAGAATCTGGGCACGGTCTATCTGGCGGACGCCGATATGTCGCTGGATGTGGGGGCGATCGCCAAGGGCTACGCCGCGGCGCGCCTGAGCGAAGATTTGAAGTCCTGGGGCGTGACGTCGGGACTTTTGGATCTGGGCGGAAATATTGTGGCTGTCGGCGGGAAAAGAGGAAGTTCCGGGATATTTGGCCGAAAGCGTGACGGTGATTCTCTCTCACCCGATGCTTACAGTGCAAAAGATTGCTGGCGGCTTGGTCTGCAGAATCCGGATACAGAGAGTGAAGAGTCCCTTATTCATGTGATTTTGCTGGCTGACCAATCGATCGTGACCAGCGGCGATTACCAGCGGTATTACACGGTGGACGGGAAAAAATATCATCACATCATCGACACAGAGACCCTGATGCCGACGACTTATTTCAGCGCCGTCTCCGTGATCGCGGCGGATTCCGGGCAGGCCGACGCCCTGTCGACGGCTCTGTTTTCAATGGACGAGGCGTCCGGACGGCGGATGCTGGAGTCACTGGACGGCGTGGAGGCGCTCTGGGTATATCCGGACGGCAGTGAGTCCATGACCGATGGGTTCGCGCAATATATCGAATAGGACAGTTCGCGCGGTATATGATGTAGAATATTTGTTGTAAATCCGCTTTTTTTGTGATAGACTGTTACGTGTATCTCTGTGGCAGATTAAACATGAAAATTTATGGCAGACTGATATATGAGTTGAACATGCGAAGGGGCTGAGGTTTTGGAAAAGCGTTCAGACAGGAAAATGAGGGAGCAGGCGGAGGCGCAGTTGTTCAGGCGGCTGCAAAGCTGTGTCAATGAGAAAAAATATGATGAAGCGCTTGAGATCATTGACCAGATCGATGTCGGCCGGATCAAAGTCGCGCCGAATTTATGCCTGGTCGGTGAGGTCTATATGCAGGAGGGCATGTATGACAAGGCGGAAAATCTTTTTGTGAAGGCTTACGACAGATCTCCTTCCAACCGTCGTATATTGAGCTTGCTTACCAGTCTTTATATTGAGATGGGTGACTACAGCGAGGCCGAATATTACTATAAAGAATTTATTGGTGTAGCCTCTCGCGACGTTCACCGCTATATCCTGAGATACAGGCTTGACAAGGCGAAGGGTGAGCGGACGGCAGTGCTGATCGATACGCTTGAGCGCCTCAAAGATTATGAATATATCGAGGAATGGGCATATGAGCTTGCAACGCTCTATCACAAGGCGGGCGATGACAAAAAGGCTGTCCATGAGTGTGATGAGATCGCACTCTGGTTTGGCCATGGCGATTATGTGAACAAGGCCATGCGCCTGAAGGCGGAGATCACCGGGCAGGATATTCCGATCATTGACGAGGATTTTATGTCCGCCTACAATGGGGCGCGCATTCGCACCGGTGTCACGGATGCCGGTTTTGATGTGGGGCTGGTGCAGCAGGCCCTGCAGGAGCAGGAGGCTCAGAAGCGCCGGGAGTATGAGAATGAGATCTATGAATCGCTTGAAAAAAATGGCGATATTTCAGATAAAACCGACGGTGAACCGGTGAAAGATGCCGGCAAAGTCCAAAAGACCTCCCATAAGGGGACGGCCGCCGAGAGAGATGTCTTCGATGAGGACGATTTTGTCGAGGAGGACTT
>CAYRDY010000018.1:21843-26979 GCA_964423195.1 uncultured Catenibacillus sp. | reverse complement strand
ATTTTGAGCGGAGAGCTCCGCACAGCGGTGGGTACGCTTTAATCCCTTCATTGACTCGGCCATTCTCAATACACTCCCTCGGTAAAAAAGTCCTCGATCTCATCCAGGGCAATCTCCGTCTCTTGCCCGTCCGCCATATTTTTGATATGTACCCGATGATTGGCAATCTCATCGCTGCCGATGATCACCGTGTGTCTGGCACCGATCTTGTTTGCATATTTCATCTGCGCCTTGACGCTGCGATCCATGTAATCGGTCTCCACGATGATCCCGCGGCTGCGCAGTCTCTCGACAATTCTGTAGGCGCCGGCTCTAGCCTCACGCCCTAAAATGCCGACATATAGTTCGACCGGCGCTTCCGGCGCAAGCGCCACATTTTCTTTTTCCAGAAAATAAATGATGCGCTCAATCCCCATGCCAAAGCCGACAGCCGGAATATCCTGCTTCTCATCGATCTCGTGTACCAGTCCGTCGTAGCGGCCGCCGCCGCACAGGGTAAAGCCCTCGGAATTGACAAACTCAAACACAGTTCTGGTATAGTAATCGAGGCCGCGCACGATACCCGTATCGACCTCATACGGAATAGCCATCTCATCGAGGAGCGACTTCAGTTCATCGAAATGTTCCCGACATCCGTCATCCAGATAATCGATCGTCCTCGGCGCACCCCTCACAATTTCCTTGCATGTGGGCACCTTGCAGTCGATCACGCGCAGCGGATTTTTTTGCATGCGCTCACGGCAGGTCGGGCAGAGCTCATCCTCATGCTTCCTGAGATAGGTAAGCAGCGCCTCATTGTACGTCTGTCTGCAATCTTTACAGCCGATACTGTTGATGTGTAGTTTCGCGTCCCTCAGACCGATCTCTCTGATAAAGGTCGTGATCAGAGAGATCAGTTCCACCTCAGCCAGAGGACTCTCAGACCCGATGAACTCGACGCCGAACTGGTGATGCTGCCTGAGCCGTCCGCTCTGAGGCTGCTCGTAGCGAAACGCCGGTGTCATATAAAACAGCTTGGCAGGCGCCGGCTGTGCGTAGAGATTATTCTCAAGGTAGGCGCGGATGGCGCCGGCTGTGCCCTCCGGCTTCAGCGTGATGCTTCTGTGTCCTTTATCCTCAAATGTATACATTTCCTTCTGCACCACATCCGTCGTCTCACCGACGCCGCGCTGAAACAGCACCGTATGCTCAAAGACCGGCGTGCTCACCTCTTTGATATGATAAACCCGGCAGAGCTTCCGCGCCAGGGCCTCGATCACCGTGCGTCTGTGCATCTGTTCGCCGTACCAGTCCTGTGTCCCCTTAGGTCTCTGTGTAATCATCGTCTTACGGCCCCTTTCAAAAATCAGTCCAATGTATAAAGACCTGTGCAGTCCGGACAAGCCCAAACTGCCGCAAATACTTTTCTATTTTAACAACTATTGCCGCGTTTGGCAAGGAAAAAATAGCCGCGGGCAAAACTTGCCCGCGGCACTGCATCATTTTAAGCGGCGATCGTGATCTCGTCCGTCCGGCGCTCATATTTATAAACGCTGCTGCCCAGCTGTTCTTCCTTTGCGACCACCGACTGATTGGCATCCTCGACGATCGTCTTGAGCTGACTGACATCGTCCCATTTCTCGCACGGCACCGCCATCATCTCATGGATACTGCTCGGCATCAGATAAATATCCGAACCCAGTCGGTCCGCGAGTTCTCTGAGGACATTGGGATAAAATACAGCCACCGCGCCGTTGATGCTCTGATCATTTGTGATCGCATACATCTGATCGCTTTCCATCTCCTGCGCCACCTCATCTGTCACCAAATCCGCGATGGACGTACCGGACAGACCCGCGTCTAACAAGACACGGATCGGCACGACAGCCTCCGGAAATATTCTTCTCGTGTTGACGAGCGCATCCTCATAGAGCTGCTCCAGTGAGATGTTCCACCGCTCAAACAAAAAATTATCAACGCTCATCGACAGCAAGCCCCTGTCCGAGTCCTGGACCCGTATGCGAAAAGTCATCGCCAGATCGAGTTTCTGCACATGCGGACACAGCGACAGAAAGAGCTGATTCTCATGATAATTGACGACCCGAATAAAAATCCGCTCCCGAATCGATTCATAGTGATCGACTCCACGACAGATCTCTGTGATATTGGAGGATTCCTCCTGCAGATAGATATCAATGACCTCCTGCGCCAGCTGCTCAATCTCTGATCCCATCAGATAGCGGTCATAGAGCGGCCGCGGATCCATCACCTTGCCGCACGGATCATCCGTCGAGTTGATCTGCAGCTCCTTTCTGATGACATTATTGTTTCTCAGAAAATCCGAATACTTGATCACGACCGGATGCTTTTCCGATAGCATCTCGCTCAATAAATCTTTCATTTTAGTCAAAAAATCCTCATATTCCATATACTGCGTCATATTTTCTCCTTCCTACGCGCATTTTCGCGACATCAAAATAGATTTGGATGATTTACTTCCAAACTCATTTTTAAATACAGCTATTCAAATACTAAAATCAAATGAGAGTTGGGAAAAAATTGAAAAAATTAGAGAAAAGATATATCTATATTTTAGAAATGTAAGCACGAAACAACAGGCGACTAAAAACCCGGCCGGAATCACCCGTTGCCGATGCTCTTAAGATGATTATACACCAAATCCAGAATAAATCAATCATTTTTTGTCGACAAAATTCGACATCGCAGGCAAGGCAACAGACACACTCTCCGGCGTGATTTCGCTTGACATTTCCGAAAAAACCCCGCAAAATAGAGATGCATACCACCATAAAACCGTCATCTGGCTTTCATTCACGGCGGCGTGCAGACAGCGGAATGGAGATTTCTATGAATACGAAAGATATCAATCATTTCAGAGACGCGCTGATTGGCTGGTACAGAGTATACGGGCGGACGCTGCCCTGGCGGGGGACAAAGGATCCGTACCGCATCTGGATCAGTGAGATCATGCTCCAGCAGACACAGGTTGACACCGTCAAGCCCTATTACGAGCGTTTCATCAGCCGCTTCCCGACCCCGAAAGTCCTCGCGGATGCGACGGAGGATGAGGTCTTTAAATCCTGGGAGGGCCTTGGCTATTACCGGCGTGCGGCCAATCTGATGACGGCGGCAAAAACAATCACAGAAAAATTTGACGGGCAGTTCCCGTCAGATTACGAGAATATTCTGAGTCTAAAGGGCATCGGCCCGTACACGGCAAGCGCCATCGCGAGCATCGCCTTTGGCATCCCCAAAGGCGTCGTCGACGGAAACACGCTGCGCATCATCTCCCGCGTCTGCAATCGACAGGACAATATCGCCGCGGGCAAGACAAAGAGAGCATTTCAGCGCATCATGGATGAGCTGATCGACCCGACGCGTCCCTCCGATTTTAACCAGGCGATGATGGATCTGGGTGCCATGATCTGCACACCGAAAAAGCCATCCTGTGACAGATGCCCCGTGGCATCTCTCTGCGGCGCCAAGGCCGCGGGGACGGTTGCGCTGCTACCTGTAAACATCAAGCCGTGCGCCAAAAATGAAATCGAATACATCACGGCGGTCTTAAAATATAAAAATCGCTATCTTCTCGTCAAGAATCAAACCGGCCTTCTGCAGAATCTCTACGGTCTTGTCCAGTACGAGGTCGAGTCCCCGGCGGCCTTTGAGGATGCCTTCTTTGAGGCATACGGCGTACCGGTGCGGCTGCTCGAAGCCGGCGGGTCGGTCAAACATGTATTTACCCACCGTGTGTGGCTGATGAACGGTTACCGCGGGGAGATCACGGGGAATCCGACAGAGATGCTTGAGAATTTTTTGCAGGCCGGTTTATATACCCGCGATGAGATGGATCAGATTGCCATATCCACCGCGCACCGAAAAGTGCTGCGATTATTTGATATTTAAAGCATACCGGCTCCCGCCGCGCAAGTCGCGGCGAGAGCCGGTATGTTGATCAAATATTGACTCAGGAGATGATTTTTAAGCTGCTTTCGCGGAGGCGACTTTTTTCACCTTCGCACTCTTTTGCAGGGTATCGTAACCGATGGACAGCATGAGGATGATACCTTTGACGATATACTGTACATAGACACCCATGCCGATGAGCTGCATGCCATTGGACAGTACGCCCAGAATCAGGCAGCCGATGATGACGCCCTTGACCTTGCCCTCGCCGCCGATAAAGCTGACGCCGCCGAGGACGCAGGCGGTGATGGCATCAAATTCCGTGCCTGGCCCGATGGTCGAGTTGGCGGAGCCGCCGCGGGAAGTCAGAATGACCGCGGAGATCGCGAACAGCACGCCGCCGAGTGAAAACACGATCATTCGGATGCGCTTGGTATTGATGCCTGCCAGGCGTGCCGCCTCGCCGTTGCCGCCGGTCGCATAGATGAAACGCCCGAAGCAGGTCTTCTCAAGGACAAAGTGCGCGGCAAGAGCGATCACGATTGCAAGGATAACCGGAATAGAGATCGGGCCTACGTAGCCCTGTCCGATATTCTTATAGGAGTCCGCAAAGTTAAAGAATGACTGTGAACCGGAGATCGTGTAGGAGATGCCCTGGAACATTGTCATGGTCGCCAGCGTGACGATCATCGGATGAATCTTCAGCAAGTTGGCCACAAAACCGTTGAAACAGCCAAGGACGCCGCCGAGAACCAGGCCGAGGATGATCGCGACCGGCACCGGAAGGCCCCATTTCTGCATGAAGATGGCGATGGAGACGCCGACCACAGAGATGATCTGCCCCACAGAAAGATCCGTGCCGCCGCTGATCATAATCATGGCCACACCGATCGAGGCGATGACAAAGTAAGCGTTCTGCGTGCAGATATTCATCAGGTTCTTAAATGTCAGGAAGTTCGGATTCATGATGCCGAAGACGATCAGCAATAGAATCAGGATGATCAACATGACATTGGCTTTCAATATGGCTTTCACTTTATTTCCTTTACTCATTTTTGCAGCTCCTCCTATTCGTTAGACGCCAGGCTCAGGATCCTCTCCTGGCTGAACTCATCTTTTTTCACTTCACCGGTGATATGCCCCTCGCTGAGGACGATGACGCGGTCGGACATTCCCAGCAGTTCCTCCATATCGGAACTGAACATAATGATCGATTTGCCCTCCTCCACC
>CAYRDY010000018.1:10280-21833 GCA_964423195.1 uncultured Catenibacillus sp. | reverse complement strand
TCAGCTGATAAATTTCGTGGCGGGCGCCGATATCAATGCCCCTGGTCGGCTCGTCAAATATGATGATGTCCGAGTTGGTGGCCAGAACCTTGGCGAGAACGACTTTCTGCTGATTGCCGCCGCTCAAATTCCCGACGCGCTGCTTGATCGACGGGGTTTTGATATTGAGTTTCTTCTCAAAATATTCAGCGCTCTCCGTGATCTTTTTCTTGCTCACCAGATGATTGGTGGTCAGATTGCGGATATTTGAGATGGCGATATTCCACTCGATCGTCATATTCAAAAAACATCCCTGCTCTTTTCTGTCCTCAGGGATCAGGCCGATGCCGTTTTTGATCGCATCGCTCGGCGATTTGATGCGGACTTCCTTTCCGCCGACAGCGACGCTGCCGCCGAGCTTTTTATCCGCGCCGAAGATGACCCGCGCAAGCTCCGTCCGTCCGGCGCCGACAAGGCCAGATAAGCCCAGAATCTCGCCGCGGTGGAGCTGGAATGACACGTGGTCATTGCGGTATCCGCTGATATCTCTCACATCCAGGACAACCTCATCCTTGACGCAATTTCGCTTCGGATAGGTATTGGTCAGCTCACGGCCGACCATCAGGGAGATCAGCTCGTCGCGGTTGGTATCCTTTGTCTGGACCGTCTTGACATAGGCGCCGTCGCGCATGATGGTCACGCAGTCGGTGGTCTCAAACAGCTCCTCCAGCCGGTGCGAGATGTAGATGATAGCGACATTTTTTTCCTTCAGATTTCGGATGATCTCATAGAGTTTCTGAACCTCCGACATGGTCAGCTGAGCCGTCGGCTCATCCATGACGATGATCTTCGCGTCCTTGGAGATCGCCTTTGTGATTTCCACCAGCTGCTGCTGCGCCGGTGAGAGGTCCCGCACATAGGCCTTCGGATCGATATCGATCGTATACTGATCGAATAATGCCTGAGTGCGTTCAACCATTTCTTTTTTATTGGTGAGGCCGTGCATCTTGCTGCCCAAACAGATATTTTCCGCAACTGTCAAAGAGCCGACCAGATTATATTCCTGATAAATCACCTCGACGCCATGGCTTCTTGAGAGCATCGGGGTCATCTTCGCGTATTCTTTTCCGTCTATACAGATTTGTCCTTCATCATTTTCAACAGCTCCGGAAAGCACCTTGATCAAAGTGGATTTTCCCGCACCGTTCTCACCCAGCAGCGCATGCACCTGGCCCGCCTCAAAATCAACGCTGACGTCATCCAGCGCCACGACGCCCGGATAGCGCTTGGTGATATGCTTCATTTGCAATACGACATTTCCCATTCTCCGTATTCACCTTCCTTAAAAACAGGGCCGCCGGCATGGCGGCCCCTTTTTATTATCTGTTATCTGATTACTGACCCAGTGTATCGACGGTCAATGCCTTGCAGCTGCCGTTCCATACAGGGTACGGTTCCCCTTCGGTCAGGATCGGCTCAGAGGCCTGAAGGAAATCATTGACGGTATCGTCGATGCTGCCCATGGAAATGGTGCCCCTCAGAGTGCTCTCATCGTTCGCGGAGGCCTGGATCTTGGAGACAATCTCTTCTGTCTCATCGACCGTGAAGATGCCGAATTTGCTCAGGTCTTCGACCGGGCAGTCCGGGGATGCGATGTAGGATTCCGCGCCAAGCGCCGTGGTGCCGTTGCAGGCGATGATCACGTCGATGTCAGGGTTGACAAGGAAGGCATTCTCAACCCTGGTGCGGGCGTCATCCTGTGAGTTCCAGTCAGGGATCTCTTCCTGGACCAAAGTCACTTTCGGATTCTCCTCGATCTTCTTGAGCGGCTCACATCTCTCGACAGCCTCTGGGCTGTAGGACGAAGTCAGCAGGTAAACTTTTACCTCGCCGTCGCCGGCGTCCGCAAATGTCTTATCGATCCACTCGTTGGCCATATCCAGGCAGGCCTGGCCCATGTCGGCCTCTGCCGCGGAGAGCATCTGGGTGGTGGCGCCGTCAGGAATCTCCATGGCAAACGCGAAGACCGGCGTGCCCTCGTCCATGACTCTCTGGCAGACACTTGTCAGCGCCTCGCCGTTGATCGGGAAGACAACAATCAAATCCATGCCCATGGTGGCATAGTTCTCGATCTGCTCGATCTGTCTGGTCACGTCGCCGTCAGCGGCGTCAACCTGGCACTCCATGCCGCGCTCTTCCAGGGCAGCCTTTACGGCATTGGAAAGGTTCAGCATAAAGTCGTTGCCGACACTCGGCACGGTAAAGCCGACTTTCTTGCCCTCCATCGAGGCCGTGCCCACGCTGCCGCCCTCACCGCCGCCAACGTTTTCCGCAGGAGCCTCAGTCTCGTCCTGAGCCTCAGTGTCCGCAGGAGCTTCTGTATCCGCAGGAGCCTGTGTCTCTGCAGGGGCCTCGGTATCGGCCGGAGCCTGTGTCTCTTTGTTGCCGCCGCCGCAGCCCGCGGCCAGGGCAACTGCCATCACGATGGTCATGATCATAGCTAATAGTTTTTTGTTCATGGTTTCATCTCCTAATTTTTTGATAAACTCAATATATAAGATTTTTAAAAAATAAGCAATGCGTGTCTTTTTTGAAAAAGTGTATTATTTTTTGAAAAAACAGACGGCAGAGCACTTTTGCTCTGCCGCCCTGTATCACACCCTATTTCAATTTTCTGTTGTCATATTTTTGGAAGGTATGCTCACTGCTGTTGATGACATAGATCGTGTCGCAGATCTGATTCAGCTCGTTCATATTCTGAGAGGCGATCAGAACCGCGGTGCCGTTTTTTGCCATCTCCGACAATGCGTTAAAAATCATGTCGCGCATGATGATGTCCGCGTTGCCGCACGGCTCCATGCAGACAATCATCGTCGGGTGCGCCAGTGTCCAGCGCGTCAGCAGAATACTGTTTTGGATGTAGGCGTCAAAATGGCTGACGCCCATCTCCTTTTCCTCGTCGGGAATCCCCAAGCGCTCCCGATATTCTTTCTCCAGGTATCTCGGCACATCCATGTCCCTGAATATCTTCAGATGGCTGGTCGCCTTCAGCACCGGCAAACTTAAATTGTCCACAAAGCTCATCGTCCCGACCAGATGATCGCCGATCATATTGTAGGGAATATAGCCGATGCCGCACTTAATCGCGTATGTCAGGCCGCGCGGCCTGTATTTTTTGCCCCTGATCGCCATCTGCCCGCCGCTTATCGGCGCCTCCCCGACAATCATATTGAGGACCGCCATGTTCTTCCTGTTATCCAGGTCATAGAGGCCGATGATCTCGCCCTCGTGTACCGACATATTTACATTTTCGATGCCCTGCGCGCCGCTCAGGCCGCTGATCTCGAAGACAGCTTTATCCGTGCATGTGCTGTCATGGACGAAAGCCGGCAATTCGTCGTTGCCGATCATGAGCTGCTGGCTGTACTGCTCGTCGTAATCTTTTTCATAGAAAGTGCGGATATTTCTCCCCCTGCGCATGATCACCACGCGGTCGGCCAGGCCTCTGGCCAGATCCATCTCATGACTGGCATACAGAATGGCGACGCCGCGTTCGTTCAGGCTTTTCAGCAGCGCGATGATCCGCATCATATCGTTCTGCCCGTAGCCCTGGAAAATATCGTCGATCACGACCAGTTTCGCCTCGTTCTCTATGGCGCGCAGAAGTTCAATGACGCGCTGCCCGGCAGGCGTCAGCTCCCTGATCAGCGTTGTCGGCAAAATTTCCGGCGCATACTGCCCCAGCAGCAATTTCGCGCGGTAATTGACGTCACTCATGCGAAAGATCCCCTTGACCCTTCGCTTTCCGGTGATGACAAAGATATTCTCCGCCACGGAGAGTCCGGGAATCAGCGCCGGCTCCTGCCCCAGGCAGACCACCTCCGTCACATCCTGAAACAATTTCCCGGCCTCGCTGACCCTGCCGTCATAGATGACTTTTCCAGCCTTTAGCGGCAGGTGTCCCTTAAAATAGTGATAGATCAGCGTCTTTCCAGCGCCGGTCATGCCGAGCAAATTCACCATCTCGCCCTCAGAGATATAGAGATGGAAGTGATCCAGCTGACTGACCTCATTGTAGCCGATGCACACGTCCTGCATCCTCAGGATTTCTCTTTTCATATATCTTCTTTCTTCTCGTCCATCAAAACTTTGGGCAGCGTCACCTCAACCTCCGTCCCCAACCCCTTGGTGCTGGAGACCCTGAGGCCGTAATCGCTGCCGAACAAAAGTTTTAAGCGGCGGTTGACATTCTCAATGGCGATACCGTTATGTCGGCCTTTCGAGGTCATCTCACCGGTCGTCTCTGTCTCCCTGAGCTTCCGGTTCATCTTTTCAAGCGCCGCCTCATCCATCCCGACACCGTCATCCGCCACAATGATGATGAGTTTGTCCTCTGTCACATCGATATGGATGCTGATATGCCCCTTGTCGACTTTCTGCTCCATCCCGTGAAAAATCGCGTTCTCCACGATCGGCTGGAGCGTCATCTTGGGAATTTTACAGATGTTATATTCTTCCTCCGGCACATGCGGATAGATTCTGAAAATAAAGCGGTCCTGAAAACGGTACTGCTGGATCTGCACATAATTTAAAATGTTATCCAGCTCCTGCCCGACGGTCACCGTGTCATTGTCCCTGCTGATGCTGTAGCGAAAATATTTGCCAAGCGCCTCAGTCATGTCGGCAATGAGATAGTTGTCGTCGATGATGGCCTGCCCCCGAATCGTCTCCAGCGTATTGTAGAGGAAATGCGGGTTGATCTGATTCTGCAACTGCGCGTACTGCGCCTGTTCATAGAGAATTGCCGAGCCGTGTTCCCTCTCGGCCAGTCCCTTCATTTTATCCTGCAGCGCCGTGATCATCTCCCCCACCGTTTCCGTGCCAGCCAGCGTTTCTTCCATGTCCTCTGTCCCGGCGATGTCCAGTGCGCCAAACGCGGCTCTCACCTGCCGCATCGGCCGATAAACGAAAACTGCAAAAAAGACAACGTCTAAAACCATCAGAATGATTCCCAAAACGGTGACCGCCGCCATCAGAGGTATCTTCTCAGACGGTCTCTTAAGTATAAAAGTAAGAATCACCAGGATGAAATCTGCCAGCAGCGTGACCGCGAATGCAATAACCAGAGCGATGAAGAGGGTGTTCCTCTGTTTTTTTCTCATAAATATCTCCCACCGTGCGGCACATGAAAGTTTACAGATACAGTTTCCGGTAAGCAGAGGGCTTGAGTCCCACCATTTTGCTGAAGGTTTTGCTGAAATAGCGCGCATCCGTGTAGCCGACTTTCTCGGCGACTTCATTGATCGGCAGATCCGTCGTGCGCAGGATATTCTTGGCGGCATCCATGCGGCAGGAGATCAGAAAATCGCTGAAATTGATGCCCATCTCTTTCTTAAACATCGTACTCAGATAGGCCGGGCTCATGTTGATGGCCTCGGCCACATCCTCCAGAGAGACCTGACGACTGTAATTCTCCTGGACATACTGTTTGGCCATGCGAATCGGCAGCAGACTTCTGTTTTTTCTGCTGGCGATGATCTCCTCAAAGCACTTGCGCACCCGCATACTGTAATAGTAGACCATGTCGCTGGTCTGCGCGTAAAAATCTAAAATTTGATTCAAGTCCGTCTCCAGATCTGTCAGGATCTTCTCCTCCATCTGATTTCGGCGCAGCACGCGGAGAATGATCTGTGCGACATGCTCCAGATAGTCATAGATGACAACCGGAGAATTCATGACATCCGCCTGGACATCCTCATGCATTTTTGTCAACGTCTTGTGGAAAGTCTCATAATCCAGAGAGTCCACGATATTTTCAATCTCGTGAATCTGCTTTTCGCCCAGGATTGTCTGCAGCGGCAGTTCCCTCACCTTGAGCTGCTCGTAAAATATCTTTTTGTCGAGACCGACCTTGCCCCGGCACTTGATGGCCTTGACCGCCTCGTCGATGGAATCCGTGATGCCGGAAATACTCATCTTTGAGCCACCGATACCCACGGTCATATGGTACCCCTTAAATTTATCCAGCTCCCACTTGATGCGCTGAGTGGCGAGCATCATCGTATTTCTGGCTGTCTCCGTCATCTCCTCGCGCTCGTTGATCAGAACGATGACGCCGCTTTTCATGATGCTGGTGATGTATTCGAGATCAACCTCCTGCAGCATTTTATCGACGACATCCTCCGCCATATTTAAGAGTGACGTCAGATCCTGGCCGATCTCCTCACAGTCGATCTTGATGAACACCGCCGTAAACCGACCCTGCTCGAAAGAAAGCTGATATTCCGCGTTGACGCGGCTCATCTCCAGATCCTGGCCGCGGACATTTTTCCGGATGATATTGCTCAAAAAATGCTTGTGCATCTTCTTGCGGCTGCTGCTGACCTCCGCCTTGAGCTTTTCGCGCTCCTGTGCCGTCGCCATCACGCTCTTTCTCTTCTCCGCAATCTTTTCGAGGTC
Organism: uncultured Catenibacillus sp.; assembly: GCA_964423195.1. GTDB lineage: Bacteria > Bacillota > Clostridia > Lachnospirales > Lachnospiraceae > CAKRHR01. The sequence continues at coordinate 15,395 of CAYRDY010000018.1, read as the reverse complement.
GTCCCACAGCTCCTTCTTGTCGATCGGCTTGAGCAGATAATACTCAACCCCCAGCTTTAACGCCTTGTGGGCATACTCAAAATATTTATACCCGCTGATAATGATAAAATCGGTGTCGAGATTTAATTCGCGGGCTCTCTGAATGATTTCCAGACCGTCATAGCCCGGCATGCGGATATCCGAGATCACCACATCCGGCTTCCATGTCTCGATGGCGCGCATGGCGTCTATGCCATTTTGGACGATGTCGATCACCTTCATCCCATAATTTTCCCATGGCACCAGTTTCTGGATCATCAGACAAATATTTTTCTCATCATCCGCAATAAGTACCTTTAACATTTGATTCCTCCCGACAATTTCCCTTTCGGCAACCTCCCCCGGACAGTATTTTCCGGACAAACCTGCCGAATATGAACCGCTCTTGTCCCTCACAATTTCCGTATGTCCACCGTATTGCCGCACAGTGTCGATGCCCTGCCGCCATCTGTCAGCCGCTCAGAGAGCAGGGCGTTGACGGTCAGCTGATTCATCGAATCGGACAGACGGTAGACGCCCTCGGCCACAACCGTGCCGCCGAGCACATCCTCCGTGACCTCCGCGAAGAACTCCACAGCCGCAAGGTCATTGAAAGCCTCGATGATATTCCCATCGGCTATCCCCCGCTCATAGGCGTCCCGCGGGTTGATTTTCAAGACGCTCCTCCCCCGCCTGTCCACGAGGTCCTTGCGCTCCGTGAACGTCGAGTTGAGCGTGTAAACGCTCGGCGCGACGATGAGCCTGAGCGGATAGTCACCTCCGGAATACGGCACATAGGCGGGCATCGGAAATTCCAGCTGCGGCGAATAAAATTCTATCCGCCCGTCCGGGGCGTTGATCTCGTAGTCCGCGTGGAGGAGGACCGCCTCACCGCCATCAAAAGCCGCCTTTTCCTCATCCGTCCAGCGGGCGCGGATCCCATTTTCCCTCTCGGCGACCATGCGCACGATTTCCTCATTGGTATATTTAAAATATTGATTCCTGAATCCCATCTTCTTTGCCAGCAGGCAGAAGGTGTCCCAGTTGGATTTACACTCGCCCGGAGGCGGGATGACCGGCGCCGTGACTGACACCGCGTAATTGCCGTAAGGCGTGGTCAGATTATAGTGCTCAACGGACGTGTCGGCCGGCAGAATGATGTCCGCGAATCTGGCCGTGTCGGTCATAAAGCGCTCATGCACGACCGTGAATAAATCCTCCCGCTTTAGACCCGCGATCACTTTTTTCTGTGCCGGCGCCACATCGACGGGATTTGAGTTGTAGACATACAGGCTCATGACCGGCGGGTCAAGCCTTCCGATGATCTCACCCGCCGCATTGACCTGATCGCCGCACAGAGCGCTGCCGATCTGATTCATATTGATCGCACGCGTTTCCTTTTTTAACAAATCCGGCCGGCGCACCATATCAACATCAAAGGCAACCGCGGTGGCGATATTGCCGATGATACCGCCGCCCTTTTTGAGAAATGCGCCGGTCAATGCCGGAAGCGCGCAGATGCAGCGCGTCGTCAAGGCGCCGTTGCTCTGTCGGGAATATCCGGAGCCGAAAATGATCAGCGGCGCCCTGGCCCTCCCGTAGGCATCCGCGAGGCGCTCAATGGTTTCTGCCGGAATGCCGGTGATTTTTTCGGCCCACTGCGGCGTATATCTGGTCAGTGAGCTGGCAAAATGTCGCCAGCCACTGGTGTGTTCTCTGATAAACGCGCGGTCGGTCAGCCGGTGCCGCTTTAGGGTATTGGCCATCGCGAGCGCTAAGGCGCCGTCGGTGCCCGGCGGGAGCAGGATCACCTCATCGGCGAGCGCCGCTGTCGGCGTCCGATAAGTCTCGATCAGAATCACCGGCACGCCCCGCCGCCTGGCCTCCACGACTTGCGCGTGCGCATGGAGCATGGTGGCGTTCAGATTGCTGCCCCAGATAATGATCAGGTCACTGTATCTGATATCATCCGGATTGATGCCGCCGGTTCTGCCAATCATCTGCGAAAAACCGGCCGTCTTGGCCTTGGAGCAGATCGTTCTCTCCAGCCGGGATGCGCCCAGCCTGTGAAAAAAGGCATCACCGCATTTGTTCTGAACGAGATGGAGGTTGCCCGCAAATGAGTATGGCAGGATCGCCTCGCTGCCATAGACCCTGATGATTTCTCTCCACCGGTCGCGGATTTCACAAAGCGCCTCATCCCATGTGATCGCCTGAAATTGGCCGCTGCCCTTGTCCCCGATGCGTCGAAGCGGCGTCAGGATGCGGTCCGGATGATGGATCGTCTTTTCATAATGCTGCATTTTCTGACAGATAAAGCCGTGCGTGACCGGATGATCCGGGTCGCCCTTGACACGGTATACTGTCGTGCCGTCCGTCTCTAAAAGAAGCCCGCATGAATCCGGACAATCATACGGACATGCGGACTTCTTCCAATACTTTTGATTTTCCATTGAAGTCTCCGTTTTCATGAACCCCTGGTCTGGCTGATCTGCAAAATCTTATTTTTCAAGTCAGTCTCCATTTTCTGTAACTGAACTTCCGCATCGTGGCGTTTTGTCCGGCCTTCCTCCTGAATCTTCATCACATCGTCGATGGTGGAGATCAGCATCTCGTTGGTCTGTGTCAGCGTCTCGACATCGACGATGCCGCGCTCCAGCTCCTTGGCGGTCTCGGTGGTCGCCATCTTTAATGTCTCGGCATTTTTGCGAAGCAGCGCGTTGGTCATGTCCGTGACGGAACGCTGCGCCTCCGCCGCCTGTTTGGAGTGGTTCACGCCGAGCGCCAGCACCATCTGACTCTTCCACAGCGGAATGGTGTTGACCATCATCGACTGAATCTTTTCGGACATCAGAATATCATTGTTCTGCACAAGGCGAATCTGCGGCGCCATCTGCATGGAGACCATGCGCGTCAGCTCCAGATCGTGAATTTTCTTGTCAAAGCGGTCGATCAGAGCGGAATAGTCGTTGGCCTTGTTGGTGTCCTCCATCAGGCCGCTCTGTCTGGCCCTCTCAAGCATCATCGGGAGCTCCTGTTTCTGCGCGATCTCCAGCTTTTTCTTTCCTGCGATGATATACATGGTCAGCTCTCTGAAATAACTGGCATTAAACTGATACATCTGATCCAGCATAGCCGAATCTTTCATCAACTGGATCTGGTGGTCCTCAAGCATCTTGCAGATATTGTCCACATTGGACTCGACCTTTGCGTATTTGGCCTTCATGGTATCGACTTTGTTTGATGCCTTTTTGAACAGGCCGAAAAAGCCACCCTTCTCCTCCTCATCAGCATCAAAACTTTTCAGCTCATTCACACAGTCGGTGAGAATATCGCCGATCTCGCCCAGATCCTTGGACCTGACATTCTCCAGCGCCTGCTCGGAAAAGTCAGAGATTTTTTTCTGGGCGGCAGCGCCGTACTGCATGATCTGCTGGCTGTTGTAGAGATCGATATTCTTTGAAAAATCCTCGATGATCTTTTTTTCTTCATCTGAAATATTGTATTTCACATACTCGTCCTCAATGGACAGCTTGACCGGCTGAGCGGAAGCGGACACCTCGGCTTTCGCTTCAGGCGCCTGATCGGCAAACGGATCAAGTGTCAGCGTCATAGCCGGCATCGGCGCGGTGCCAAAATTTCCGTCTGTCATCTGCTGCGCCGGCATCGGCGCTGGGCCCGCCTGTTCTGTCGTCTGCTGTGCCGGTATCGCGCCGGACTCCCCCGGCATCATCTGCTGCGCCGGCATCCCACCGGGTCCTCCCGTCTGTGTGTACATTGTCTCACTCATGATTTCCTCTCTTTCCTGACGCCCACGCGCGCCATCACGACAGATTTGGAAGTTTTACTTCCGGACTTTTTTCTCCTTGTTAAACCATCATGCGACGCCCCTGCGGCGCACCGCCATGGATAAGTTATCCTATTTCTTTTTGAAATCGCTCTCTGTCAGCCCCTCCTGCGCAAGCATGGCCTGCAGAACGGCGATATCGCTGGAGACATCCATCCGCGCCTCCATGTACATGCCGTCATAGAGCTTTTCATAGGCGTCATTGATCATATCCAAACTCTTTGCGATCTCCTCTTTGGCGTTTTTGATATTCTCACCCTGAATCTGCTGGGCGTCAAACTCTTTGTAGGCCGTCACCAATTTATCGGTGGTCGGCATATAATAATCCATGAACCGCCGAAGCTGTGAGATCTGGTCCGGATTCTGTCTCGCGTACTCAAAGATTTTCTGGACGATGGCCTCCATGCGGTACAGTTTATTGCTGATCTCGGTATCCGGTATGGCGTCGTTGGCCTCGCGGATATGCTGCATATAGCGCTTGCCCTCCTCCTCGATCTTGCGCAGCTGTGCCCGCTGCTCAGGCGTCGTCTGAGCTTCCTCCGCCGCCGCCTTTGCCGCGGCGGCCTCCTGCAGGGCTTTGGCGTTGGCCTGCGTCTCAAGATATTGCTGATAAATTTGATCGGTCACCATCAGACAGGTCCCCTGTTCGTCGATGTGGCCCTCCGGAAAATAACCCTTGTCGATCATATGGCTGACGTCCTTGCGGACAAATTCAGGCTTTTTGCCGATACGGGAGGACAGCTCCTTAAATGAGGCGAAGGTTTTCCCCTTTAGTACCCTCAGATATGACTTAAATCTGTTCAACCGCTGATGCATTGAGGTGCCGCAGAATGAGACGATGACGCTGGCTATCAGCGCCGGCAAAAATCCCGCGGCCGTCGCAAGAAACGCCCCCCTGCCACCTGCGACAATGATCGCGTTCAGAATCAGAATAATTTCCAGAATCGCGAAAATGGCGCTGAAGGCATAGCCAAAGAACATCAGAAGGACACTTGAAACCCGTCCGGGCGGATTTTTAAGTACCGGAAACCCAACGTCATAGACATCACCTGAGCGCCGGACAGTGGGCGAATACGCGGCGCCCTGGTTCTGATAATTTTGAGTATTTCCCCCGGACGTCTGCCCCGCGCCCGTCCGAGCGTAAGTGCCGCTCGAACCCGACGATGCGCGCCATGCATGTTCTGAGGTGCGGCGCGGGCCGCCGTTATAGGCGCCGTGAGCGCCTCCGGAGAAGCCGCTTTTGCTGCCTG
>CAYRDY010000018.1:0-10180 GCA_964423195.1 uncultured Catenibacillus sp. | reverse complement strand
CCTGTGCCGTAAGTGTTCTGCGGGCCTGTGCCGTAGGTATTGCCTGCGGTCTGTCCGGAAGTCTGGCCTGCGCTTCCTGTTGCTGTCCACTGGGATGAACCCTGAGCGCCCTGTGTGCCGGAACCATAGATCGGATTCCCCCGATCGTCCCGCGGCTGGTAGTAGAAGCCATTGCCGCTTTCCCTGTCGATCCGGTCCATCGTCTCGTTGACAGTCTGGCTGATGTTGCGGCTCAAATGCCTGAAATCTTTTGTCTCAAAGGCTTCGTTGACGACATCCTTAATCTGATTGCCCATATCCGATAAATCATGTAAATCCATAATCTCACTCACTTATATAAATATGTCCATGCGGGAGGCCCCACATGGACATTATAGCATAATTTAAAAATAAAAAATATATTCTTGTCAAATTTTTATAAAAACTTTGCGTGAATCCGTCGCTCACGAACTGGTATTATCCCACCCTGTGACCGTGAAGAGCAACGTGAATCCCTGCGCCGCCACGGATAGTCCGGGTGGCTGGCTTTACCCCGTTTATGATTGCTCAAGAAGCCCTGTGTAGAGCTGATAATAGATACCGCGCTTCTTCATCAGGCTCTCATGATCGCCGCGCTCAATGATCCTGCCATGGTCAAGCACGATGATCACATTCGAGTTTTTGATCGTGGACAGACGGTGGGCGATGACGAAGACCGTGCGGCCGGACATGAGCTTGTCCATGCCGTCCTGAACAATTTTTTCGGTTCTTGAGTCGATACTCGAAGTCGCCTCGTCGAGAATCAGCACCGGCGGGTCGGCGATCGCCGCCCTGGCGATGGCTAGCAGCTGCCTCTGCCCCTGGGAGAGGTTGGCGCCGTCGCCGGTCAGCACCGTGTCATAGCCGTTCGGGAGACTCTGAATAAAATAGTCCGCGTTGGCCAATTTTGCCGCCGCCCGCACCTCCTCGTCTGTCGCATCCAGCTTGCCGTAGCGGATATTATCGGCCACAGTGCCGGTGAAGAGATGCGTATCCTGGAGCACAATCCCCAGGGATCGGCGCAGGTCGCTCTTCTTGATCTTGTTGATATTGATGCCGTCGTAGCGGATCTTGCCGTCCTGAATGTCGTAAAAACGATTCAACAGATTGGTGATCGTGGTCTTGCCCGCGCCGGTCGCGCCGACAAACGCGACTTTCTGGCCGGGCTTTGCGTACACCTCGATATCGTGCAGCACAATCTCATCATCCGTATATCCGAAATCGACGTGATCAAGCACCACATCGCCCGCCATTTTCTGATAGGTCGTGGTGCCGTCGGCCTTATGGAAATGTTTCCATGCCCATGTGCCGGTATGCCTGTCTGCCTCATGCATCTCCCCGTTTTCGTCCTCCGTGGCGTTGACGAGCTCCACATAGCCATCGTCCGTCTCGGACTTCTCGTCGATCAGATCGAAGACGCGCTGTGCGCCCGCCAGAGCCATGACGATGGAATTGAGCTGCATGGACACCTGTGAGATCGGCTGGTTAAATGAGCGGTTGAACTGCAAAAATGAGACCAGGCCGCCCAGCGTGAAGCCGCCGAATCCGGAGATGGCAAGCATCGAGCCGAGGATCGCCGTCACCACATAGCTGATGTGTCCCATATTCACCATGACAGGCATCATGATATTGGCATACTTGTTGGCATTATCCGCGCTCTCAAATAGCTCGTCATTCAATTTTTTGAAGTCCTTCAGGCTTTCCTGCTCGTGGCAGAAAACTTTGACGACTTTCTGCCCCTCCATCATTTCCTCGATAAACCCGTTGACCTTGCCGAGATTTTTCTGCTGGCTGACAAAATACTTGCTGCTCTTGGCGGCGACGCCCTTGGTGACCCATAACATGACCGTCACCATAACCAGTGTGAGGATCGTCAGCGGGATGCTTAAAGACAGCATGGAGAAAAAGACGCCCACGATCATGACCACAGAGGAAAACAATTGCGGGATGCTCTGGCTGATCATCTGCCTCAGCGTATCGATATCATTGGTATAAATACTCATGACATCGCCGTGTGTGTGGGTATCAAAATATTTGATTGGCAGCGTCTCCATGTGTTTGAACATATCGATGCGCAGGTCGCGAAGCGTCCCCTGCGTCACATTGACCATGATGCGGTTGTAAGCCCATGTGGAGATGACGCCGACCAGATAAGCCGCGCCCATGATGCAAAGAGCCCTGAACAGGGGACTGAAATCCGGATTCGCCATGTTGACAAACGGCAGAATATAGTCGTCGATCAGTGAGCGCATAAACAAATTGCCGGCGATGTTGGCCGCGGAGCTCAGGAGGATAAAGATGACGACCAAAATACATAGGACTTTATAGCGCTCTAATACATAGGAAAGAATACGTTTGAGAATCCCAAACGGGTTTCCAACCCTGGTTTCCTGTTTTGGTTCCTGTTTAGCCATCAATACCAACTCCTTTCAACTGGGATTCATAGACATCACGGTAAATCTCACAGCGCCCAAGCAACTCGTCATGGGTGCCGAAATCATTGACCTCCCCCTCATGCAGGACAATGATGCGGTCGGCATCCTGTACGGAAGTGATGCGCTGGGAGATGATCAGCTTGGTGGTGTCAGGGATCTCCTCTCGGAAGGCCTTTCGAATCAGGCTGTCCGTGCGCGTGTCCACCGCGCTGGTCGAATCATCCAGGATCAGAATTTTTGGTTTCTTGAGCAATGCCCTCGCAATACAGAGGCGCTGCTTCTGCCCGCCGGAGACATTGGTGCCGCCCTGTTCGATATACGTGTCATAGCCATCCGGGAACTGCCGGATAAACTCATCGGCCTGAGCCTGCCGACAGACGCGCTCGATATCCTCATCGGAGGCATTCAGGTCGCCCCAGCGCAGATTTTCCTTGATCGTACCGGAGAAAAGCACATTTTTCTGAAGCACCATCGCCACTGAATTTCTCAGTGTCTCGATATCATAATCGCGCACATCCCTGCCGCCGACGTAAACTGAGCCCTCGGTCACATCGTAGAGACGCGGGATCATGGAGACGAGCGTCGACTTGGCACTGCCCGTGCCGCCGATAATGCCGATCGTCTCGCCGGATCTGATGTGACAGTCAATATTCTTGAGCACACAGCGCGACTTGTTCCCCGTGTAGGAAAAACTGACATGGTTGAAGTCGATTGATCCGTCCGGCACGTCATAAACCGGATCCGGACCATTGTTGAGACTGCTCTTCTCGTTGATGACCTCCGCGATACGATCCGCGCTGGCCTTGGACATGGTGAGCATGACAAAAATCGAGGACATCATCATCAGACTCATCAGAATATTCATCACGTAGGAAAACAGACTGGTCAGCTCACCTGTCGTCAGATCGCCGATGACGATCATTTTTGCCCCAAGCCATGACAGGAGAATGATACATGTATAGACCACAAACTGCATGACCGGAGAGTTCAGCACGAGCGTTTTTTCCGCGTTGACAAACATGGCGTAGACATTAAAACTGGCCTTCTCGAATTTGGAAATCTCATGGTCCTCACGCACATAGGCCTTGACCACACGGATGGCATTGATATTTTCCTGGACGCTGGCATTCAGATCGTCATAGCGCTTGAAAACCTGATCAAACAGCGGATAGGTGTGCGAGATCACATAGACGAGAACCAGACCGAGTACCAGGATCGCGCCCAGAAATATGAGAGAGAGGCGCGCATTGACGCGAAATGCCATGATCATGGCAAATATCATCATAAACGGCGCCCTGAAACACATACGGATGATCATCTGAAACGCGTTCTGGACGTTGCTCACATCCGTGGTCATACGGGTGACGAGACCCGCGGTGGAAAACTTGTCAATATTGGCGAAGGAAAAATTCTGAATGTTTTCATACATGGCCATGCGAAGATTTTTGGCGAAACCGCTGCTGGCCTTGGCCGACAGTTTGCCGGCGAGCACACCGAAAAACAGTGAAAAGAGCGCCATGCAGATCATCACAATCCCGACCAGAACCACATGGCGGATATTATTCTTCTGCACGCCGTCGTCGATGATGGACGCCATCATCATCGGAATCAGGATATCCATGATGACCTCCATGATCATACACAGGGGCGTGGCAATCGCAGGCTTTTTATATTCTTTGACCTGTGCAGCTAATGTCTTTAACATATATAAACCTCCTGCCTCATAAAAAGCATGTGACAGTTCAGACGAATCCGAACTGTTACAAAAGTCTCACAGTTACATACCGAATATTTATTATATAGCTTTATTTCACTGAATTCAAGGGAAAAAATGTGAACAATCCATGAAATCACAGCGCAGGCGCCGCCCGTGTGACACAACATCATGGGAGAAATCCGCCTCTGTGGCGCAATATCATGATTACAGCGTCAAAGGCCTGATCCCGCGATGTGCTCGCACGTCGGTGAGATCAAAAAAGCCACACACCATAAAGGCCTGTGGCTCTCCATCCAATCACTGTGTCTCTTTGTAAAATACCGCTCCGAAATAGGTGACCGTGTTTGGACCGTTGATATATTTCATGCCGGATTTGGCGGCGAGATCAGCCACATAGATGCCATGTGACTCAAGAGAGGGATATGCGATGTCCAGATGGCGGCACGGCGCGTCGTCGAGCACGGCGCAGCGCGCGCACCGGTGACAGCCGCCGGCTCCCAGCGGGTAGATATCGTCCGAGATCTGTCTGGCCTGCCGCGCAAACTGTTCGAATTTGATCTCAAACGCCCTTGCCGCCTCGACCATGCCCTCAAAATCATAGGAGTCCTCAAGGGTGCCGATGTATTGCACGACAACCGCATGGTCAAACTGCCGCGCCCGCGCGATACAGTCCTCGATATCGCCGCAGTGCGGCGGACAGACCCAGTTCCGGCCGTAATCCCCGCAGCTGTTCATCTCACAGTTTTTTCTGAGTTCCGCGTCAAATATAATATCCCCCGTGTCGACAGGCGCACAGTTGTCAAATCCGCACTGTCCGCCCGATTCCATCAATTGTGCCAAAACAGACATCAAATGCTCCAACTCTCCCCTTGTTATTTGAGACTGCCGCTGATCTTTTTTTGCAGCCTTTCCGAAAAGCGATCCGACATGATATCGTCATAATCCATCATATGGATGCCCATCTCTCTGGCTTTCAGATAGATACCCTGATGTTTCTGCCGCATCTGACTGTAAGTGACCAGCACAGGAATGGCATATTTGCCGCCGATGCGACGGGCGACGACATAAATTTCATTGAGCGTGGCCGCTGTCACAGCACCGGCCGACTGTTTGCACGAGATCAGCACCGGCCGGCAGCCGTACATGGCGGTGACATCGATCTCATTGCCGATCACATCCGCGTCGTCGAGCGCATTCCAGTCGATCTTGATGCTGGTATGCACGTCATGCACGCCAGAAATGTCCAGCATGTGATAATAGGTAAACAGTTCCAGCCACACGCCGAATGAAGAGATATAATCCAGCATCCGGTTGTCCCTATAATCAAACGAGATTCGCCCGCCGCTCTCCCCCAGATTGGTGATCAGTCGCTGATGTGAAAATTCATACAGAAAATTCATATCCGGCACCGAGCGATTTTCGCTTTTGGCGCGGTCAAACCGGCCGGAAAAATGCAGGCTGTCACTCTGACGCAGCTCAATATTGTGTTTCTGAAAGTACTGGCAGGTCCGCAGCCAAGCCGCGTTATTTTCCAAAATAAACCGCGCCATATGGGACAGAGCGCCGCGATTTTTTTGGAGATATTGATCGTCGGTGCAGCTGAGCATTTTTCCGCCCGAAGCGGCGATCATGTCCTCGACCTCAAACGGGAGACTTCGGTACTGCTCAGCCTTTGAAGTCAGATTGATGACACTGTTCCTGACCACATCCGTAAAATAAATATGGCATCCCGCCGCTCTGCCGGCATCATAGGCCGCGATCACGGCAAGCTCGCTGCCACCCGTCAGATCAATAAAAAGCTCGTCACCCGCGTCCCAGTTCTCGATATATGTCGTCACTGTCCGGAAAATGTCGTCGTAGTCATGCTCGTTGATCCGCCCGACCTCATAGGAAAGGCTGGGGATATATTTTTTGCAGGCATTGTATGTGCAGTAAATATCCTGATAGGGAAAAATTGACGGATCATAGAAATACATGACCACATCCGGGCTGATGCCAAGGACGCCGACCATATTTTTCAGGGTACTGCGATCGTAAAATTCCAATAAAACCTTCAACTGGCCACCCGTCGCTTTCTTTATAGGAAACGACAAAAATATTTGCCGTTTCCTATAAAAATCTTCGTCACCGTTCGGATTTCAGGATCCTTATTTCAATCTCTCCTCGATGGCGTTGACCACTGTCTCCAGAACCTTGATCCTCGCGTAATACTTATCGTTGCCCTCGACGACCACCCACGGTGCGTAGGAGGTCGAGGTGCGCACGATCATCTCGTCGACCGCCTCCACATACTGATCCCATTTCTCACGGTTGCGCCAGTCCTCATCGGTGATCTTCCACTGTTTCTCAGGATTTTCCATGCGCTCCTTAAAGCGGCGCTCCTGCTCGTCCTTGTCGATGTGCAGCCAGAACTTGATGACGATCGCGCCGAAATTCGCGAACTGCTGCTCCATCTCGTTGATCTCCTTGTAGGCTCTGCGCCACTCTTCCTCCGAGCAGAATCCCTCGATGCGCTCCACCATCACCCGCCCGTACCAGGTGCGGTCAAATATGGCGATATGGCCGGCTTTCGGCACCGCGTTCCAAAAACGCCACAGATAGTGATGCGCTTTCTCGATATCGTTCGGGGATGCGGTCGGAATGACCTCGTAGCCCCTCGGATCAAGCCGCTCGGTCAGCCGCTTGATGGCGCCGCCCTTGCCGCCCGCGTCCCAGCCCTCAAAGCCGAGGATCACAGAAATCCTGCGCTTATATAGCTCGCCGTGCAGCTTCTCGATCCGTCCCTGCAGTTTATTCAGCTTTTTCTTATATTCATCCTTTGTCAGAGACTTTTTGAGGTCAATGCCGTCAAGCACGCCGGTCTTGTAAGGGCTGCTGACCTTCTGAACCTTATTGACACCTGATCCGGATGTCTCCTGTGCCTCCACCTCGGCAATCTTGTTCTTGAGAGCGGTCACGACCGTCGAGAGAATCTTGACCTCGGCATACTCTCTGTCCGTGGCCTCAATGATCGTCCAAGGCGCAAACTCCGTGTCCGTCTTTTCGATCATCTCCTCATAGACATGAAGGTACTCGTCATACTGCTCATTGTGCCTCCAGTCTTCCTCGGTCACGCGCCATTTTGTCTCCGGCGACGCCTCCAGCTTCTTGAAGCGCTTCTTCTGCTCCTTCTGGGAGATGTGCAGGAACAGTTTAATGATTAGATTGTTGTCATAGGCGAGATTCTCCTCAAAAAATAATATCTCGCTGAAAGCGTTGGCGAGCTGATTCTTGTCCAGCTTGTTGTCGATGCGCTCATTGATCACGCGCCTGTACCAGCTTCTGTCAAAAATGTGAATGCGGCCCTTTGCCGGCGTCTTTGTCCAGAAACGCCACAGGAAAGGACGCAGCAGCTCCTCCTCCGACTCGTCCTGAATCGTGAATACTTTGAAACCTCTCGGATCCATCGGGTGAATCAGACGGTTGATCAGCGTGCCCTTGCCGGCGGCGCCCCAGCCCTCAAAGACGATCATCACCGGAATCTGCAGCCTCTTGGCCTCGCGCTGCAACTTGGACAACTCGGCGCCAAGACGCTCGATCAGATCCTTGCACTCCTTTTTCTTCAGTCCCTTTGATAAATCAATTTTCTCCAACATACCCTCAATACCTCCATCAAATCATGATGCCGACAGCCATCCCACCGCGCCGCGGCAGATCGCGCCCATCCGGCAGCCAGTCACCGCGACGAGACGAGGCGCAGTGCAAAACACTGGCGAATCCGCGCGGCATCTTCCCTCTGCGACATCATCAGTATAACATATAAAAAATTAAAAAGAAACCATTTGTTTCCTATTAAATTCGTTGGCCACATGTACCGCTTCAAACTTTCCTTAACCGATAGATCACAGCCATGGATCTCACACATTAAACATCAGGTCGGCATAGGTCGGCATCGGCCACTCGCGACCGTCCACGATCAGCTCCAGCTTGTCCGCCGGCGCCCGCAGATCGGCCATCACCGTGAACACATCATCCCTGTAAGAGATGGCCTTTGCCTTCGGATCCTCGATCACGGCCGCCTTCTTCACGGCCGCCTCCAGCTTCATCAGCGCGTCATTCATCTGCTTCAGATATTTTGAGCAGTCCGCGAGGACGATGCGCTGCACGGAGGCGTCCATGCCGGCCTCCTCCACGCCCCGAATCGACGCGGCGACCGTCACCGTGTATCGGATCACCGCGGGGACGATCTGCTTTTTTGCCATGTCAATCATCGTGCGCGCCTCGATATTGATGGTCTTTGCGTAGGTCTCGTAGCCGACCTCCTCCCTGGAGATAAGCTCCGAAGCGCGCATCACGCCGTGCCTCTCAAAGAGCGCGATCGTCTCAGGCTTGGAGAGATACCCCAGGGCATCCACCATATTGCGGATATGCGGCAATCCCCGCCGCCGCGCCTCCGCCACCCATTCCTCAGAATAGCTGTTGCCGTTGAAAATGATGCGCATATGTTCGGAAAACCACTGCTTCGTCAGGTCATGCGCCGCCATCTGCGCGTCTTCGGCCTGCTCCAGGACATCCGCGGCCTGTGAGAACGCATCCGCCACGATCGTATTTAAGACCGTATTCGGGTCGGCGATGGACGCCATGGATCCGACCATACGGAATTCAAATTTATTGCCGGTGAAGGCAAACGGCGATGTGCGGTTGCGGTCCGTCGCATCCATCATAAATGACGGCACCGTGGATACGCCGATGTCCGCCGCCGTGCCGGACAGTGACGCCGTGGCCTCGCCCTTCTCGCAGAGTTGCATCACCACATCCTCCAGCTGCTGGCCGAGAAAGACGGAGATGATCGCCGGCGGGGCCTCATTGGCGCCGAGGCGGTGGTCATTGCCGGGATTTGACGCCGACTCGCGAAGCAACGGCGCATAGGTGTCGACTGCCCTCAGGACGGCCGCAAGAATCAGCAGAAACCGCCGGTTCTCGTGCGGCGCCCTGCCGGGATCCAGCAGATTGACGCCCGTGTCCGTCGTCAGCGACCAGTTGTTGTGCTTCCCTGAACCGTTGACGCCGGCAAACGGCTTCTCGTGCAGCAGACAGACGAGGTCATGGCGGTCAGCCACCCGCTTCATCGTCTCCATCACGATCTGATTGTGGTCGGTGGCTATATTCGCCTCGTCGTAGATCAACGCCAGCTCATGCTGGGCAGGTGCCACCTCGTTGTGCTGGGTCTTTGCCCGCACGCCGAGCTTCCACAATTCCTCATTGAGATCCGCCATATAGGAGGCGATGCGCTCCTTGATGCTTCCGAAATAGTGGTCGTCGAGTTCCTGTCCCTTGGGCGCCGGCGCACCGAAAAGCGTCCGCCCCGCGAAGATCAGATCCATGCGCTGCTCGTAGGTTTTCTTGTCAACAATAAAATATTCCTGCTCGGCGCCGACCGAGGTCGTCACTCTCTTTGTGGTCTCGTCGCCCAGGGCTCTGAGCAGGCGCAGGGTCTGCTTGTTGATGGCCTCCATCGAGCGCAGCAGCGGCGTCTTCTTATCCAGTGCCTCACCGTTATAGGAAAAAAAGACCGTCGGTATGCACAGCGTCGCCCCATAGGGTGTCTCGTGGATAAATGCGGGTGACGTGCAGTCCCATGCCGTATACCCCCTGGCCTCAAAGGTGGCACGCAATCCCCCGGAAGGGAAGGATGAGCCGTCTGATTCGCCCTTGATCAGTTCCTTGCCGGAAAACTCCATGATCACCCGATTGTCAGGTGTCGGCGAGATAAACGCGTCGTGTTTTTCCGCCGTAACCCCCGTCAGAGGCTGGAACCAGTGCGTATAGTGGGTGGCGCCCTTCTCAATCGCCCAGTCTTTCATGGCATTGGCCACCACGTCCGCCACATGCGGCTCAAGCTCCGAGCCGTTCTCAATATTGCGCTTCAATTCCTGGTAGATTTTCTTCGGCAGACGCTCTTTCATCGTCTCCTCGTTAAATACATTGGTGCCGAAAATTTCAGGTACATTGATAATCTTCATACATATCC
>CAYRDY010000017.1:0-27690 GCA_964423195.1 uncultured Catenibacillus sp. | reverse complement strand
GTATCAATTCATTTGATAAGAAATGGTCAGATGGTCAGATGCTGGGGCTTTTTTATGTTTGTCACACAAAATATCAGATTTGTGATAAGAAATATCAGAAACACGATATATAAATCAGCGTTTTTTCAAGTAAAATAGGATTGTAATTGAACATCAGGCAAAACAAGGCAGACAAGGCAAGGCGGGCTCATAAAATTTTAGCAGAGAAGCAGGTTTCATAAGACATTGATGGCGGCGTGCCCTCAAGGGTATCAGGAGGGACAGCGGTCAAGGAAACGAGGTATTTATGAGGCAGAGCAGATTTGTGGAGCATTTGTACAATATGACAGGTATTCCGGCGGCGTTGATTTGCGACGGCGAGCCGAAAAAGATTTTTTGTGTGGACGAGGAAGCCTACGAAAAGCGATTTCTGCGCGATGGAGGGGTTATTCAGCTGATCGGTGAGATGGACGGGCGTGATTTGCTTGTCAGGGATATCTCGGAAAATATTTGGGTTTTTCTTGTCAAAGGCGGAGAAGATGTGATCTGTGTCACGGGTCCGGTGGCCATCAAAAACAATGAAGTCAAAAGAAAAGGGCTGCAGAAGATGGAACACCGGCAGTATGTGGAACTGATTCTGATGGTGTACGAATTTTTTACCGGCAAAGAAATGACAGTCAGAGAATTGTTTGATATGTACGGCGAAGGAGCGGAGAAGATTTCACAGTGGCGCAGTGGTACAGTTGAAAGTTTGACAGTGATTCAGGAATACAAAAGGCCGCATCACAGTCAAGCCTATGAGCAGAGGGTGCTGGATGCCATTCGGGATGGGCGGTCCGGGGAATTTATCAAATTGTATGACGAGCCGATCGATGGCTATTATGGCGTGCTGGCTCATACAAAATCGCGTTCCAGCCGCAATCTGGGGATAGCTGCGATCACGCTGTTTACACGTGCCGCCATTATTGGCGGCGCCAGCTCGGAACAGGCGCTGACGCTGTCCGACGCCTATATCAATCAGATCGAGCTGATGGACAAATGGGAGGATGTCTATAATTTCTGCCGTGACTGCGGAACAAGTTTTGCCAATCTGGTGGCGCAGAAGCAGCCCAGGGCTCAGGCGCACATGCTGGCGGACCGCTGCGAAAATCTGATTTTGTCGCGGATTCACGAACATATCACGGTCAGGGAATTGGCGGACGCACTCTCAGTCAACGCCGATTATCTGTCGCGTCTTTTCCATGAGAGCGTTGGGATGACGATCGGCGACTATATTCAGCAGAAAAAGATCAATCTGGCGAGCAACATGCTCATTTACTCCCAGTACTCTCTGGAGGAGATTGCTAATTACCTCGGCTTTTCATCGCAGAGCCATTTCGGCAGAATATTTAAAAAACTGATGGGGCTGACGCCCGGGCAGTATCGCAGGCAGTATACGCCGACGGCATTCTCCGACAAAAATCCGGAATCGAAGGGGTGAGTATTCTCCGACAAAAATCCGGAATCGAAGGGATGAGTATCATCCAGTATAATTTCAAAAAATGATACAAAATAGAATCAGCTTATGTGTATAATTGCTGTTTTTGAAATGTTGTACTATTCAAAAGCGACAACTATGTGCATAAGCTGAATTTATTATTCTGTCAAAATAAACAATATCAGAAACAAGATAAAACAGTAAGAAATATGATATATAAATAAATTTTTAATTAGTAAAATATAAACGCTGGAAGTGCGATACGGAATCCATGGAAATTCAGCATTGCGTTTGGGCTTTCATGGGAATCCGGCATCCGCATGATGAAAAAATGAAGAAGGAGGAAAAAAAATGGGTAAGAAACAACATGTGGGAACCAGAAGCAAAAGAGCGACGATCAAACAGTTCCTTCCCCTGTATCTGCTGTTTTTGCCGGGTGCGATCTATCTGATCATCAACAATTACATCCCGATGGGCGGCATCATTGTGGCCTTTAAACAGTACAATGCGCGGGCAGGCATTCTGGGCAGCCCGTGGAACGGCATCCAGAATTTCAAGTTTTTGTTCAGTTCGCCGGATGCCTTCACGATCACGAGAAATACCATTCTCTACAATCTGGCGTTTATCGTGATCAACATGGTGGTGGGGATCATTTTCGCTATCTTTATCTGCGATGTGCTCAATTCGAAACTGAAAAAATTATATCAGAGCGCGATCCTGTTCCCGTACCTGATGTCAGCCGTTATCCTCGGCTACATCGTTTACGCGTTTCTGAGCCAGAGTACAGGTATCGTCAACAACACGATTCTGAAGGACAATCCGATTGACTGGTACTCGAATCCAAGCTACTGGCCGTTCATCTTGGTTTTTGTCAATCTGTGGAAAGGTGTGGGTTATGGCTGTCTGATCTACATTTCCACCATCAACGGGATTGACACGTCACTGTATGAGGCGGCAAATCTCGACGGGGCGAGCAAATTGCAGCAGATCAGATATGTGACGCTTCCGGAACTGAAGACGACGGTGATCACCCTGACGCTGATGAATGTCGGCCGTATTTTCTTCTCGGATTTCGGTCTTTTCTATCAGGTACCTCGAAACTCCGGCCTGCTGTATTCGACCACGAATACGATTGATACCTATGTATACCGGGGCTTGATGGAGCAGGGCAATATCGGCATGTCCGCGGCCGCAGGTTTCTATCAGTCCGTTGTAGGTTTTGTCGTCGTTCTGATCGCAAACCTTGTGGTGCGCAAGATCAGTCCTGAGGACGCATTATTCTAAAGGAGGAGGGAGAGAAATGACTGAAAAACCGTTTTCCAAATATCAGATTTTAGCAAACACAGTTATGATCATCTGGACATTGGTGATTGTCCTCCCGTTCCTGCTTCTGTTCATGTCGTCGATCACGGATGAAAATACGCTGGTGGCCAATGGCTATTCGTTCTTTCCGAAGAAGTTTTCACTGGCTTCCTATGCCTATATTATTAAGTCCGGTACAAAGATCATCAAATCTTACGGCATCAGCATCGTGGTGACAATCGTCGGTACACTGATCAATGTGCTGCTCTCCGCGATGATGGCTTACCCGCTGGCGGTCAAGAACCTGCCATTCCGTCGGGCCTTGATGTTTTTTGTGTTCTTCACGATGCTGTTCAACGGCGGCATTGTTCCTTCCTACATCATGTGGACGGGTACTTTCCATATCAGGGACACGATCTTCGCACAGCTGATCCCGAACCTTTTGGTCAGCGGCTGGAATGTCATGATGATGCGAACGTATTTCGCGACAAGCATCCCGGATGCCCTGTATGAGGCGGCCCAGATCGACGGGGCGAGCCAGTTCAGGATTTTCCGGCAGATCGTGATTCCGCTGGGCAAGCCGATCCTTGTGACCATGGGCACATTCGCCGGCCTGAGTTACTGGAATGACTGGACCAATGGCCTTTACTATCTGTCGTCGAGAGGCGAGGGCCTGTTCAATGTGCAGAACCTGTTGAACAGAATGAGCCAGAATATTCAGTATCTGGCTCAGAGCTCGGACGCCAATGTGTCCGGAGCGGCAGCGGCTCTGCCGGCAACCGGTATTCAGATGGCGATCGCTTTCGTGGCCATCCTGCCGATCATGATCATTTTCCCTTGGTTCCAGAAGTACTATGCAAAGGGTATCGCGGTCGGCGCTGTGAAGGGCTGATACCTAAAAATGTAGCTGCCAGAACCGGAGGCAGGAAGATGCGTCCGGTTTTGGGGTTATCATATCATTAAAAAGCAAGATAGGAGGATTCATTTCATGAAGAAAAAGAAAATTTTGGCGCTGTTTCTGGCCGTCGTGACGGCAGGCGCCATGATCATCGGCTGCGGCGGAGGCGACAGTTCAGGCGGCAATGCCGGCGGCGGGGCGGCAGGCGGTGAGACGACCAGCGGTGCGCAGGTCTCAGACGACGGCAGTACCACGACCACCAGTTATGGCGAGTATACCGCTGACAATCCGTACCATCTGACATTTGCCTACATCGAGATGTACCAGCAGGATGAGGCGGCCCGCGCGGCGGTCCAGGACGCCCTGAACGAGTATATGATCCCGAATTATCATATGGAAGTTGAGTTCATGCCGCTTCAGTATGCTGAGTGGAACCAGAAGATCCAGTTGATGTTCACCGGCGGCGACGCGCTGGATGTCCTGCCTATTTTTTACAACTACGCTTCAGGCTGGATCGCGATGAACGGTATCGTCGATATGACACCGTATATGTCCACTGAGGATGGGCAGAAAATCATCGACGCTCTCGGTGAGGAGAACGCATGGGTCGGCCGCATGGGCGACGTCCTGTTCGGCTTCCCGGCCAACAAGGAATCTGTCGAGCTGGGCGGCCTGTGGATGAGGAAAGACATCTGCGATGAGCTGGGCATTGCCGAGAAATATGGCCTGAAGGACAACGCTGATACCTATGAGGGCGTGATCTACGACTGGGATGTGGCCACAGATATTTTCGCGACTGTCCATGAGGCTTATCCGAATATGACCCCGCTCTATCTCCAGGGTTCATCGAGCCAGATGGCCCGTTTCGCGTACTTTGATGATTTGGCCGACCATTTTGGCGTGCTTGACTGGGAGAGCGACCATGCTTCGACCACAGTCGTCAATGAGTACGAGACTGAAGCCTACAAGGAAGCCGTCACCAGGCTGGCCGAGTGGTTTGACGCGGGCTATATTTACAAGGACGCTCTGACCGATCAGCAGGGCAGCGCCACCATGGTGAAGGCAGGCAATACCTTTGCGTATGCGACGGCCATTAAACCGGGATTTCTGGCGGAGGCCGAGTCTCAGAACGGTATGCCGGGCTATGCGATGTATTTCGGCAATGATATCGAAGGCGGCTATGGGACCACGAACGTGTCTTTCTTTGATACGGGCATCGCCACCAACAGCCAGGATCCGGATATGGCCTTCAAATTCATCGCCGCCATGTATTCAGACCCGACCGTCATGAATATCTGGCAGAACGGCATTGAGGGCGTCAATTATCAGGTACTCGACGACGGCACGGCTTACTTTGTGGACGGCGAGGATTCCGCAAATTATAAATATCACATGAACACCGGCTGGATGCTCGGCAACCAGTACATCTCCTATGTGTGGAACGACGGCACCAAGACAGCTGATTACTGGGATCTGCTCAAACATCACAATGACTGGGCGGAATATTCACCGGCCTTCGGCTTTATGTGGGACAGCTCCGCTTACTCAACGGAGATCACGGCGCTGCAGAATGCGCTTGAGACTTACAGGCCGGCTCTTGAGACCGGTTCCGTCGGCGGCGCGGCGAACGTGGAATCGACGCTGAAGCAGCTCAATGACGCCCTGTACGCGGCAGGCCTGCAGGACGTAATGGATGAGAAGCAGGCGCAGCTCGACACGTGGCTGGAAGAAAACGGGCCGACAGAGACACCTGCCGAGAACGTTGAGAAGATCAACAGTGTGACGACGGGCGTTATTCAGCCAGAGTAAAAATTTACTCTAAAAGCCCAGTCTCAATGGGCAGGTGGACAGCATGCTTGCATGCTGAGCCGTCTGTCCATTAGAGACGCTAACCCGTATGAGCAAAAAAGCGGCGCGATCAGAGAAAGCGACGCGATTTGCGAATACGGGGCCGGATTGCGGGAGTGCGGAGCACGGAGCAATCCGGAGGGCTTTTATTTATGGTGTTGCCCCGCTTGCGGGCATGAGAGTTTAGTGACAAATCGCCCGGATGGTAAAGTTGTACTTCCCGTATCCTTTTATGGAAATGCAACAGCTGTCCGGGCTGTTTTATAATTGAAAATATTTTATTTCCGGTTTATCCGGGATCCGGAGAGGATCGTGTGAAAAATAATATTTTATCGCTGTCTGTGCTGCCGGCTGAATGGCAGTGGAAAGGAGATTAAAATGAAAGTTAAAGGTGTAAATTTTGGGAATTGGCTGGTGCTTGAGAAGTGGATGAGCCCGGGCTTGTTTGCGGGGACAACGGCCGACGATGAATATTATCTGCCGACGCAGCTCTCGCCGGAAGTCTACGAGGCCAGGATTAAAGCCCACCGCGCGGAGTATATCACAGAGCGCGATTTTACGAGAATCAAGGCGCTGGGGCTGGACACGGTGCGTATTCCGGTGCCGTATTTTATTTTTGGTGACCGTCCACCGTTTATCGGCTGCACGGAGGAGCTTGACAAGGCCTTTGACTGGGCGGAGCGCTATGGCCTTCAGATTCTGATCGATCTGCATACCGCGCCGGACAGCCAGAACGGTTCGGACAATGGCGGGATCAGCGGCGTCTGCAAATGGGCGCAGGAGCCGGAGGAGGTTGAGTTTGAGCTCAGTGTCCTGCGGCGGCTTGCGCAGCGCTATGGCAAGCGTCCGGGGCTTTGGGGGATTGAGATCCTCAACGAGCCGTTGACCGAGGAGATGTGGGCTGTGATGGATATGCAGAGACGTTTTCCGCCTGTGGATGCCAAAAAAGCCGAGGGCTCCGCAGGGATGTCCATGGCCTTTCTGAGAGATTTTTACTGCCGCGCCTACGACGCGATGCGCGAGTTCATGGCCGAAGATAAGTATGTGGTTTTCCACGACGCGTTCAATCTGACGGCATGGAAAGATTTCATGCGTGAGGACAAGTATAAGAATGTGGTACTCGACACGCATCAGTATCTGATGATGGCGGAAATGTACGGCTGCGAGCATACCCTAGAGGGCTATTTGAAATATATCGAGGAGACATATGCCAAGGAAATCGAGGAGATGCAGCAGTATTTTCCGGTGATCGTTGGCGAGTGGTGCCTGTTTAATTCTCTGGCCTGCGGCTACGATACAGAGGGCGGGAAGTCTATTCTGAATGGGGTCAGCTCAGAAGGCGCGGCGACAGTTTCGGACGAGGAGAAAAAGAAGATTTATCAGACGCTCTGCAAGGCACAGCTTGCGGCGTGGGATAAAGGTTCCGGGAACTTTTACTGGAGCTACAAACTGCTGACCGATACTGTGCACGGAAGTGACTGGGTCGGCTGGGACTGCTGGGATCTGGGCCGCTGCGCGGATTTCGGATGGTATACAGCATAGACATTCAGGGAAATAAGTAGTAAAATAAGAGGCACGGCGTATGGGTATTTGGAATATCCTGAACTGATTACAAATCTGATCGGTTACAAGTCAATCAAAATGAGGAAAAGGGGGAATGATCAGATCATGGGAAAATATTTTGCCTCAACCTCGCCTGAGATCACGCAGTCAGAGATTGATCACATGGCGCTCTCAAGGCGTCTGGCCGGTGAGTGTCTGGTGCTTCTTGAAAATAATGGCGCGCTGCCGCTGAAGCCGGGAAAGATCGCGCTGTTTGGCAGCGGTGCCCGCCTGACGGTCAAGGGCGGCACTGGTTCGGGCGATGTCAATTCAAGGACAGTGGTGACGATCGAGCAGGGATTGGAGGAGGCCGGTTTTGAGATTGCAAACAGGTGCTGGATGGATCGTTATGACAGGATCCGCGCTGAGGCGCGGGATGAGTATGCGGCGTTTTTAAAGGAAAAGTCCGTGGAAACCGGAATGCCGGAAATGATGCTCACTTTCTATGATCCGTTTGTGGAGCCGGCGGCGCCGGCGGTATCCGAGGCGGATCTCGCGGAGGCGGAAACAGCGATTTATGTGATTTCCAGAAATTCCGGCGAGGGTGCTGACCGCTGGAACCGAGAGGGCGATTATCTGCCGTTTGCGGAGGAGATTGAAAGTCTGACCGTCCTCGGGCAGCATTATAAGAATGTGATTCTTGTGCTCAATATCGGCGGCGTGATGGAGCTGACGCGGATCAGGGAGATACCGGGCCTGAGCGCCATTCTGCTGATGACACAGCTCGGCAATATCGGCGGCAATGTGCTGGCGGACGTGCTCACCGGCGCGGTGACGCCGTCGGGAAAGCTGACCGATACCTGGGCGAAAAAATACAGCGATTATCCGTCCTCGGAAACATTCAGTCACAATGACGGCAATGTGGACGACGAGTATTACAGCGAGGGCATCTATGTCGGTTACCGCTATTTTGACACTTTCGGCGTGGAGCCGCTCTACTGCTTCGGCTACGGCAAATCTTACACAACTTTTGAGATCTCGGACGTGTCGGTGACGGTCGAGGGCGGCGATGTCGTGGTCACGGCAAAGGTGACCAATACGGGCGATACTTATGCCGGCAAAGAAGTGGTGCAGGTTTACTATTCCGCGCCGGCGGGCAGGCTTGACAAGCCGTACCAGGAACTGGCTGCCTTTGCAAAGACCGGGCTTCTTGCGCCGGGCGCGTCTGAGACCGTGAACATCCGCTATGCGCTGGCGGATATGGCGTCCTACTGCCAGAAATGCGCGTCGTGGGTGCTGGAGCCGGGCAGTTATATCATCCGCGTCGGCAATAGTTCCAGGCATACGAAGGCCGTGGCCGAGATTGTGCTCGACGCGCGGGTAAGGGCCGCCGAGCTGAAGAATGTTTTCGCGGCGGACGCGGCCTTCGAGGAATTGAAAGCGCCGGAGACGTGTTTGTCAAATTCGCCGGCGGACGGGTGCGATGATCAGAGTAGCGCGCCTGCAAAAATTTTTGTGTCCGCGGCTCAAATTCCGACGGAAAAGGCTGTTTATCATGGCGAGAGAGTGCCTTATACAACAGAAAAAACCGAAAAACTGACGATGGATGATGTTTTGAGCGGCAAGTGCACGGTGGAAGAACTGGTTGCTCAGTTGACAGTGGAAGAACTGGCGGAGTTCTGTGTCGGCACCCTGCGCACGGAGGGCGGCGAGATTGTGGGCAATGCTTCCGCTCTGGTGCCCGGAGCAGCCGGGGATTCATCTTCTATTTTGGCGGAGGAACGCGGCATCAAGGGAATCATCATGGCGGACGGGCCGGCCGGACTGCGTCTGCAGCCGCACTTTAAGACGGATAAGGAAGGCCGTCTGTTGCCGGGCGGCAGTATTCTCGGTGATGTGATCGAGCCGTTTGACCCGAATATCGACGAATCGCAGGTGGATAATTATTATCAGTACTGCACTGCCATTCCGATCGGCTGGGCGCTGGCACAGGCGTGGAATCCGGAGATACTGGAAGCGGCCGGTTCCATGATCGGTTCAGAAATGGAACAGTTCAATATTGACCTGTGGCTGGCTCCGGCGATGAATATTCACAGAAATCCGCTCTGCGGTCGCAATTTTGAATATTATTCCGAGGACCCTGTCGTGGCCGGCAAAGCGGCTGCCGCCATTACCAGGGGTGTGCAGAGCCATCCGGGCAAGGGCACGACCATCAAGCATTTCGCGGTCAACAGTCAGGAGGACAACCGCTATTTTACCAATGCGCATGTCAGTGAACGGGCCATGCGGGAGATTTATCTGAAAGGATTTGAGATCGCGGTGAAGGAATCTCAGCCGCTGTCAATCATGACCTCGTACAATCTGATCAATGGTATTCATTCGGCCAACAACCGTGATCTTCTGCAGACGGTCGCCAGAGATGAATGGGGATTTAAAGGCGTGGTGATGACCGATTGGTTCACCTCTCAGAACAGGCCGGAGATAACCGGCGGAGCGAATGCGGTCTATCCGATCTCCGCGTCAACGGGCTGCGTCTATGCCGGCAATGATATTCAGATGCCGGGCTGCAGTGAAAATGTGGACGACCTGGTGAAAGCGGTGAGAGAAGGCAGGGAAATCGACGGCTGGCATATTACTTTGGCGGATCTGCAGTTTAACGCGGCCAATGTGATCCGGACGGCGGCAAAGACGACGGTGAAGTAAAAAAGAATAGTGGCGCCGATGTCCTTCACGGCATGTTATGCTCACAGGGAGTTCATTGATAATGAGAAATCCATTGAAATCAGAGCTTGATAAACTTAAAAAACTCACGTTTAAGCAAAAAGTCACTTATATCTTGGATTACTATAAATTTCCTTTTCTTATCGCTGCCATTATTATTTTTATTTTCGGCGGTTTGCTCTACACGATACTGAGTTATGACGAAGATAAAGTTACCATCAGTCTGGCCGTTTTTGACGGATTGTGTGAGGACGTGGGCGCCGCTTCCGAAATTGTCAATCAGGCATTCGACCAGTATGTCGGCGCCGTAAACAGCACCGGAGATACCATTCTTCTGGATACGTCCTTTCTGAATTCGGGCGCTCTTGAGGATGATATGAATCAGGCGGTCACATTGCAGCAGCTCATTGGCGCGCTCTCCACTGGAGAACTGAATCTGATGGTCGCCAGCCGCGATAATCTTTTATCAATGGCCTCCTTCGATTATATGGAGGACCTTGAAAAAATGCTCCCCGCGGACATTTATGCCAAATTAAATGACATGGGCGTTTTGCTTTCCTGCACCGTGCCCGCCGGCGTAAGCGTGGACGGCAGGGAATATGACTACGTGTGTGGCATCGATCTGTCCGTACTGCCTGATAACCTGCTCACCCAGGCGGGTTATCATCTGCCGGAGGACATTGCCGTCGGAATTGCCGTCAACGCCCCGCACCCGGAGTTGACACTAAAATTACTGGAACTGATCATTGAACCGATGATCACGGAGTGAATAATTTTACAGGAAACGACAGATATAATTGCCGTTTCTATAGCCCCTTCGGGGGTTGCGCACGAATATGCTTCGGAATTATGTTGCTTACGCAGCACTCATTTGGGATTTCATCTCAGATGGGTGCTGTTTTTTTGAAATAGTGAGTTTCCGGTTGCATTTTGCGGTTCTAACTCCTATAATAAATAAAGAGTTGAGCATGCGGCATAGGTTCAAACGCCGGATGCCACAGGACATATGGAACCGGAGGTGATATTTTGGACAGTGATCGCAGAGCCCGGCAGAGCGTGCCAAACGGCAGGGACCGCCAAGGCGCGCCAAACGGCAGAGCCCGGCAGGGCACGCAGATGGGCAATAGCCGCCAAGGCACGCCAAACGACAGAGCCCGTCAGGGCGCGCAAAACAGCGGGGCACGCCGGAACGCGCAGGGAGGGCGGCGGCAGCGCAGGCGCAGGATGTCCGGTTTTTATAAATTTCTTGCTGTCATCTTTATCGTTGTGATCATTATCGCGGGCGCATTTTTTGTCCGCAATCTGGGCGCGGGCAATTCGGCGTCCGAGCAGGGGATGATCGCCTATGAGAACGGCAATTACGGGCGCGCCATCACCTATTTCGGACAGGCGATTGACCGCGACAGCAATAACCTCCGTTATTGGATGCAGCTCGGGATGGCACAGATCAAAAATGCGGAGTTTGACAATGCGCTGGCCACTTTCAGCGAGATGAGAGATATGGCGCATTCGGATACGGACAGACAGTCGGCGCTGCGCGGCAGCGGAATTGCCTGCCTGTATAAGGGAGACTACGCGGAGGCCGTGCGTCTGCTCACGGAGGCGATGTCCTATGCGGGCAACCGTTACACGGAGCAGGAGATGGATATCTCCTATTATCTGGCGGAGGCTCAGGACAAGAGCGGGGATCCGGTGGAGGCCGTGCTGACATATACCAAAATTTTGGAACAGAAGGAGAGCGCCGACACCTATCTGCTGCGGGGGATCGCTTATCAGAAGGTCGGGGACAATACGAGCGCCGAGACCGATCTCTACAAGGCCATTGATCTGAACGGCAAGGACTACAAGGCGTATCTGACCCTCTATGAGGTGCTGACGGCGCAGGGCAAAACCAGAGAGGCGGAAAAGCTACTTCAGGAGGCCGTGACGCTGCCGGTGCGCAGCAGCGAGGATTATTCGAACCGCGGCTATTTCTATATGTACATGGACGAATATGAGCTCTCGGCGGCGGATTTTGACAGGGCGATCGAGGACGATTACGAACCCGCGTATTTCGGCAAGGCCAATCTGATGATGGAACAGGGGAAATACGAGGAGGCGGCCGCCGGTTTTGACGCGTATTTCAGTCGGGTGCATGACAATGCGCTCGCCTACAATCAGTATGGCGTCTGCATGATGCGCCTTGGCTCATACGACAAGGCCGCCGAGGCTTTTGCGAACGGCCTGGCGCTGAACGACTGGACGGTGGACAGGGAACTGAGGTACAATGAGATGGTCGCGTATGAGCGTCTGGGACAGTGGGCACAGGCCTATCAGAAGGCGGTGGATTTCCTGCAGAAATATCCGGATGACGCTCAGGTGCAGCGTGAGCTTGGATTTCTTGAGTCAAGACAGAAATAAATGAAATTTGGATGCAAGATATGGGGTGAGGCGGATGCAGTTGTATGATTTGTCTGAGGAGCGGGAAAAGGTGATCCTTGTCGGCGTCGAGGAGCATCAGGGCATCCCGATGGCGGAGTCGCTCTCAGAGCTTGACGAACTCGCCCAGACGGCGGGAGCGCTCACGGTCGGCAGGGTCATCCAGAACCGGGAGTCGAGACACCCCGGAACCTATATCGGCAAGGGAAAGATAGACGAGGTCGCGGCGCTGATCGCCGAGACGGGGGCGGACAGCATCATCTGTGACGACGAGCTGACGCCGGCCCAGATGGCCAATCTGAGCGACGCGCTGGGAATCAAAGTGTTGGACAGGACGCTGCTTATTCTGGATATTTTTGCGGGCAGAGCCTCGACGAGCGAGGGAAAGCTGCAGGTGGAGCTCGCGCAGCTGCGCTACCGCGCGACGCGGCTGACCGGAAAGGGGACGGCGCTGTCCCGCCTGGGCGGCGGTATCGGCACGCGCGGCCCCGGCGAGAAAAAACTGGAGGTCGACCGGCGACTGATCAGGGACAGGATCGCGCAGCTGCAGCGGGAACTGGATGACGTCATCAGACACCGCGAGGTGGCCAGAAGGTCGCGCAGCAAAAATGCCATGCCGGTTGTGGCCATCGTCGGATATACCAACGCGGGCAAGTCCACACTGCTCAATGGCCTGACAGGCGCAGGGGTCCCGGAGGAGGACCGGCTTTTTGCGACGCTTGACCCGACGACGCGTCAGAAAACCCTGGCGAGCGGTCAGAGCATTCTATTCACGGATACGGTGGGATTTATCCACAAGCTGCCGCATCATCTGATCAGCGCGTTTCGCTCGACGCTTGAGGAGGCCAGGTACGCGGACATCATCGTGCACGTCGTGGACGTCTCAAATCCGCGGCTGTCACAGCAGATGGCGGTCGTCTATGAGACGCTGGAAAATCTCGGCATTCAGGGCAAGACCGTGATCACCGCCTTTAATAAGACGGACAAGCTGGCGGGAAAACTGCCGCCGCTGAGGGACGATCGGGCGGATCAGACGGTATACATATCGGCCAGGACGGGCTGGCACTTGGACAGACTGCTCGATGAGATCGAGAGCGTCCTGCGGGAGCACAGACTCTTTGTCGAACAGATTTTCCCGTATGAACGGGCCGGTCAGATCGCCATGATCCGAAAACACGGGCAGTTGTTGGAAGAATCATACAGGGAGGACGGCATCTATGTGCGGGCCTATATACCGGCGGCACTCGGGGATCTCATTGAAAAGGAAAATCTGACGGGAGGACACTGACTTTGATGCCCTCCTTTTTTCACGTCGTTTTTCCTTTATTGCGCGTCCCAAAACGTCACTGTTTTAATTTGCGTCCCAAAATGTCACTGTTCAATCGTTTTGCTCAAGATCTCTTCGGGCGTTCGTTTTGGCTCTGGTGATGCGCATTTTACACGCGTCCATGGAAATGTGATAGAGGGACGCGATTTCATGTGTCGTATAGCCGTAGGCATATTTGAGTCTCAGCGGGCGGTATTTGTCCTCCACAAAGATCGGGCTGTCCAGTTTGAGGAGCCAGTCCTCCTCGCTGAATTTGTCCCAGTCCGGATCTATGACGGACTCATCCAGCCGCAGTCCGGAGGCGCGGACTTTTTTCTCCAGCAGATAATTGCCCTTGTTTTTTGCGGTTTTTATGAGCCAGCCGCCGGGGTTCGGATGGCTTTTCAGAATGTCCAGCTTTTTGAAGGCGGTCATAAAGGTCTCCTGGAAAGCATCCTCCGCGATGTCCCTGTCATGGAAACGGCAGATTAAGAAGTTAAAAATCTGATTTCCGAACGTCTCATAAACATAACTGAAAAAATCCTCATTGTTATTGTCGTTCATATAGACCCTCCAGTGATCACTCATAATAATAAATAACACCCCGTCACAAATTTTCAATTGCTAAAGAAAAAATCTCACTTTTTGAAAAGTGAGATTTTTAAATGACCGTGAGGCATACGATATGATTTTTCCGATACCGCATATCGTATGCCCCGTCCGATGGACCTGAACGGTACAGGTTTTATATGATCTTTTTGATCCAGCCTTTCGGCGGCTCGATGCGCCCCATCTGGATGCCGGTAAGGGCATCGTAGAGCGTCTGGGTGATTGGGCCCATCGCTTCCATGCCGCTTGGCAGGCAGATCTCGCCGCCGTCGTAGACAATTTTTCCGACAGGAGAAATCACCGCCGCCGTGCCGCACAGGCCGCACTCCGTAAATTCTTTGAGCTCATCAAAGTAGACTTCCCGCTCCTCAACCTCAAGGCCAAAATAGTGCTCAGCGACATAGAGCAGGGATCTGCGGGTGATGGACGGCAGAATGCTCGGCGATTTCGGGGTGACAATCTTTTTGTCCCTCGTGACAAACAGGAAGTTGGCGCCGCCGGTCTCCTCGACCTTGGTGTGCGTGGCAGGGTCGAGATACATATTTTCATCGAATCCCTCCGCGTGCGCGGTGACGATCGCGTGCAGGCTCATGGCATAATTCAGGCCGGCCTTGATATGGCCAGTGCCGCGCGGCGCGGCGCGGTCATAATCGCTGACTTTGATGGTCAGTGGTTTGATGCCGCCCTTGAAATACGGGCCGACAGGGGTTGTAAAGATTCTGAACTGGTATTCGTCCGCCGGCTTCACGCCGATGACCGGATTGGTGCCGAACATGAACGGGCGCACATAGAGTGTGGCGCCGGAGCCATAAGGCGGCACATAGGCCTCATTCGCCGCCACGGTCTGTACGACGGCATCGACGAAGCGGTCTTCAGGGAACACCGGCATTTCCAGACGTCTCGCGGACTCCGCCATCCGCTGGGCGTTTAAGTCCGGACGGAAGGCGACAATGTGGCCGTCCTCGGCCGTGTAGGCTTTCAAACCCTCGAAGACTGTCTGCGCATACTGCAGGACGCCCGCGCATTCACTGATGGTGACCGTGTCGCTCTCGGTCAGGCCTCCCTCATCCCATTTACCGTCCTTGTAATTTGAGACATAGCGCAGATCCGTTTTCATATAGCTGAAATCCATATTCTCCCAATCAAGATGCTTCTTTTCCTTCATCGCAGATTCCTCCAATGCTGATAAACAATTTGTCTGGTTACGGCAAATGAAAAATAATTGCCGCCCACTGTAGTATGATAAATCATTCCATTTTTTATTATACAACAGTTTTCATTTTTTTCAATATCTGGTGGGAAAGACATGCAAAAAAATGCAACGTGCTGTGACGGTTTGGAATTGTCTGATTGATTGTGATGTGCCATACCGGCATCCGTCTGTGAGCACGGCGGATTTTATTCACGCGGCATCAGTTCATCCGTCATAAATTCGCCGATCGCCTTTTTTTCACCGATAAGCCCCTGATCAAACAGCCAGTCGATGTTTTCCCGCCAGACCTCCTCGGACTGGGACAGAAAAGGCGCGTTCTCCGTCTCCATGGCAGGCAGCAGGATTTCCATGCTCTTGGTCTCCACGGATTTTGAGAGCGGGAAATTTTCGGCGTTCTGATTGTCGAGCAAAATCTGCAGGACCCCCTCAGGGTCAGCCTTCATATCCTCAAATCCCCTTTTGGAGGCGCGGAGAAATGCCCGCAGTGTTTCCGGATCATTTTCGATCATGTCGTCATTGGCGAGGAAGATCAGTTCATAGTAGGTCGGGATGCCGTAGTCGTCGAGGTTAAAGTAATTCACCTCAAACCCCTCCTCCTCCATCTGAGGCACTTCATGGTTGACCATGCAGCCGATGGTGGCGTCGACCCGGCCGGTCGTCATCGAGGCCATCAGATCGAAGCCAACGTTGATGAGGTTGTCTTCATCATAGGTGACACCGGCATGCTCAATCAAATATTTTGTGATCGCGGCACTCAA
Organism: uncultured Catenibacillus sp.; assembly: GCA_964423195.1. GTDB lineage: Bacteria > Bacillota > Clostridia > Lachnospirales > Lachnospiraceae > CAKRHR01. The sequence continues at coordinate 11,619 of CAYRDY010000017.1, read as the reverse complement.
CTCTGTGCCCGCATAGCCGATCAGTTTGCCATCCAGATCAGCCGGCGAGGTGATATCTTTTTCCTTCAGTGAGAGAATGATATTCAGCGGCTTCTGGGTGATGGCGGCGATGGCTTTGACCGGCACGCCCTGATTGGTGCGGGTGGTGATCACATCCTGCATATAGTAAATGCCGACCTCCGCTTTTCCTGCGGCGGTCAGGGACAGCGCGTCGTTTTCGTTGGAAGGAAAACAGATGTTTACTCGGAGCCCCTCCTCGGCGTAATAGCCCTTCTCGATCGCGTCATAGATAAACGCGTGCACGGCGTTTGGGTACCAGTCGAGGATGACGTCGATCTCGTTGAGATGCTCAGACGCGCTGTTGCCGGAAGAATCGTCCGAGGGGTTGTTGTCGCCGGAGTTGACCTGCTGTCCGCCACCTGTCTCGCCGGCGACATTGTCAGGTGAGCCGCCCGAAGGGCTGTTTGCCGTTTCACCGCGGTTTGCGCCGCAGGCAGCGATGCAAAGTGCGAATGCGCAGGCCAGCAGCATGGCGGCGATCGTTTTAACCGGTTGTTTCATGATAATCTCCATTCCACCGCCCCTTTTTAGTTGGCGGCATAAATAGTTATGAAAAGGCTATAATTCCCTGCGCCATCCGACCAGCGCGCGTTCCAGGATGCCGACCAGGGCGACAATGATCATCGCGACGGCGGACAGCAGGACGATCGGGGCGAAGACGCCGGCACCGTCAAGCTGTGTCATCATGCGGCGGCTGAAATAGCCGAGGCCCTTTTGCGCGCCGAGCCATTCGCCGATGGCGGCGCCGATAATGCTGAGCGGAATCGCCATTTTGATGGCTGAGAAGAAGTACGGCAGCGCGGACGGCCATTTAAGCTTGAGAAAGATATCCGCCCGGCTGGCGCCGAAAGTGAGGAGGAGTTCCTCCATTTCACGCTTGGCGGATTTGAAGCCGTCATAGACGGTGATCGTGATCGGGAAAAAGGTGATCAGGATCGTCACCAGGATCTTGCTCCAGGCGCCGTAGCCGAACCAGAGGACAAACAGCGGCGCGATCGCGGTGGTCGGTATGGTCTGAGAGGCGATGATGATCGGGTAGAGCGCCCGCTCAATGATCGGGTTCAGGTCCATGATGACAGCGAAAAACAGCCCCAGGACGATGGAGATCAGCAGGCCGGCCATCGTGATCAGCATGGTCGCCGGCAGGTGTACCGTAAACAGCGGCACGCGAAGTTCCCACAGCTTTTGTACGACCTGTACGGGTGACGGCAGAATATATGCCGCGTTCATGCCCATGGCGCCGCATTGCCACAGTATCAGCAGCGCGAACAGAAAAATCAAGGCAGGCAAATTTTTTTTCATGATGTTGTCACCTGCCTTTGCGGACCGTCCAGAGACGGCGAGTGCGGATCGCCTGTCTGTCTTCGCAGCAGGCTGATCAGCCATTCCCTCATCTCAATGATCCCCGGCCGTTTGAGCTGCGCGCGGCTGCGCGGATAATTCAGCGGCACATCGATGACGGTCAGCCGTGTGATCGGCGCCTCTGTGATCAGGTAGATCCGTTTGGACAGAAAAATGGCCTCCTCCACGTCATGGGTGATAAACAGGATTGTTTTGCCCAGGTGTTCCCACTGGCGCAGCAGCCATTCCTGCATATCCATGCGGGTGAGCGCGTCGAGCGCCGAGAATGGTTCATCCAGCAGCATCAGGTCCGAATCGGTGAGCAGTGTGCGCGCAAATGAGACGCGCTGGCGCATGCCGCCCGACAGATCGCTGGGATATTTCTTTTTGTAATCGGATAGGCCGACTTCCGCCAGCACCTGATCAGCTTTTTTCGCCATGATGTCTTTGGGAAATTTTTTGATTTCCATCGGCAGATACAGATTTTTTTCAATGGTGCGCCATGGAAAGAGCAGATCCTTTTGCGGCATATAGCCGGCATCATTTTTCTGATTTTTGATACTCTGCCCATGCACCAGGATATCGCCGCCGGATGGCGTCAGGAGCTTAACGATCAGCCGGAAAATGGTGCTTTTGCCGCAGCCGGAGACGCCAATCAGGGAGATAAATTCTCCTCCGGCGACCCGAAAGGACAGATCATGGAGCATCTCGTGGTCATCCTCGTCGTATTTGAAAGAAACATTTTTAAATTCAAGCAAAGTTTATCTCCATTTCAGTGCATCTGATAAGCCATGTCCCAGAATTTGGCCTCAAAAATACTGCAGTTTTTGAAAATTTCAATGAGGTGCCGCTTGCGCGCGGGTGAGATATCCTCGCCCAGACGGTTGATCGCATCAGCCAGTTCGCGGTTGCCCGCGGCGTAATTCTCGTCGGCGTAGCCGGATACCCACTCGCCGTAAAACGGGTGCGTGAGCGCGCCAGGAATCTCGGCAAGTTTTTTGCCGATTTCCTCGTAGCTGAGCGCGCATGAAAAAATGGCGGTGAGAATGTCAAGGCTGTCGCCGTCATAGGCAATCTTTTGCATGTAGGCCGTGTAGGCGGTATTTACCAGCGACATCGGCGTCTGTTCGACCATCGCCTCGGTGATGCCAAGGCGATGCATGTAGGCCTCGTGGATCTTCATCTCACTGGTTAGGGTTGAGTTTACGAATGACGCAAAGAGGCGCATCAGATGATGATCGATACTCTTGACCACGCCGAGGGCAAAGACCTTGGCGTACTCATACAGATACAGATAGTCCTGTATCATATAATATTGGAAGCGTTCGATGGAGAGCGTGCCGTCGCCGATACCTTTGACAAACGGGTGGTCGTGATAGCCGGCCCAGATGTCGTCCACGCTCTGCCTTAGTTGATCCGTGAGCATTATTTCGTCCTTTCTGTCTGTGCGGCGGGAATTTTTATATAGTATAGTCCCCGCGGGAAAATTTGTAAATAGAAACAACAAAATTGGTCTAAAGGCTTGTAATATTTCTTTTTATATGCCAAAATATGGTACGAGCGAGAGGGGTGCAGCGAGTCAAAATGAGACGATAAGGATAGACATTTGGAGGCGACACTTCCAAATCTGCCCTGATGGCGCGGGAGCGCGTCGAGAAAGGGGAAATAATGGATTTTCTTGAGACTTTGAGAAATCGGTATATTCTGGCGGACGGAGCGATGGGCACGTACTATGCGCAGATCTGTCACACGGAGGGGCGGATGGCGGAGCAGGCCAATCTGACGCAGCCGCGGCAGATCGCGGCGATTCACCGCGCGTATATTGACGCCGGCGCCAGACTTTTGCGGACGAACAGCTTTGCCAGCCACGCTTTCGGACTCACCGGGCTGCCGCTGCATCAGGCAGAGGATCGCGACCGGGTACTGCGGATGATTTATGAAAATGTTTATCAGGCCTACCGGATTGCGCAGGAAGCCGCGGGCGACGCATTGGATCCGATTTGGATTGCCGGGGACATCGGCCCGATACCGACGGGCGGCGGCGTCAGTGAGGCGGATCTGCTGCTCCAGTACCGGACGATTGCGGACGCATTGTTGGACGCGGGCGCCGGGATTATTCTGTTTGAGACGTTCGCAGATTTTGAGTATATCCTGCCGACGGTTCGCTATATCAGAGCGCGCGCGGCCGCGCCGGTGATCATGACCAGTTTTTGCCTCAATAAGTTCGGCTATACAAAATCGGGCCTGAGCGCGGCGGAGATTCTGAGCACGGCGGCGGGCAGCGGCCTGATCGATGTGGCAGGCTTTAACTGCGGGATCGGCTCCACGCATATGAAGCGCGTGATCGGAAAACTCGATCTGGGCAGTATGCCGGTGACAGTGATGCCGAATTCAGGTTATCCGGACATGATCCGCGACAGAAATGTCTATCAGGACAATGTCGATTATTTTTGTGAAAATATGATGGGGATCGCGGCCATGGGTGTCAATGTGCTCGGCGGCTGCTGCGGCACGGCCCCGTCGTATATCCGGGCGCTTGGCAGGGCACTGTCAAGCTGTCCGGAGCTGGATGAAGATATGATGCGAATGCGCCGGCATTTTGTGTCTCTCAATTTCAGGCGGGGGATCGACAAGACCAAAAACGCTTTCCTGAACCGCCTGAATGATGGAAAAAAAGTGATCGCGGTCGAACTGGATCCGCCGCATGACGGACATCCGGACAAAATGATTCAGGCGGCGGCGATGCTGCACCGGACAGGGGCGGATCTGATCACATTTTCCGATTCGCCGATGGGAAAAATGAGGGCCGATGCCATCATGAGCGCCGCGCTGATCCAGCAGCAGGCCGAGGCGGCGGTGATGCCGCATGTCTGCTGTCGCGATAAAAATATGATTGCCCTGGGAGCGTCCTTTTTCGGGGCGCACATGAACGGCATCCGGAATATGCTGGTCGTCACCGGTGATCCGGTGCCGGCGGGCGACAGGGACGCCATCAGCAGTGTCTATGATTTCAACTCGATTCGGCTGATGAATTATTTTAAGCAGCTGAACAGCGAATATTTTGCGGATGATCCGATCATTTACGGCGGGGCACTCAATTACGGGCGCGCAAATATCGACGCGGAGATCGAGCGAATGCAAAAAAAATGCGACGCCGGTGCGGATTATTTTCTGACGCAGCCGATTTATTCTGACGCGGACATCGAGCGCATCCGCTATGTCAAAGAGAAGACCGGAGCGAAGATACTGTGTGGTATCATGCCGTTGGTCAGCTATCGAAACGCGCTGTTTATGAAAAATGAGATTTACGGCATCAGCGTTCCGGATGAGATCGTGAGCCGCTATGATCCCGGCATGAGCAGGGCGCAGGGCGAGCAGACGGGCATAGAGATCGCTCTGGAAATCGCTGCAAAACTGTGCGACGTGGCGGACGGTTATTACCTGATGGCGCCGTTTAACCGCGCGGCGATGATCTGTCGGATCATGCGCAAGCTGCCGGGCGCGGCATGTCCGGATGTGTGAGGTTGCCGGGCGTGGTGTGCGCGGATGTGTGAAACTGCCAGGCGCGGCGCGCGAGGATGTGTGAGGCTGCCGGGCGCGGCATGTCCGGAACGGGAAGTTTTATACTAAGGGATGATGAGATGTTTGATCTGAAAAAAATTTTGAGAGACGGGCCGCTTTTGTTGGATGGCGCGACGGGGACCTGTCTGCAGCGGGCGGGCATGCCGACCGGCGTGTGTCCGGAATTGTGGATTTTGGAGCACAGGGAGGTCATGCAGAAAATAACCCGTGACTATATGGCGGCCGGGAGCAGGATCGTATACGCGCCGACATTTTCGGGGAACCGGCTCAAACTCTCGGATTACGGTGCGCAGGACCGCGTGCGGGAGATCAATGAGACGCTGGTTCGGTGGACGCGCGAGGCCGTGGGTCGTGACGCCTATGGCGATGAGGCGCCCTGCTATGTGGCAGGAGATATGACCATGACCGGCCAGTCGCTTGCGCCTGCGGGCGATCTGGAGTTTGAGGAACTGGTGGACTGCTATAAGGAGCAGGTGCGCGCGATCGACGCGGCTGGCGTGGATCTGTTTGTGATCGAGACAATGATGAATCTCGGTGAAACGCGGGCGGCGGTGCTCGCGGTGAAAGAGGAGACAAATCTGCCGGTCTTTGTGACGATGACTTTTGAGAAAAACGGGCGCACGCTCTATGGCACGGATGTGGTGACCGCGCTGGTGACCCTGCAGGCGATGGGCGTGGACGCGTTTGGCATTAACTGTTCCTGTGGGCCCGACCTGTTGTTGCCGTGGCTTCGGGAGATGAAGAAATATGCGAAAGTGCCGCTGATAGTGAAGCCGAATGCCGGACTGCCGAAGTTTGTGGATGGACAGACGGTGTATGACATGGCGCGTGAGCCTTTTGCCGATGCGGTGACGGCTCTGGTCGACGCGGGCGCGGCCATTGTGGGCGGCTGCTGTGGCACCTCGCCGGACTATATCCGGCTGCTCTCTGAGAAGCTGGAGGAGAGATACCGTGAGAACTGGGCGGCGATGTATGAGCAAATCTTTACGCCGCCGCAGGATGCATACGCGCGCGTGCTCACGAGCGAGCGGAAATTTGTGCGTCTGGCCAAGGATGAACCTTTTATGATCATCGGGGAGCGCATCAACCCGACCGGCAAAAAAGATCTGCAGGCTGAGCTGCTGCACGGCGCCACGGATATGATACTCGACATGGCAGAGACACAGACTGAGCAGGGAGCACAGATTCTGGATATCAATGTCGGCATGGGCGGTATCGATGAGAAGGCGGCGATGCTGCAGGTGATTGAGGAAGTCTCAGAGACGGTGCACACACCGCTCTGTATCGATTCGGCGGATCCGTCCGTGATCGGCGCTGCGCTGCGCCGGTATCAGGGACGAGCGCTGGTCAATTCGGTCTCCTGTGAAAAGGAAAAGATGGAAAAACTGTTGCCGATGGTAAAAAAATATGGCGCGATGTTTATTTTGCTGCCGATGGCCGGCGCCGGCCTGCCTGAGAATGCCCAAGAGCGCAGGGCGAATATCGATGCGGTGATCGATGCGGCAGAGGCGTATGGGATCAGCCGGGAGGATGTGGTCGTCGATGGCCTCACCTGCACTATCGGCGCGTGTCCGACCGCTGGGGCGGATACGCTGGACACGATCGCCTATGCCACAGAATCGGGGCTGGTCTCGGTCTGCGGATTGTCCAATATATCATTCGGTCTGCCGGACCGCGGTTATGTCAACAGTCTGTTTCTGGCGCTGGCGATCAGTCGCGGCCTGACGATGGCTATTGCCAATCCGGCGCAGCCGGCGCTGATGCGCGCCGCCTGCGCCGCGGAACTGCTGATGGGACGAGCAGGCGCCGATATCCGCTACATCGACGCCTGCGCCCGGTATCCGCTGAGTGCGCCGAGAGCTGGCGCTCTCTCCGGCGCCGGTGTGGACAGGGAAGGCGCGGGGAGCGCACCAAAGACTGCAATCTCCTCAGATGCAGTGGGGCGCGGCGCCGGCGTGGACAGAGCGCAGGGAGAGACCGCGCAAAAAGTCGCTGCCCCTGCCGGCGCCGGCGCGGACGGTGAAGGCGCGGGGAGCGCGCCAAAGACGGTAACCCCCTTAGATGCGATGCCGGCCGATGCAGACGCAGGAGAGGGAGATTCGACATCCTCTGGTCAGTCCCAGGCGGTCGAGCCGCTTGGCGCCGAGCTTGAAATGATCTATGAGGATGTCCTGAAGGGCAGGGCGAAGGCCGTCGACGGGCATATCGAGGCGGCACTCTCGGCGGGCATCCCGGCGGATCAGATTCTGAACCGGGCGCTGGTGCCGGCCATCAACGTGACGGGCGACTATTTCGCGCAGCAGAAATATTTCCTGCCGCAGCTGATGATCTCCGCCGAGGCTATGCGTCGGGGCGTGGCTGTGCTGGAGCCGGAACTGATGAAGAACAATCAGGGGCGGCCGCAGGGACCGACGGTGGTGATCGCGACAGTCAAGGGCGATGTCCATGATATCGGCAAAAACCTGGTGGCGATGATGATGAAAAACTATGGGTTTAATGTCATCGATCTGGGCAAGGATGTGGACAAGGAGACGATCATTCAGGCCGCGAAGTCGCATCGGGCGCAGGTCATCGCCCTCTCGGCGCTGATGACGACGACCATGCAGTATATGAGGGATATCATCGACGAGGTTCACGCGCAGGGACTTGATGTCAAAGTGATCGTCGGCGGCGCCGCTCTGACGGCGGAGTATGCGGCCAAGATCGGGGCTGACGGCTACTCGGAGGATGCCGTGGGCGCGGTGCGTCTCGTCTCGCGGCTCTTAAAGGTCGACAGATAAGATCCGGACATATTCTGGGAAAAATCTAAATTTAAGGAAGTCATTGATCGTGAAAAAATTTTTAATTCACAAAAAAAGTCAGTGGGTCAGGTTGTTTGTCATCGCGGCAGTGCTGGCGGCGATTTTTGGATTCAGTCTGCATTCGTCGAGTGTACAGAAAGTCTATTTGTGTGTGGATATCGCACTGGTAGCGCTGATCCTCTTTGTCCTGCTGATCGACGTGAAATTCAAAAAATGGCTCAGCATTCTGCTGACTGTATTTACGCCGATTCTTAGTTTTTATCTGTTGGAGGGATATTCGCATTTCGCGCTGCGGGACATGAAGTGGCAGATACAGCTGCTCAACATCGTCTTCTATGCCCTTTTCTACTTATTACTGGCAGGTGTTCTGGGAAATTTTGCCAGAGCCGGCGTGGCTGTGCCGCTGATCGCCGCGTTCATCGGTCTGGCAAATTATTATACCGTGAATTTCAGACATTCCCCGATCCTGCCGTGGGATCTCCTGTCGATAAAGACGGCGCTGAGCGTCACGGATAATTATGATTTTACGCTGCCTGGCAATATCATGATGATTTTCTTACTGTTTATCTTGCTGTCGGTGCTGAGCTCGAAAAACCGGCTCAAAGTCCGAAAACCCCTGAAGCGCATCCTGTTTTCTGCCGGCAGCGCGGCGGCGATCGTATTGTGCGCGCTGGGAATTCAGACAGACAGGGGCGGCGAGATCTTTCATCTGGACGACATCTTATTCACGCCAAACGTGCTTTATAGGAACAACGGTTTTGTGGTGTCATTTACCGTAAATCTGCAGTATCTCAAAGTCGACAAGCCGGCGGGATATTTGGATCCGGAGCGCATTGCGACGGCGCGGAAGTATGAGGCTGAGGCGAGCGATTTTGCCGCGGCCGTCTCCGGTGATTCCGACCTTGACAAGGACGCGCTGCCGAATATTGTCGTGATCATGAATGAATCATTCTCCGATCTGGCGGAGGTCACGTCATTTGAGACCAATCAGGACTATATGCCTTTTATCCACGCGCTGCAGAGCGGTGAAGTTGAAAATGTCGTGTCGGGCGATCTGTATGTGTCTGTGCTTGGCGGGAACACGGCCAACACGGAATATGAGTTTTTGACGGGCAACAGCATGGCGTTTCTGCCGCCGGGGAGCATCGCCTATCAGCAGTATATCAGTGACCGGCTGCCGGGCATGCCGTGGACGCTCCGGAGTCTGGGGTGTTATGAGACGCTGGGGATGCACTCGTATTACGCGTCGGGCTGGGACAGGGATGAGGTCTATCCGATGATCGGATTCGAGCGGACCATGTTCAGCGAGCAGATGAAGTCACGCCCTTATTTCAGGCGAGGCGCCGGCATGCTCAGAAAATACATCTCCGACCAGGCGGTGACGGATCTGATCATTGATGAATACGCGTCCAAATCAAAAGATAAAAAGAAATTTACCTTTGCCGTGACGATGCAGAATCACGGCGGCTATTATGATGAATTTGATAATTTCCGGCAGGAGATCGAGCTGCTGAATGTGGAGGATGACGATCACAAGTTTTATACGGATATGTATCTGTCCCTGATCAAGAAATCGGACGATGCCTTTAAAAATTTGATTGACTATTTTCAGGTGTACGATGAGCCGGTGATCGTGCTGATGTTCGGCGACCATCAGCCGGCGGATTATGTGCTGCGCTCAATCTACGATACCTATCAGGAGCGATCGCTCGAAGAACAGCAGAAACGCTACATTACTCCGTTTGTGATGTGGGCGAATTTCGATATCGAGGATGAGAAAATAGATAAGATCAGCGTCAACTATCTTCAGACCCTGCTGTTTGAAAAGGCCGGCCTGCCGCTGACCGGATATCAGAGGTATCTGTCGGATCTGAGAGAGACGATTCCGGTACTGACGGCCAATGTGCTGATCGATAAGGACGGCGTTTATTATGTTCAGAGTAAGCATCACCCCTATGAGGATATGCTTATCACTTATTCTGATTACCAGTATAATTATGTCTTTGACGCCAAGTCCCGCATGAATACATTTTTCGGCGACTATCTTTCAGAAAATGAATAACGCGGGACTGCTGCGCGAGGCATGAGATAAAGGGCAACCATTCACTTTTTCAAAAGATAATATGAGGTGATTTAATATGAATCAGTTAATGATCCCGGAGGGATACCATTCGGTTCTGGGAATCCGTGAGACCGAGGTCGCGATTAAGTATGTGAAGGATTATTTTGAGCGGGAGCTGGCCAATCAGCTCAATCTGACCCGCGTCTCCGCGCCGCTTTTTGTCGCGCCTGAGACCGGCATCAATGACACGCTCAACGGTGTGGAACGACCGGTGAGTTTCGGCGTCAGGGAGCAGGATGAGCGCCGGATGGAAATCGTCCATTCGCTGGCCAAGTGGAAGCGACTGGCGCTGAAGCGCTACGGCTTCCATCACGGCGAGGGCCTCTATACTGACATGAACGCCATCCGCCGCGATGAGGATACGGATAATCTGCACTCCATTTTTGTGGATCAGTGGGACTGGGAGAAGATCATCTCCGAGGAGGAGCGCAATATCCATACTCTGAAGAATATTGTGCGGCGGGTCTATGACGCCCTGCGCTATACGGAAAAGTTTATCTCGGAGAAATACGGGTATATCACGCCGATCCTGCCGGACGAGATTTATTTTATGACCGCTCAGGAGCTTCTGGACATGTATCCGGATCTTCCGGTCAAAGAGCGCGAGAACCGCATCGCCCGCGACAAGGGCGCGGTGTTTTTGATGCAGATCGGCGGGAATCTGAGCAACGGCGAGCCGCATGACGGCCGCGCGCCGGACTATGACGACTGGTCATTAAACGGCGATATTCTGGTGTATTATCCGGTGCTTGATATCGCCCTTGAGCTGTCCTCGATGGGCATCCGCGTGGATGAGGATTCACTGATGTCTCAGCTGAGGATCCGAGGCTGCGAGGAGCGCGTGGAGCTGCCGTTCCACAAATCACTGCTCAACGGCGAATTGCCGTATACAGTCGGCGGCGGCATCGGACAGTCGCGCATCTGCATGTTTTTCCTCCGAAAGGCGCATGTGGGCGAGGTGCAGGCCTCCGTCTGGCCGGAGGAGACTGTGGCGGCCTGCGAGGCGGCCGGGATTCACCTACTGTGATGGGGGTTAGAGGGCCTACCGCGCATTTGTCCTTGATTCTTCTTAATGGATAAGGGGCCGTCGCTGTTACGCGATGGCCCCTTTAAAGAAATATCACAGAATTTGAGCATATTTCGGGTTTCCTTTTTTACTCTGCTTCCAGAATTGCGACATATTTTCCTCTGTCATTTTCTGAAATCATCAGTTTTTCGAGCGTCTGCTCAGCTGTCCACTGCATTGTTTTCATCAAGCTGCGGGCATTCTGTAATAACATGGTCTCTTTGCCAATTTCTTTGCCACGGGCTTCACCCTCCGCCACACCGATTTTACGGCCGCGAGCTTCGCCTTCGGCTTCGCCAATTTTACGGCCACGTGCCTCAGCCTTATCAAATGCTTCACACATTTTTCGGACACCTCCTTCTTCTGTCTCTTCCTGATTGACCGCCTGTTCAAAGCGGTCGTCTCCTGTCAAAACCGTCATCAGTTGTAATACCTCTTGGACATGGGTGATTGTCTCCGCTGACGGTTGATAGTCCTTATTTTTTCGCATCTGTACAAAATAATCTGCAACGATCCGGAAGTCACTCCGGAACAGCTCTACCTGTTCCGGCTCAAGCCATGCGATCTCGAAGATATCCAAACAGGGCGATGCGAACGGTGTTGTTTTTCCAGTGCTTGGCTACATCCCTGATCTGTTCGTGCAGCTT
>CAYRDY010000016.1:0-27790 GCA_964423195.1 uncultured Catenibacillus sp. | reverse complement strand
TGAATTATGCCTATGTCCAGGTTGCCTACACGATCGCCCAGAGCAGGGAAACGGAGGATCGTGAATACCGCCCGCTGGAATCTGTAAAAGATGGTTACCCAAAATATCTTCTCACGACAGACTATCTGCTACAGCGCAGAAACGGAGTTCAGCACGTAAATCTGATGGATTTCATCCGATCCGGACAAAGATTCTAAAAAACCCCTGTCTGAAGAAAAATCAGACGGGGCTTTTTTACATTCGCTCTACGGCAACGACGAATCCACCAAACATTTTATTAGCGACGAGAAAACAGTTATCATTCCATATCATCACATGGCGTTCTTTCACTGTACCGGAATCTTCAAACCTGACTTTCGCGTAACAGGTATGATGGAATTGAAGAATACGTAAAATCGGTATGCAATATACAAAAAGATTAAACTTTTTCGTCCCAGTCACATCTCCCAGTGCCCGCAAAGCCTTGATTTTGCTACATTTTCGGGCATTTTGCTAAATCTTTCCCAAAAAATAAAAAAACGCACCCGACGGGAATTGAACCCACGCACATGGCTCCGGAGGCCATTGCTCTATCCACTGAGCTACGGGTGCATCAATTATCATACTATAGATGTGTCCAAAATGCAAGGCCTCCGTGAGAAAAAATTTGGTGCGTCGCAAGCGCGCTTTAAAAATTATCGCTCAGGCGCCGGGATTAGTGATTGCTTTTTGAATGTTTTTTTGCTAAAATGACAATAAACATTTGGGATTGATGAGGTTTTCAACATGAGCGAAAATAATGGGAAGAACCAATCGAATAGAAGAAACGGCGAGATAAGCGGCGGGAGGCAAGACAGCACCCGTCAAAGCACGGGCAGGCAGGGCACAGGTCGGCAGAGCGACAGCCGCGCAGGCACGGGCAGGCAGGGCACAGGTCGGCAGAGCGACAGCCGTGCAGGCACGGGCAGGCAAGGCACAGGTCGTCAGAGTGACAGCCGTGCAGGCACGGGCAGGCAGGGTACAGGTCGGCAGGACGCTGGCCGTCAAGGCACCGGCAGACAGGGTGCGGGGCGGCAGGCTGCGGGCAGGCAGAGCGACAGCTGGACAAATTCTGGCAGGCAGAGCTCTAGCGGCAAGGGATCCGGCGGACAGAGTTTGGGCGGGCGAAACCCGCGCCGCGCTTCCGGTGAACGGCAAAGACAAAATAAAAACAGGCTGATGATCATCCTTGTGCTGATAGGATTAATTGTGCTGGCAGTGATTGGGGGCTTTATCAAGGAGAGCGGGAGAAAAAATGACGCGCAGCAGTCCGCGGGTGGTGAGACAGACAGTTCTGACGCCGGTGGATCAGAGAGCCTTCAGGCGGCGGCCACGGAGTTGACAATGGAGGACGAGGAGGTGCGCACGCAGATCATTTCTCTGATTCGCCAGTATCGCGCGGCGTGCGCTGCAGCGGATATAGACACGATCGCGCGGCTCTACAATACGACGGAGCTTAGAAATCCTACGACATTTATGGCGGTGGCGACGATCATTACCGGTTATCAGAACACGGAGTGTTATATACGTCCGGGCCTTGACGATACCTCAAGGATTGTCTTTGTCTATGACGATTTGAAGCTGGCTGATTACGATACGCTCGTTCCGAATCTGTCCTATATCTATGTGCGCGCCGGAGCAGGCGGGTCATTCTACATTGATCCGGGCACGTTTAATGAACAAAAGATGTCCTACGAATATGGCGAGGATATCTTAAAGCTCGTGGATCGGCTGGAAAATGATAATGAAATCGCGGCGCTCTTAAAGAGTACCAGTGAGAAATTTTCTCAGGCCTGCGAGGATAATGCCGAGTTGAAAGCGTATATTGAGATGCTCACCGGCGCCGCGGCTCAGGGCGGAAGTGAGAGCGATACGCAGGCTGGCGAAAGCGGAGCGGGACAGCAGAGCGGCGCTCAGGGAGAGATGGGACAAGACGGCGAGAGCGGTGTCCAGAGTGGAGCCCCGGAGGGCCAGAGCGGCGAGTCGAGCGCAGAGGGCGTCACGGGTCAGAGCGGCGAGTCAAGCGCTGAGGGCGTCACGGGTCAGAGCGGCGAGTCAAGCGCTGAAAACGGCACGGGCCAGGGCGGCGAGTCAGGCGCAGAGGGCGGAACGGGCCAGGGCGGCGAGTCGAGCGCTGAGAGCGGCACAGGCGAGAGCGGCGCGAATGCCGGGGGCGGTGTCCTCTAAACGGGTGAGGACTGAAGGCGAAAAGGGGATCCTGATGGTACGGATAAATAAATATTTAAGTGAAGCGGGCTTTTGCTCTCGGCGAAAGGCGGACGAGCTGATCGAGCATCAGAAGGTGACCATTGACGGGCGCACGGCGGTGATCGGTGACAAGGTCGCGGAGGGCCAGAAGGTGATGGTGGATGGGCAGCCGGTAAAGCACAAAGAAAAGTTTATTTTGCTGGCGCTGAATAAACCGAGAGGGATCGTCTGCACCGCATCCCGCAAGGAAAAGGACAATGTGATCGATTTTATCAATTATCCGCATCGCATCTATCCGATCGGCCGGCTGGACAGGGATTCGGAGGGATTGCTTCTGCTGACCAACCAGGGCGATATCGCCGATGCGCTGATGCGTGCCGGCGATGATCACGAGAAGGAGTACCTTGTCAAGGTCAACAAGCCGGTCACCAAAGAATTTTTGAGCGGTCTGCGTTCGGGCGTACCCATTCTCGACACGGTGACCAGGCCCTGCAAGGTGCGATCGATCGATAAATACACATTTGAGATCATTCTGACACAGGGATTAAACCGCCAGATCCGACGGATGTGCGAATATTTTGATTACAAAGTGGTCAGCCTGAAGCGGACAAGAATCATGTGCATTCAGCTTGGGTCGTTAAAGACAGGAAAGTGGCGGCATCTGACGCGTACCGAGGCGGCGCGGCTGATGCGCGAGCTGCACTTGGATCCGGATGCGGCAAAGGCAGAGTCGGGTCAGGAGAGAGGAAATGATGCAGACAAAGATTGAGAGAATGCGGGAACTGGTGGATCTACTGAACAGAGCGTCGAGGGCATACTACCAGGAGGACCGCGAGTTGATGGACAATCTCGAATATGACCGGCTGTACGATGAACTGCTGGCGCTTGAGGCCGAGACTGATACCGTACTCGGCGACAGCCCCACGATCCATGTGGGCTATGAGGTTGTGAGTGAACTGCCGAAGGAGGCCCATGAGTCTCCGATGCTCTCGCTGGACAAGACCAAGGACAGCGGGGCGCTGGAGAGCTGGCTGGGCGATCACAGGGCCCTTCTGTCATGGAAGATGGACGGGCTGACGATCGTGCTGACATACAGAAACGGACAGCTCGACAAAGCGGTGACCAGGGGCAACGGCGTGGTCGGCGAGGTTGTGACCGGCAATGCGCGTATGTTTAAAAATATTCCTCATCGGATTTCTTATACCGGCGAGCTGATTCTGCGCGGCGAGGCGGTGATCAAATATTCGGATTTCAATGAGATCAACAGTCACATTGAGGATGTGGAGGCCAGGTATAAAAATCCGCGCAATCTCTGCAGCGGTTCGGTGCGCCAGCTCAACAGTGAGATCACTAGGCAGCGGCGCGTCCATTTTTTTGCCTTCACGCTGGTGAAGGCGGATGGCGTCGATTTTTCCAATTCGCGGGCGAGGCAGATGCGCTGGCTGTCTGATCTCGGCTTTGATGTCGTCGAATTCAGAGAAGTGACCGGCAGTGATGTCCGGCAGGCGGTCGCGGATTTTTCCGATCGCATCAGCGATAATGATTTTCCGTCGGACGGACTGGTGTTGACGCTGGATGATATCGAGTACAGCCGCAAGCTGGGTGTGACGGCCAAATTTCCGCGCGATTCCATCGCTTTTAAATGGGCGGATGAGATTCAGGAGACGGTGCTTCGGGAAATCGAGTGGAGCGCCTCGCGCACCGGCCTGATCAACCCGATCGCGGTCTTTGACCCCGTGGAGCTTGAGGGGACGACCGTGTCCAGGGCCAGCGTCCACAACCTAAGCATCGTGGAGGCGCTGCAGCTCGGCGTCGGCGATACGATCGAGGTCTACAAAGCCAATATGATCATTCCACAGATTGCCGAAAATTTGACGCGGAGCGGCAGACTTCAGATACCGGAGCAATGTCCGGTTTGCGGCGGGGCGACGGTCATCCGTCAGGAAAATGACGTCAGGTCGCTCTACTGCACCAACGCGCAGTGTCAGGCAAAGAAGATCAAGGCCTTTGCCCTGTTTGTCAGCCGCGATGCCATGAACATCGAGGGGCTCTCCGAGGCCACTCTGGAAAAGTTTATCCAGCGCGGTTTTATCAAAGAATTCGCGGACATCTTCAAATTGGCGTCTCATCGGGATGACATTGTTCAGATGGAGGGCTTCGGTGAGAAATCTTATCAAAATCTGATCCGTTCGATAGACCGCGCGAGGGAGGCAGAGGTTGATCATTTGATATACAGCCTCGGCATACCGAATGTCGGGCTGTCCAACGCGCGCCTGATCTGCGGCACCTTTGACAATGATCTTGAGCGGGTGAGGCAGGCGACCGTGGAGGAATTGACAGCCATCAACGGCGTTGGCGGCGTGATCGCTGAGTCCGTGGCGGCATTTTTCAGAGATGAGGAAAACAGCCGTATGGTCGACGCACTTCTGAGGGAGATTCATTTAAAGAAGAGAGCGGTCAGTGAGACGCCATCTACCCTGGATGGAAAGGTATTTGTCATCACCGGCGCGGTCGAGAGATTCTCGAACCGAAATGCGCTCAAGGCATATATCGAGGCGCGGGGCGGCAGGGTGACGGGCAGCGTCTCCGCAAATACAGACTATCTGATCAATAATGATGCCGCGTCGGCATCGACAAAAAATAAGAAGGCGAAAAGTCTTGGCATACCGATCATCACGGAAGAGGAATTTATGACGATGAGCGAGTCATAGGATCGGCGCGGGGCGCCAAAAAATGAGCGCGGACGGATAGTGACGCTCTCTGCAGGAGGTCGAGTAAAATGGATAAGATAGTGGAAAATGCGCATGATTTAGATGTGGCGCAGTTTGAGGTGCTTGAGGGCGGACATGTCAAGGGAAAATCGGATCATCTGCTGGACATGAGAGAGGAACTGCGCAGGGCACAGATCAAGGAGGCCGGATCGTCCGCGGCGGACGCGCAGATGCGTGATCGCTGGTCGGAAATTGCGGACATGTCGGGCAAGAAGAGTCAGGGCATGGCAGGCAAAAAGAGCCAGGACATGGCAGGCAAAAGGAGTCACCGTTAAAACTGGTGGTTTCAAAAGCGGATGACAGAGACAAACGCCGGAGAGCAGAGATTAAATATTTTTGGAGGAAATTTTTTATGCTTATCTGCAAGGTCGTAGGCCATGTATGGGCCACAAAAAAAGAAGAAAGTCTTAATTCCCTGAAACTGATGGTGGTCCAGGAGCTGGACCACAATAACCGTGTCAAGGGTTCGCCCTTTGTCGCGGCGGACGTCGTTGGCGCCGGCATCGGCGAGCGCGTCCTGACGGTTTCCGGAAGTACCGCGCGCATGGCGGTCGGCAATGGCCATGACGATGTGGCTGTCGACGCGGCGATCGTCGGCATTATTGACAGTCTGGAAGTTGACAGGGAAGGGGCACAGTCGTAAAGCGTTTACATCGTATGGCAGATTTTTTCACTCTCCTGAGCCCGCCAGGAGTTTCCTGATCCGCGCGAAGCGTATCTCCAGCGGTTCCAGCACAGGCTTGTAGGAGAGCTGTCCCTTGTCGACCAGATGCCTCTCCTTGTGAAAACCGGGCGCACTCAGGCCCCGAAATAGTTCTTTATCGCTGGGGTCCATCTGTATGGCGCCGGAGTTTTGCCATACGTCAAAGACGCTGCCGTGTTCGCGGTTCACGAAATATTCCGTGATCTCATAATTGCCGTTTTCCAGACTGATCAGCGGAATGTCGTACTGGATGCTGACAGACATATCAAACGGGGAATAGCGGCTGGTCTCTGTGATGTCAAACAGTTCCCCCGCGGCGAACAGGTCGCCGTAATGGACGTAGTTGTAGGTGATGATTCGAATCTCTTCCTTTTTTCGGGTCACAAAATAGCCCTCACCGCGCGATAGCAGCTCGTCTCCGAGCATCGCTGCAAAGTCAAAGGCGTAAAAAACACTTTTGCGGAGGCCGTTCATGGTATACATTCCCAAACCGCCATGGAAAAGATGATCCGGCAGCGCGTTTTCACCGATGCGGTCCGTGAGGCTCCAGTAGCCGAAACTGTCCAGCCGGTCATAGTTTTGCAGCAGATTTCTCATGATATAGCAGGATTTGAAGCAGGTGTCGTTGATCAGATTGCGGTGGGAGAACGTAAAATTCCACTCCGTCATATAGCATGGCATGTCGCCAGCGCCGCATTCCCTGAGCAATTCCAGCGTGCTGTCGATCCAGTGCGCAAAGTCATCCGGTTCTTTCGGGAAAACCGACATCGGTTTCATTCGGTTGTTCATCTGCGGATCCTTGATGATATCCGAGTAATAGTGGACGTTGATGAAATCGGGGAAGCACTGATTTTTCTTTGTCCAGGCCAGAAAACGGCGAATCCAGTCAACGGAGATACCCTTGAGTAGCAGGGACGGCGAGCCGAAACGGATACGCGTGTTGATCTGTTTGACCGCGTCGAAAGTGGTTTTATAAAAACGGAAGAACAGTTTGTCGTCGTCAAAACCAAAAATATTGCCCGGCGTCATCGGCTCGTTCCACACGCAAAACGGCCATGTGAGGACTTCATCTTCGCCGTAGCGCGCCAGCAGATGTCGTGTGAAATCCGCGACGAGCATGGACCACTCAGCCATATCTTTCGGCGGACTGGTGTTGACAGGGATGAAAAACGTCTGTTTTTTCGGGTCTCCGGCGAGAGCGGCGGGCATAAATGAGAGCTGGATGAGCGGCTTTAAATTGACGGAGAGCAAAAAGTCGATCACCTGGTCGATGAGCGTGTAATTAAAGTGCAGACTGCCGTCAGCGCCGCGGCTTGCCACCATCATATCATCTGATAAAATCCCATGGAATTTGATATAGGAATAGCCGATATTTGCCTGCACGTCCCGCAGCATCTCCTGAACATCGCCGCAGAGGATATCACTGGCCCGTCCGACGCCGACACATGTCTTAAAAGTGTGCCTGAGTGTCTGACCGGACGCGGATGCATCGGCACGGATGCGCTCGATATGCCGGATATTGACCTCCGGCGTGACAGGGAGGCTTGAGAACGCGTTGTCAATGTTCAGATATCTGGTCAGCAGATGCAGATAATTGGTCGGTTCCAGGAGAATATAATTCAGATTCCCGGCCGACCGGTGGGTATCGGCCTCGCGGTTTGTGCGGCGCCAGACGCCGGGCGGCATCTGGTAAATTTTTTTGAAGGCGCGGACAAAGGCATGAATCTCCGTAAAACCGTTGCGAAGGGCGATGGTCTCCAGGGAATCGTCGGTCTTTAGCATATCCTCAACCGCGTGATCCAGTTTGACGGACATATAGTACTGCGAGAAATTGATGCCCAGATATTTTTCAAAAAAGCTGGACAGATAGGGCACGGAGAGGCCTTCCGCCGCCGCGAGGTCACTCAATGAGAAATTTTCGGCGTAGTGCTCGTTGATATAGTTGATGATGTGTGTCATGCGCTGCTGCTGCCGTCCGCGCGTTCTGGCGGCCTCGGAGGATTTCCCCCGGAAATGGGTCATCAGCTCGCCTAGGAGGTAGTAACTTAAGGAATACAGCTTTAGATTGCTGCCCTTGGTGTGATGGGCATTCTCATAGATCATGTTGGCGATCGCATAGCGGATGGAATCAAAGAGTTCCGGGCGCGAATTTGTGGTCGAATTACAGTCAAAGACGACATTGTCCGGGTCCTCGTCCAGAATATTGTACTTGCCGAGGTCAATCTGCAGCGTGATCGTGATCGCGCCCTCGGCGTGGAGATCATGCATATCATTGGCGTTGATCAGGATAATATCCCCGTCGCCAAGCGTATAGTGATCGTCGTTGACGGATATCTCAAGACTCCCCTCCAGAACCATGATCAATTCAAGGCTCTCGTGCCAGTGGCGGCCGACATACCCCAGCGAGTGGATGTAGATATTCATCGGCATGTTGAGTTGATATTTGATGAGTTCATAATCTTTCTTTAACATGATTTCCTCTTTCTATTTCCAGAGCGCCGCGCTGCCTTTGGATCATACAGATTAATAAATATTCATTATCCGATTTTAAATCTATTATAAAACATTTTTACAGAAATTAAAAGGGCCAATGTACATTTTTTAATATGAATGTTTGTGAAACAGCGGACAATCGCAGACATTTTTATTCTTTAATTAAAAATGTACAATAAAATGAAAAACAATGCACTTGGTTGACAGCGATTTTGCTCATATAATAGACATATAAGGTAAAATAGTTCATCAATGTGTGAACGGTTACCGTGAGACAACAGATTCGTTGAAATGAGGTATGAAGATGGATCAGAAACGGGAAGTTATTTTTGAGGCAAAGCATATGCACAAAGCCTTCGGCCCGACGATCGCTCTGAAGGATGTGGATTTTTCCCTGGCAAGGGGCGAGATCCGTGGACTGATCGGCGAAAACGGATCCGGAAAGTCGACCATCATGTCGATCGCCTCTGGGATGCAGAAGACCACCAGCGGCGAGATGACTTATCTCGGCAAGGCCTGGAATCCTGGGACGATGGTGGAGGCTCAGGACGCGGGTATCTCCATGATCCTGCAGGAGGCCAACACCATTCCGGGTGTGACGGTGGCGGAAAATATCTTTGCCGGCCATGAGAAAGAGTTCTCAAAATGTGGTGTCATCAGTATGTCAAAGATGTACAAGGCGGCGGAGCAGGTGCTGAAGAAGTTCGGCATTGACCACATCAAGGCGAAGGACCCGATCGACATGCTCACCTTCGAGGATCGCAAGCTGATCGAGATCGCCCGCTGTGTGACCGATGACACGCAGATCCTGGTGGTTGATGAGACCACGACGGCGCTCTCTCTGGAAGGGCGTGAGATTCTCTACAAGCTGGTGCATCGCATGGCGGAGCAGGAGAACAAGGCGGTGGTCTTCATCTCCCACGACATGGATGAGATCCTTGAGCAGTGCACGGATTTGACGGTGCTTCGCGACGGTGAGATCGTGGGGATGCTGACGCGCGCGGAGATGGATGCGCCGGACGCTGTGCAGCGCATCCGCTTCCTGATGGTCGGCCGTGAGATCGGCGAGAAATATTACCGCGAGGATTACGATTCGAGCTGCGGTGAGGAAGTGGCGCTGGAGTTTGACCATGTGACCTTCGGCGGGATCAAGGATTTTTCACTGAAGGTGCATAAGGGCGAGATTGTGGGCATGGGCGGCCTCTCCGGCTGCGGCATGCACGAGATCGGCAGGGCAGGCTATGGTCTGGAGAAGCTGGAGTCCGGCAGGGTGCTCTGCAACGGCAAGCCGGTGAAGGGGCCGTTGAACGCCATCGAGAGCGGTATCGGCTACATCTCCAAGAACCGTGATACGGAGGCGCTGATTCTGGAGGGTTCCATCCAGGACAACCTGGTGCTGCCGTCGCTGACGTCGCTCGCGAAGCATGGTCTGATCAAGCCGTCGGATGAGAAGAAGATGGCGGATAAAGAGATCGATTCTTTCAGCATCAAGTGCGGCAGCGGAAAGCAGTGGGTCAACACGCTTTCCGGCGGCAACAAGCAGAAGGTATCCTTCGGCAAGTGGACGGCCAAGGGTTCAGAAGTCATCATCATGGACTGCCCGACAAGAGGTGTCGACATTGGCGTCAAGCAGTCGATGTATGCGCTGATCGAGCAGATGAAGCGCGACGGCAAGGCCGTCCTCATGATCTCCGAGGAGCTGGCGGAGCTGATCGGCATGGCGGATCGGCTGCTGATCATGAAGGATTTTGAAGTGACAAAAGAGTTTACACGCTCGCCGGATATCAAGCAGACGGATATCATCGAGTACATGATCTAAGGGGGGACTGACATGAGCGAAAAGAAAAATTCAAGTGTTGTCAGCTGGGTGAAGTCCCATGGATCTGACTTGGCGGCCTATGGCGGCCTGCTGGTGTGTATCATTATCTTTACGGTCGTCCCCCCGTTTTTTGGTGAGAGCCTTTGGTCGGCGGCCAAGCTCTCCACCCTGATGTCGGATGTGATCGTGACGGCGCTGCTGTCCGTGGGCGCGGTGTTTGTCTACGCGCTCGGCAGCATGGACGTCAGTATCGGCGGGCAGGTCGGTCTGTACGCCACGCTGATGGTCGTGCTGGGAAATATGACCGGCAGTTTGATTCCGGGTATTCTCCTGTCACTGGTGATCGCCCTGTTCATCGGCGCGATGAACGGTGGCACCGGCGAGGTACTTCACATCTTCCCGATCATCTCATCGGTGGTCTTTATGATGGTGCTGAATGGCCTCAAGACGATCATCTACACGAACCTGGGTTCCAGGAATATCACGCTGTCGGGCATCGACTACCGCGTGTTCAAGAATCCGGTGCTGATGCTGGTGGTGCTGGTGGTCGAGGTGGTCATCTGCACGGTGCTGTTTAATTATACGAAGATCGGCAAGAATGCCAAGGCCATCGGGGCCAACCCGGAGGCCGCGCGGCAGAGCGGTATCAACCTGATCCTTTACAGGGTGCTGCCGTACCTTGTCCTCGCGGTGTGCATCGTGGTGGCGTCCATCTTCCAGATGGGCTATACCGGATCAGCATCCGACTCGACAGGCACGGGCTTTGAGATGAACGTGATGGTCGCTCTGATCCTGGGCGGCATGCCGCTGGACGGCGGTATGCGCTCTAAAGTGTCAAAGGCAGTCATCGGAGCGTTCACATTCTCACTGCTCGACGTCGGGCTGCCGCTGATCGGCATTCCGAGCAATGTGACCTTCTTTGTCAAGGCTGTGATTTTCATCGTGGTTGTGCTGATCACCTGCCGCAAGAAGACGGGGACACTGCCGAGATAGCGACCGGAGAGCAACCTCACATGCGTCGCCAGTCGGCGCAGAAAAATAAAAAATGTCCGGCCGCACGGGTGAAGGGCAAAAAATCTTGCAATCAACCATACGGATCGGTGAAGAAAATATCAAGCAAATTTTTAAGGAGGAGTTTATCATGAAAGGTATATTTAAGAAATTGATAGCGCTGGGTCTCTCAGCGGCCATGGTTCTGAGCCTTGCCGCGTGCGGCGGCGGTTCAGGTAACGGCGGCGACACCCAGGCACCGGCAGACAGCCAGGCACCTGCGGATACTCAGGCTGGTGGCGACACCCAGGCGCCGGCAGGCGATGAAGGCGGTTCCGCGTCAGCGGAGGGCGGCACGATCATGTGGATGTCCAACTTGAGTTCAGGCCCGTCATATGAGGCCGATATGGCATATGCCACGGATATTTGCAATCAGCTCGGCTACAATTTCAAAGTCGTTTACGGCGATTCGTTCAATGACCCTGCGGGCAATCTCTCCGCGGTCAAGAACGGCATGACCAACGATGTCGTCGGCATCATTGCCAGCCAGGACGGCGGTATTCAGAATATCATGGATGAATATCCGGATCTGTACGTCGTCGGTTACAACACAGATTTACTCTCGGTGTACGGTGAGGACGGCGCCAGCGCGGGCGTGCTTGACAGTGACAAATTCCTGGGCACGATCGTCGACGGCTACGCGGATGGCACAAACACAGGCCATGACTATGCGCAGGCCGTGATCAACGGCGGCTACAAGAAAGTGGCGACCATCATCTTCCCGGCCTATGCCTATCCGATGATGACGGTGGCCGACCAGACATTCCGCTCCGAGATCGAGGAATACAATGCCACCGCGGCTGACGCGGACAAGATCGAGGTTGTCGGCGATGCGAAGGTCCTTGAGTTTGCGCCTCTGGATGAGTCCTGGTTTATGGAGGGCGACTACAGTGACCTCGACGCGATCGTTGGTATCCTGGCAGGCGGCTCGTTTGTCTATCCGACGATGAAGTCCGCGATGGCCAACGGCCTCTGCTCGCCGGATACCAAGCTGATCACCTCCGGCTTTGAGACGGCGGATGACATTGTGGCGGATACCTGCACGGATGGAGGCGTGATCCAGTATCTGCAGATCTCACCGTGTGAAAATATCGCATGGTCGCTCGTCCTGCTCGACAATGCGCTGCAGGGCAAGCAGTACGCGGATTTCTCACCTGACCGCATCGACAGCGAGCCGTATATCATTGACAGCAAGGAAGATATGGATAACGTGATGACCAAGGGCCTCTACGGGACCTATGATCCGGCGAATGCCCAGATCACGATGGACGATTTAAAGACAGTCCTCACCCGCTACACGCCGGATGCGACCTATGCACAGCTGAATGAACTGTTCCACAGCGAGAAGATCACGGTGGATGCGTTGGCTAATAGATAATATGATGCCAGGGCCAAAGGTATTTTGACCCAGGATCATAACAAAACACAGAAATTAAGGCGCGGCGGCAGTGCCACAGCCGCCGCGCCGGATCCCCCCTGCGGCAGAGCCGTCCGGGGTGGATGTATCGAAGGGATGAAGATAGATGAAAATCGTAAAACGTATCGTGGGCGCGCTGATCCTTCCTGTGGCCATGTTTTTGATCATGATGGCCATCTGCTATGCCAAGGGCAAGACGTTCTTCGGCAGCTGGATGATGTGGCGGACGATCATTCCAAATATCGCTGTGTCCGTGACCTGTGCCATGGGCATCGGCCTGCAGTTTAAGAACGGGCGTATGGATTTCTCCGGCGGCGCGATCATGTTGCTGGCGACCATTATCGCCGGAAATATTGCCCTGTCCCATGGCAGCAACGTCATTCTGTTCTCGGTGCTGTGCATCGTCCTGTGTGTGGCCTTCAGCGTTGTGACCGCGGTTCTGTATGTCTACGGGCGGCTGCCAATCATCATCACCACGATCGGGATGGCACTGCTCTATGAGTCCGTGACCTGCCTGTTGTACAACGGCGCCGGCGTCAACCTGGTAGCCACAGCATCCATTAAGGCGCTGTCCACGTTTCCGACGGTGCTGATTCCGCTGGCCTGCGCGATCGCGGCCTATGCCATTTACAGCTATTTGACCGTGACCGGCAAACAGTCGAGGCTTTTGGCAAACAACCAGTCCGCGTCCGTCAATATCGGTATCAATGAGGGGAAGAATGTCATCATTTCCTTCGTCTTCAGCGGTCTGATCTTCGGCTTTGCCACGATGATCTATGCGTCCACAGGCATTATGAGGGCTTCCTTCTCGTCACTGTCCACAGTCAACTCTCTGTTCAGCAATATCCTGCCGGTGTTCATCGGTCTGATGCTGGCAAGGTTCTGCGGTGACACGATCGGCACGATCCTGGGCTCGATCACCTTAAGCCTGATGTCCTTCGGCCTGCAGGTCATCTTCTCGTCGGAGATGGGCTCGGCCATCACCATGGTCATCACGGGTGTGTTCATCCTTGTGATCAATACCGTGTCCTCCCAGGGTGACGTGTGGATTGCGAAGATCAAGAAAAGTCTGGCACGGCCAAAGGCGGTGTAAAATCCATGATTGATTTGAAAGCAAAACCGTTTTTTCTCTCAGATGAGGATATCGCGTGGGTAGAGGAGACGAAAGGGTCAATGAGCCTGGAGGAGAAGCTCGGACAGTTGTTTTTCCCGATCGGCTATTCCCCGAACCCACAGTATTTGCAATATGAAATTTTGAATAAACATCCGGGCGGCGTCATGTTCCGCACCGGAAAGACGGAAGAGTTGTTTTCCGCCTACACCTATCTCCAGGAAAACTCGAAGATTCCGCTGCTCCTCTCGGCCAATCTTGAGGCCGGCGGCGACGGCATCGTCGAGGAGGGGACGCCGTTTGGCAAGCAGATGCAGGTCGCGGCCACCGGTGATCCGGAGCAGGCCTATCGTCTGGGAAAAGTTTCCTGTGCCGAGGGTCAGGCTGTCGGCTGCAATTATGCCTTTGCACCGGTGGTGGATATCGATATGGAATATCACAATCCGATCACCAATGTGCGCACTTACGGCTCTGACCCGGAGATGGTCAAAAAATGCGGTCTGGCCTATATGCGCGGCGCCACCGAATGCGGATCCGCTGTATCGATCAAGCATTTTCCGGGCGACGGCGTGGATGAGGTGGATCAGCACATCCTGACGAGTGTCAACAGCCTGTCCTGCGAGGAATGGGATCGCACCTACGGCGATATCTATCAGACGCTGATCGACGCGGGTGCCCTGACCGTGATGGTTGGGCATATCGCGATGCCGGCTTATCAGAAATTTTTTAACCCGAATCACCCGAAAAAGCTGATGCCGGCGTCCCTGTCGCCTGAACTGCTGCAAAATCTTCTCCGCGGCAAATTGGGGTTCAACGGGATGATCATCACGGACGCCTCGCCGATGGTCGGCTTCCTATGTGCGATGGATCGCGAGCAATCGGTGCCATTCTGCGTGGAGGCGGGCTGTGACATGATCCTCTTCAACAAGGATTACGATGAGGATCTGGCCTTCATGAAGGCCGGTTATGAGAAGGGCATTCTGTCCGAGAGACGACTGGACGAGGCGCTGACACGCATTCTGGCGACCAAGGCGGCCATGAAGCTGCACATCAAGCAGAGAGCGGGCACTCTGGCGCCGAATAGAGAAAATCTCGCGGTGATCGGCTGCCCGCAGCACCGGGAATGGGCGAGGGAGTGCGCCGACAAGTCGGTGACGCTGGTCAAGGACACGCAGCATCTGCTGCCGATCTCGCCGGAGCGCCACAAAAGGGTACTGTGCGAGGTTCTGGGCGGTTGCCCGTCTGAGGAGAGAGTGGCCGCGACTTTTAAGCGCCGCATGGAGGCCGAGGGCTTTGAGGTGACCTTCTATGAGCCGGAGACCTTCGATTTTTCAAAGCCGATCAAGTTTGAGAGCGTGACGGAGTTTCGCAATAAGTATGATCTCGTCATTTATCTCGGCAACGTGGAGAACGCGTCAAACAAGACGACCTGCCGTCTGAACTGGTATACCATGTTTGGCGCCGGCAACAATATCCCGTGGTTTGTCGAGGTCGTGCCGACGCTGTTCATCTCCCTGCAGAATCCGTACCATCTGCTTGATGTGCCGATGGTCAAGACTTATATCAATGCCTACTCCAATCACGACGCGGTGATTGAGGCTGCGATTGATAAGATCCTGGGCAGGAGCGCATTTAAGGGCGTCAGCCCGGTGGATCCGTTCTGCGGGAAGGAATATCTTGCATATTAAGTATGATTGATGTTTTTTTGGATGGCAGTTCAGAATGATTTCTGGACTGTCATTTTTCAATCAGAAAAACGCATCCGGAAAATTTCTGATATTTTAGTTGAAAGAGGGAGATGATGTGATTATAATAATTATTAGATTATATTAGATTATATTAGATTATATTAGATTGAATTTGGTTTGGAGGATCATCCATGTTCACAGAAAGCACTACCATTGAATTAAAAAGAGAATATGTTGATGACATCAAAAAGACTGTCATTGCTTTTGCCAACTGCGACGGCGGTAAAATTTACGTTGGTGTAGATGATGACGGCTTGATATATGGTGTTTCTGATATTGATTCTACAATGCTGCGTATTACAAATGCGATTCGCGATACCGTGCGACCCGATGTGATGATGTTTGTTGATTGTGATGTCATTGAAGTAGATGATAAACAAATTGTTGAGATATCAGTGCAGCGAGGTACTGCAAGGCCTTATTATCTTCAGAGTAAAGGCATACGCCCTGAGGGCGTTTATGTGCGTCAAGGGGCGTCCACTGTTCCAGCCTCAGATGCTGCGATTCTCAGAATGATTAAGGAAACCAGCGGAGATAGCTATGAGGCGGCTCGTTCATTAAATCAACAGCTCACTTTTAATGTCCTTATCGACTACTTTAAGAAAGGTGGATTGGAATTCGGCAATCAACAAATGCGCACGCTTCATCTTCTAGGTGAAGACGGAACCTATACAAATCTTGCTTTTTTGTTGTCTGAGCAATGTACACATACAATCAAGATGGCTGTTTTTGAAGGCAGAAAAAAGACAGTTTTTAGGGATCGGAATGAAATATCGGGTTCTCTAATTAATCAGCTTGAGTTCGCTTATCAATTTATTGATCGTTATAATCGAACTCGCGCCGAATTTCGAGGGCTTGAGCGAATTGACTGCCGCGACTATCCCGTTGAAGCTGTTCGAGAAGCCTTGCTAAATGCTATTGTTCATAGAGATTATTCATTCAGCGGGTCAACGCTAATAAATATTTATGAAGATCGAATAGAGTTTGTATCCATCGGAGGATTGGTTAAAGGTGTATCACTTGATGATATCATGTTGGGAATATCTGTTCTCAGAAATCAAAATCTTGCCAATATTTTTTATAGATTAAAATTGATTGAGGCGTACGGCACCGGAATATTGAAAATTAACGAATGTTATATTGATTATCCTGTAAAGCCTAAAATTGAAGTTAGCAGTAATGCATTTCGGATGACTCTTCCAAATATAAATTATGTCAAAGAATGCCACATTGATAAAAAAAATGTTCAAAAGAGGCCATTAACCGGTTATACTAAGAAAGATGAGCGAATGAATATTGTTCTTACACTATGCCAAAAAAATGGATTTGTTGTGCGAAAAGATATTGAATCTTCACTAAAGATTTCTCAAGCAACAGCTATCCTTCTATTACGTGAAATGGTAGAAGACGGATTGCTGACAAAAAAGGGTACGGCGAAAAATGTGCGTTATTATTTGAGTAACGCACGAAACGTACAAGACTTAAATATGGACACATGAAAAAATCAGAGAAATGTTGGGCAGGTGATAAATTCTTTCATCCGCTAATATACAGATGTATTGAGAGCTCAGACTTTAAATTCTGATATTATAAAAATATGAAAGAGGTGTTTTTCATGGAAATTGGCGTGAATTTTTTTGGTCCAAAGCGGAAATTGTATCATGATTTTGAAGGGACGCTGGAAAAGCTGAAAGCTGCGGGGATCACTTCCGCGGAACTGTGCGTGCTATTTGAGGGTGATGAGGAATCACAGGAGGAATTGGAGAAGACCCTGCCAGCGAATGTGGTTCGTGAGATGTCCGGCGGCATCTGGCCGGTTGCGGAGGCGGATGATAGGCTGGCGGCTGTCCGTGCGGCGGGCATTTCTGTCGTCAGCGCCCATGTCATGATGGGTTTTTCCACAGAGCCTTCGCAGATCGTTCGCTTGATCCCGACACTGATAGACTTCGGAAAGCGCAATGACATCCGCTATTTTGTGTTGAGCCTCATGAAAGGCCTGGAGGGAATGAAAGCGTTCATCCCTGCCATGAGAGAGGCGTCGGATGCCCTGTCGGCGAACGGCTTCCAGTTTGTCTATCACAACCACGAGGTGGAGTGCATGCCTGAGGCGGGTACCACGGCGCTTCAATATCTTTTGGATCAGTGCCCGAATCTGAAACTGGAACTGGATGTGGGCTGGGCAAAGTTTGCCGGCGCGGATCCGGTGGCGCTCATGAGAGCCTACAGGGATCGGCTGGTGCTCTTGCATTTTAAAGATATACGGGCGGACGCCTCCCCGGAGACCAGGGATACCTGTTTTACGCCTGTGGGCGAGGGGAGCATACCGATGCGTGAGATTATGGAGGAGGCGAGGCATTGTCCGCTGGATGACAGAGGGTTGATCATTGACCAGGATGACTCCCTCTCCGATATTTTGGAGGATCTGGCGATCGGCGCGGGAAATATCCGGGCTTATCTCTGATTCATTTTCTGGTGTTTCCGCGTGTAAGAAATCAAACTGTGGTTTAGTAAATTTGAATTTGAAGAATAGCAAAAATGGTGTTCAGGCAAGGGTGGGTAACCACGGGGCGGGGCTTTTAGCCCCGCCCCGTGGTTCCTTCTTCCATAAATTGAAGGACGCCCTTGCGGAGCCTCGCGAGCCCGTCGTCAAGCGTGGTGCGGGAACAGGCGATGTTCATCCGCAAAAAAGGCGCGCCCGTCTGTCCGTACTGCGCGCCGGCGCAGACGTACAGCCCGGTTTCGCGCCGGAGAAATGCCTGCAGCGCACGAGTGTCGTCACACACCGCCCGGCAGTCCAGCCAGAGCAGGTAGGTGGCCTCCGAGGGCACCAGATGGACTTGTGGCAGCTGTGATTCAAGAAACGCGGCGACAGCCTGTTTGTTTTTGTAGAGGTAATCTCTCAGCGCGTCGAGCCATTCCGAGCCCTTTGTGAACGCTGCGACGGCGGCTGGAACGGCGAACGCGTTCGCATCCGCGACCTCGTCGGTGTTGAGCCCCCGCCAAACTTTGTGCCGCAGCACAGGGTCAGGGACGCTGACGGCGGCGGTCTGCAGTCCCGCCAGGTTGAATGTCTTGGTCGGCGCGATGCACGTGATGCTATTGTCCCGGCATTCACTGCTCACCGAGGCAAACGGGACATAGGCTTTTCCGGGATCAGTTAAGTCGCAGTGAATCTCGTCCGAGACCACGGTCACATAGTGCTTCGCGGCGAGATGCCCGATCTTTGCCAGCGTCTCGCGATCCCAGATTTTCCCGACGGGATTCTGGGGATTGCACAGGATCATCAGGGTTGTCTGGGGATCAGCAAGTTTCTTTTCTAGGTCGGAGAAGTCGATGCTGTACGCGCTGCCGTCATAACAGAGCGGGCTTTCGAGGACGTTTCTGCCGTTATTGACAATCGAATTGAAAAAAATATTATAGACAGGTGTCTGGATCAGCACGTTCTCGCCCACTGTGGTCAGTTTGCGCACGATGGAAGAGAGCGCGGGGACCACGCCGGTACAAAAGATCAGCCAATCCTTTTCCATCCGGAAGTGGTGCCTGGCCTCCCACCAGCCGCAGATGGCATCATACCACTCATCCGGTATCGCCGAATAGCCGAACACCCCGTGTGAGAGGCGCCCGCGCAGATCCTCCAGGATCTCCGGCGCGGCCATAAAATCCATGTCCGCTACCCACATGGGCAGCTCATTTTCCGCGACATCCCATTTCACGGAGGCTGTGCCCCGGCGGTTGATGGCGGTATCAAAATCATATTTCATCGCAAATCCTCCCCTTAATGGCTGTCCCGGCAGACGATGACTGTCTTTGCCGGATCAACCTTATCCTTCTCAATGATCAGTTCCCCGATGCTGTCCGCCGTGATCCTGCCGCCCGACGGGTTGATCACACTGTCGACCTTGCTCGTGATGTCCGCCTCCACCGTGGAATACTCAAAGGCGAGGGTAGTGTTGATGAGCTTGCAGTTTATCATGGTGAGATGGTCGATGTAGCACATGCCCTGCAGGCTCTCGATCGTGCAGTTGACTAGCGTCAGATTTCTGGCATTCCAGCCGAGATACTCACCGGAGATAAAGGAATCGCGGACCGTCACATGCTCACTGTTCCAAAATGCGTCCTTGGAGAGCATTCTGGCGCCTGTGATCTCCACATTTTTTGCCCCGTCAAACGAATAATTGCCATACAGGGTCAGATCTCTGGCATTGATATCTGTGCTGTTCATGGCAAAATAGTCACACTTCGCGGCCGTGACATGATCCAATGTGACGCCGTCACAGTGCCACAGCGTCTCCGCGGCGTTCGGGAAGGACACGCGGTTCAGGGTGACATCATGACATCGGCGGAAATTTTTCGGCGCCTCGATCTGGCTGTCCTCCACCGTGATATGATCGGTGTACCAGACGCCGGCCCGCGCCATCTCAAACCAGACGCAGTCCTTGGCATAAATATTTTTCGCGTACCACAAAGGGTACTTCCATTTGAACATGGAGCCGTAGAGTTTGATGTCGGAGCTCTCCTTCAGGGGGGATTCCCCGTCCGTAAAGATCGTATCCTCGATGATCAGGTTCCGTTCCCCGAACAGTGGGCGTTCCCCCACATAGTAGCCTTGTTTAATTTTTTTCATTTGCGTGAAGCCTCACTTTTTTCATGCTGCCGCGCCGGAAAGTGGCGCGAACATTTATTAGAACATAAAAAATCCTGATTTCCTAGGGCGTCGCGCCGGAAAGTGGCGCAGTGCGTTTAATCAGTATGAACTTTCCGAAATCCTATGATAACGCGTTTTTTAAAAATTGTAAACATTAATCGCGCTCAGGCGTCGGCGGGCGTGTCCAGTTTCCTGAAAAAATGAACAGCAAAAGGAATCGTGAGCGGAAGTGACAGAAAGAGTGCCAGCGGTTGTGTCTCCTGGATGCCCGCAAGCCCTCGATAATGCGAGAGGATAAAGAGCAGCGGGATAAACAACAGGCCATTTCTGAGCGCCGAGAGGAAAGATGCTCCGAGGCGCTTGCCCGTACTCTGATAGAGCATCTCCGTCGTCATACAGAATGGCAGGCACAGATTGGCCAGTGCCTGCAGGCGCAGTGCCCGCGTGCCAACCGCGATGACCTCCGGATCATCTCTGAACAGGCGGATTAAATCCTCCGAAAAGATAAGCAGGATCACGCACCCGACCACGATGATGCCCTCCGAGATCAGCGCTGTGAAACGGAACCCCTTGCGGATACGGTCATATTTGCCTGCGCCGTAGTTGAATGCCGATACCGGCTGGAAACCCTGGCCGATGCCGAGCGCGATGGAGAAGGCAAAAAAGATGATTCTCGACACGATGCTCATGCCCGCGACCGCCGCGTCGCCGTAGACAGCGCACTGCGAATTGAGCAGCACGGTGTTGAGGCTGTTTAACCCCTGGCGTAGAAGGCTAGGAAACCCAGTGGCCATGACGTTTAATAAGACTGCCGGGCCGGCATGCAGCGCCATTCGAAGGCTCAGTCGGCTCTCTGTCCTCCCAGACAGGAACATAAAGAGCAGGATGAGCCAGCTGATGATCTGGCTGGCCGCCGTGGAAAGCCCCGCGCCCGCGATGCCCATATTCAGGCCAAACATCAGGATCGGGTCGCCGGCCATGTTGAGGATGGCGCCGGTCATCAGGCCTACCATGCCGAGCGTCGCCTTGCCCTCATAGCGGAGGATATTGTTCAGCGCGAGGCTGCTGCTCATGAAAGGGGCGGCCACCAAGATATAAACGATATAAGTCTTTGCAAACGGCGCGATCGTCTCTGTGCTGCCGAGCAGCATGACGATATCGTCAAGCCACAGAAAGCCGATGACAGTGATGATCAGGCCAAAAAGGATGGCGCCGAAAAAACCGGCGGAGGCGTGCATCGACGCGGATTCCCTGTCCTGCTGTCCCAGTGCCCTTGAGAGAATACTGCCGGCACCCTGGCCGAACATGAATCCGAAAGCCTGGATGATCGCCATGAATCCGAAGACGACACCCACCGCGCCGCTCGCGCTGGTGCCAAGCCTCCCGACAAAGGCCGTGTCCACCAGATTATAGATATTGTTGACCAGCATCGAGATGATGCTTGGGACGGACAGGGTCAGGATCAGGCGCGGAATCGGCGTGCCAGTCATTTTCTCATATTGCGAAGGTTCATTTTTCGCCATTTTCAAGCCCTCCTTTTGCGGTTCATCTGTCTTTTTATGGTTCATCTGTCAAAAATCTGTCACGGTTTAGTTTTGTCCAAACCGATGAGATCATTGCCCTTTTCCTTGTCTATTGTACCCGATGATGCTTATTGTGTCAACCAAACACGAAGCGCGGAGATATGCAGATCGTCGAGACTGCTTTTAGGATACAAAGCACGGGCATCAAGAATCGCCTGCGCGGTATGCCCAGTCTTTTCTTTTTGGGCATCTGAAAGTTCCAGAACTATTTGGGTATTTGCGAAGCACTTAGATGGTGAAAATGTTGTCATTGTCATTACACAATTTGAATCGCATAACTCTATTTTCATGTTTTCTCATTTTGCTATTTTCAGTCATAAAGTTTCTTACTCTGTCAGATTTTAAAATGTTGTAATTTTTCTATTATAAAATAATTGAAAAATCTATAATCTATTACATGGTTAGTGTGTGAATTGTTTTTATTTTGATGAATACAACGATTCGAATTGACTCCTTAGGCAGATCTATTTTACAGCACAGTGTATGCTGTTGATTTTTTTTGACACGTACATATCGCAATTGTGCCTTGATAGATTTTTTTTGTTGACTTTTTTCATTCTTTGCTTTATAATGTAAAACAAGAATGTTGTATCCGGAGGTGATGAAATGAATTTTAATTTTGACTGGAATTGTGTATCATCTGGAGCCCCGTACATTACTATCAGCGACTATGCCTTAGGTTTTAATACCCCTTCGATTTCACTCCTAGGCAACCCGGAGGAGGTAATTGTAGGATTTGACGCACAAAACATGGTGATTGGTGTCAAGAAATACGATGGCAAGAAAAATGCAAAATCGTATAAATTTTACAGCAGAGTGAAAAACGGCTGGGTCAGGATAGGGTGTAAAGATTTTGTCAAATATCTGTCAAGCCTTACCGGCATGGTGTTTAAACCTGCAAAGCGCTATGTCGCCCAATATGATCCCGAAACCCAAATATTGTACATCTCTTTAGTCAAAAAAACATCTGACAGTGTAGAGAGCAGTGACACCGGTTTCGGTTTAAAATAATGTACGTACGGCGATGAGTCAATTTTTTATCAATTGTTAAGGAGATGGTGCCTTTGCTTGTAAACAGGAAAAGAAAAAGCATTTCATGAGTTGCTGGCACAACACGCGAAACGCTTTTCCAAGGCGGATATGCTATGATAACCGTCGCTACGAAATTTATTATAGCATATCCTTTCCTATAAGTCAATTTTGACTTATTGCACGATCAACTGTTCTCTATGCTCAAATATTTTGTGCGAATGGTCTAAATCCAGAGAACTCTAAGTTGCCGTCTATCTATGACGGGGAAAGGATCATTTTATGAAAATAATCGATGATGGTTATTTTTCCTGGCTTGTTGCCGGGGCTGAATTTGAAAGTATATTTGATATTCCACAGATGTCTCTTCCAAAGAGGATGGAGGTACCAAAGAATTTAATCCCATTCTCTAAGATGAAATACTCTGCATCCTGCAGCGAGTATGTGCATTTTTACGAACATGATGCGGTGTTCCGCGATTTTCTGCAAAACCCGGAGCGTTACATCGAGCAGTTTTATCATTTTCCCGGAATAATCAGTCCAGACACCTCATTATATCGGGATATGCCGCTTGCCCTTCAGATTGCGAATACATATTTGAACCGCTCGGCCGGGTGTTACATGCAGGAGCAAGGTCTGAACGTATACCCCAACATCCGTTGGGGAGATGAACGTAGCTATACGCCTGTCTTTAGCGATGTTCCGTTTTCTTTTCTCGGTGTTCCCAAACACGGAATTGTTTCGGTCAGCACTTTTGGCTGTATTCGCAGAAATGAGAACCAGAAGCATTTCCATGACGGGTTCCATGCCATGCTGAAATATCTGGAACCGGAGATCGTGCTCATTCACGGAGCAATGCCTGATAACGTCTTTGCTGATTTACCGCCTCGGCTGCGATATTTCCATTACATGGATTGGACTTCGCAGAAGCGAAGGGAGGCGGTATGATATGGGAACGGGTGAATCCGGACGTTATTACACATCCCATGGAAGCAAAAGGGTTCATCATGGCGCTTTGATCCACTCTTTCGATGGCAGATATACGAGAAATCCAAGAACTGGGAAGATTCAAAATATCAAAAGCGGTGGACATGGACAAAGCGCACTCGATGTTATGGATAAGAATGGGATCAAGTATAACATTGTCAAAACATATCCCAACGGTGTTCGTGTGGGAAATATTCCGTCAATACATGATAAAAACAAGAAATTCGGAACAGGTATGGCATGGTTCCCGAAGAAATGGACTCAACGGGATATGATACGTGCCGGAGAGCATGTCTCCGGATTAAAATATAATCGCGGAGTGAAAGATGGCGTAATTATTTGGGGAACATATAAGGGTGTGAGAGTCGGTGTAATTAAAACTCATGGTCAAGTTGCTACCATTTTCCCAGACTCGAAGTATCAGCCTACCCGCAAGAAGAAACGGAGGTAATTGTATGCAGGACTTTCAGCAATACCACAAAGTCATAAAAGAGCGAATCGTCTCACCGGGCGCTTTCTATTATGCAGATCCATGGTGGGATGCGGAAATCAAACAGTTTACCTTAGACGTCAGCAAATCCATTCATTTCATCGACAATGAATGTTCAGACGAGGAACTGTACTGGCTCAGTGAAGTCTTTGATGACATTATGGACAGAAGCCGTAGTAAAGAATTTCTGGAATGTCTGCGACGACGTGCGCAGAAAGTCGAGGATTCCAAATGGAGGGAAGAGATCCTTGAAGACATCCGTACGGCTGCGGAATATGTTGAATGATCAAAGCAGTATTTTTATATAATGATATCAGGGAGAGCCCTTTCTGCCGGAAACGGCCCGATACCGATCTTATACCAGGCGTCCTTTTCCACCTGAAAATTTACAGGACAGGCAAGCTCTATGTCCCGGCAAAGCATAACATAGGCTGCCCAGCAGATACCATACGAACCAACCCGATGATGAAAATACCGTTCTACTGCACACCCGGAGAGCGGTATTTTCTATCAGCATCATTAACTTAACGGATTTTAGTGTAGAAAGAAAGCCGGAACATTGCATCCCGGCTTATCTTAATGATACTGGGATAGGCATGGATTATTTTTTCACTTCAGTGGATTTTTCCACAAGCTGCTGATACATCTTCATCAATTCCGCCACACACTTGCTCTCAGTCATGTCTTTTATTGAGAATCCGTATGCCTGCATGACGGAACGGTCGTTATCCTGATGGGCTTTGCGCAGTTCCGGAGGCATGGTGATTTCATCATAGAGATCGGCGAAACTGGCGTTTGGATAGAGCGCACGGGCGTCAAGAATCGCCTGCGCGGTTTTCTCAATACGGGCTCTCTGGGCGTCGGTGGGATTTGGCCACGGGAAATTGTTGTAAACGATGGTATTTGAATAACTGTAATCACTCTTTAATCTGCCGCACACCGCCCGCATCCATGCCATATGGACATTGGATGTCAATACACCGAAATGGTATAGTGTCGCGTTCTGCATAGTAAATAGCTTATCTCCAGGGATCA
Organism: uncultured Catenibacillus sp.; assembly: GCA_964423195.1. Classification (GTDB taxonomy): domain Bacteria; phylum Bacillota; class Clostridia; order Lachnospirales; family Lachnospiraceae; genus CAKRHR01. The sequence continues at coordinate 2,683 of CAYRDY010000016.1, read as the reverse complement.
CTTCACCGGATAAAAAATCCATAGGCACATATCTGCGATGCTCAGAAGAAACTTTTGGAATCGCCACATAATTGCCCTCGCACGCATAGACTGCACCGAAAAGTGTAGGTGTCTCGGCCGCCCTTAATGTATTTATGCGTTTGCTCGCAAGTCTGAAATCCCGGACGCGCTTTACCCGTTCCATGATGAGCGGACATTTTTTCAATACAGCCGGATCAGCGCCAACAAGCCAAATACAGTAACGTGGGCGGCGCTTTATAAAATCCTGTCCCATCATGAATGGTCGAATAAATTGCTTCGCCAAAGGTTCTTTGCCGGAAAGTTCATCTTTTTCTTCTTCCGTCAAAGTCAAATTGCCATCATCTATTGGCTGCCCGCCAAGAAAGATTTGAGGAACATCAGAAATAGGCTTTTGACGGCGTTCGATAAAAATATTTTCCCCATCTAACAGATAACCATTAATATTCTTCACAATCTGCGGCCGGTCTGCCGAGAAGATGACTTTTGGCGCGGGGTTCGGCGCGATGCTGAAGCCGACAATCACGCAGTGTACGTGCGCCTTGATCTTCGCCTCGCTGTCCCAGCGGAACGTGCGGTGCGCGAAGTCAATGTGGACGCCCGCCTCAAACAGCGGTTTCCAGAGGTTCGCCACAGACTCGCCCTGTGTCACCGAATTAGTGGAGACCAATGCGGAGCGCACGGATGTGCCCGCCATAAAATCCGCGCATTTCTTGTACCAGCAGGTCACGTAGTCCAGGTTTCCGGCGTTCTTCCACCCGGGGAATACCGAATTCAGGTCTCTTTTCTGCTCAGCATCCATCATCCGTGCCCCGACAAACGGCGGATTGCCCATGATATACGATAGCTCACATTTCGGCACCACACTTTCCCAGTCGAGCCGCAGCGCGTTGCCCTCCGCAATGTTCGCGTTCGTCGTGAGCGGCAGGAAGTCGAGAGACATATGGACGACCGCCTCCGTCTCTTTCATCATCTGGCTCTCGGCGATCCACAGGGCGGTCTTGGCCACCGTCACGGCAAAATCGTTGATCTCGATCCCGTAAAACTGACTGATCGAGACCTTGATCGGGTTCCCGACATCCAGCATGATCTGCCCCTGATGGAGGAGGGAAAGCGTCTCATTCTCCAGCCGGCGGAGGCTAAGGTAAGTCTCGGTCAAAAAATTGCCAGAACCGCATGCGGGATCCAAAAAACGGATCGAGGCCAGTTTCCGTTGGTACGCCTCAAGTTTTTGCCTGCGGACGCGCTCCACCGAAATACCCTTGATTTCTTCCAGTTCCTTTTTCAGCCCGTCGAGGAACAGCGGGTCAATGACCTTGTGGATGTTTTCGATCGAGGTGTAGTGCATCCCGCCGGAGCGCCGTGTCTCAGGGTTCAGCGTGCTCTCAAACACCGCGCCGAAGATCGTGGGGCTGATCTCCGACCAGTCGAAATCCTCGCTGGCTTTGTGCAGCAAGAGTTCCCTGATCTCATCGGTGAACATGGGGATCTCGATATTCTCATCGGCGAAAAGGCTGCCATTGACATAGGGAAAGACCGCAAGCTCCGGTTCCAGATACGGATCGCGCTCGTCAAGCGGCGTGTCCAACACCTGAAACAGTTCGATCAGCGCTTTCCGTGTACGGATGGCGTCATAGTGGCTCAAGTAGTCGTGGAACATCCCGCGCCGACCGAAGACGCCGGCATCCTCAGAGTATAAGCAAAACACCAGACGGACGCAGAGGATATTCAGGCTGCGCAGCGTGTTTTTGTTTGTCGGATCTTTGTATTGCCTCAAGATGGCGTCGTAGAGCAGCCCGACGATCTCGCCCGCGGTGATGGAGACTTCCATCTCGCGCTTCAGATGCTCATTTCCCGTATCGACAAGGAACTGCAGCCGATAATAGTCCTTCTCCAGATCAACAAGCTTGATGACCTCAGGCTCCCCGCCGGGCTTTTCCATATCGTAGACATAGAATTCCGCGAAATTGCATGTCACAACCCAGCGCGGGTGCTGGGACACCGGCAGTTCCAAAATATACCGTTTCGCCTGCTGGAAAGGGTTGAGGAGCGTCCCGTCCGACTGCCTGATGGGCTTGTTCAAATCCTTCCCCAGCCCCTTTTGCTCGATGAGGACTTTTGTCGCCGGAATTGTGCCGTCGATAAAGCTGGTGTGGTCTAAGTGTACCTGCTCCTCAAAAATGATGAATTCTTCCGGATGCTCAACGCCGAAGACATCCCGCAAGAGAGACAGCCAGAACGCCTGGCTCTGCCCTTTTTCGTATCCTTTATCTTTCCAAAACGCCGCGAATTTTCTGGCGGCTTGCTTTTGCTCCGTATCCGTCATGTGATCACCTCATAATGGCAACTGGATTTTAGCTAAATTGAATAACATCAGTATAGCATATGCAACACAAGATTGCCACAAAAATGATACATGATATATTTTACAGTGCATTGAAAGTTACTATTCACAGGGAATTTTTAGGCATGCTAAATACTCCTTCCTACTACAAGCTATACAAGAAGGAAAATCAATAACTATCCAAGATGCCGTATGGTCGATCACCCATCGGAAAATATTTCTGCTACTGTCATCGGGTTTCCCGCGCACAGCCTCGTCAGGGCACTGATCTCATTTATGCCGTTTCGCCTGCATGTCTCTATATAGCTTTTGACCATGGCA
>CAYRDY010000015.1:15429-28811 GCA_964423195.1 uncultured Catenibacillus sp. | reverse complement strand
AAATCGTTGTATTATGAATTAAAATTTTACACATAAGAAACAATTTATGATATGCTAATTTCAGAAGGTGAGGTAGCGGAAGCAGGCGACTTGCATCATCAGTTGACCTTAAAAACATTATGTGCACAAAATACTAGACAAAGGTAGGTACACGTATGGAAGAGCGAATGATGAGATTAGTTGCGGCACATCATCCGAGAGAAGATTTCCTGCGGAAGCACTGTAAACACTATTATTACAATAATATATCCATAGCAGTGCTGGATAAGTCGCCGGACGTAGAGATGGTGACATTCAGCCATGCGCATGACGAATATGAGTTTTTGATACCACTGACGCCGATTCCAGTGTTGATGATCGATGACGCATTATATTTTGGGGAAGTCGGCTTTGTCTATCCGATTCAGAGCGGGCATGAGCATGGCATCAAGTTTAAGGTGTCGGACATATCCTTTGATCATATAGTCATCGACAAGGATTATATGGAAGCGATGATTGAGAAAAAGGGCTATGGCGGAAAGAGTTTCAACGTAAAATTTGAAGAGACGGGAGAGTTGAAATCTTATATCCAGCTGTTTAAAAATGAATTTGCCAAGGGCGCGGCGCGCGACGATGAGAAGATGGAGTATCTTGCCGCGTTGATTACGATGACTCTGATTGAGTGCGGACTTTCGCCGGCAGCGGCGAGCAAAAAGGAGAGTCAAAAGTATCAGAAGGGAATCGCGTCCGTGGCAGCCTACATCAATCAACACTACAAAGAGGATATGAATGTGGATTTACTGGCAGAGATGTGCGGACTGACAAAAAACTATTTTATCTCAGCCTTTAGGAAAGCGATGGGTGAGACCCCGTATTCTTATCTGTGTAAGCTTAGAATTTCCAAAGCCAGAATCCTGTTGGAGACGAGCGAGGAATCCATCCAGAGTGTCGCCAGTTTGTGCGGATTCAAAAAGTCAAATACTTTTACGACGCTGTTTAAGAGCGTCACTGGACAGACACCGAGTGAGTACAGGAAATCTTCGAAAAATAGCTGAGAACATGAAAAGAGGCCGAAGTGATTCGGCCTCTTTTCATGCGCCGCGGCGTGCCGCGGCGAGCTCTTAATGCGCCGGATGGCATGCGGCGGTGCTTTCGGATTTCGCGGGGCGCGGCGTGCCGCGCGGCAAGCCCTTAATGCGGCGGATGGCATGCGTCGGCGCTTCGGATTTCGCGGGGCGCGCCGTGCCGCCGCGGCGCCGTGGGAATATTTTCTCCGGATGGTGCATTGATTTACAGAAATAAAAATGATAAGATAGGTTCGAGGTGACAGCGGATGGAGGAGACAAAGATGGTCCGGTCGGCGCGCGACAAAGAGGAATTCTGCTCGGATGCGGGCGAGGGCGCGCCGACCACCATGGGAGAAAAGGAACCCTGCGCGCGCGCGGCCGGCAAACGGGCGCTGATCGCCATGAGCGGCGGGGTGGATTCGAGTGTCGCGGCGTTTCTGATGCGGGAAAAGGGCTATGACTGCATCGGCGCCACGATGAAGCTCTATCACAATGAGGATATCGGCATCCTGGGCGGCCACACGTGCTGCGCGCTGGATGATGTCGAGGACGCGCGCAGCGTGGCCAATCGTCTGGGGATACCGTATTATGTGATGAATTTTTCGGAGCGCTTCAGGGAAGATGTGATGGAGAAATTTGTCCGCGCCTATGAGAATGGCTGCACGCCGAATCCGTGTATCGACTGCAACCGGTATCTGAAGTTTGAGAAACTATTTTTGCGGGCGCGGGAACTGGGCTGCGATTTTGTTGTCACCGGCCATTACGCGAGAATCGAATATTGCGGGGAGACAGGGCGGTATCTGTTGAGGCGAGCGGCGGATGATTCCAAGGATCAGAGCTATGTTTTGTATACGCTGACACAGGAGCAGCTCGCGCATGTGCAGTTTCCGCTCGGCGCCTTGCGAAAGACCGAGACGCGGGCGATCGCCGAGGCGCAGGGATTTGTTAACGCCGGCAAACATGACAGTCAGGACATCTGCTTTGTGCCCGATGGCAACTACGCGGATTTTATCGAGCAGTATCGCGGGAAGAAATATCCGGCGGGCAATTTCGTGGACCGAGAGGGCAGCGTGCTTGGACAGCACAGGGGCATCATTCATTATACGGTGGGGCAGCGCAAGGGACTTGGGCTGGCATTTGGCCAGCCGCGCTATGTGGTGTCGGTCAATCCGGAGGACAACACGGTTGTCCTGGGGACAGCGGAGGATTTGTTCACGCGCGCGCTGGTTGCGGAGGACATCAATCTGATTTCCGTGCCAGAGATCAGGGCGCCGATGCGCGTGCGGGCGAAGGTGCGCTACCGCCAGGCGGCGCAGTGGGCGACGGCGATTCAGACGGGTGAGGATTCGCTGAGGATCGAGTTCGACGAGCCGCAGCGCGCCATCACGAAGGGACAGGCGGCGGTGATGTACGACGGGGATGTCGTCGTGGGCGGCGGCACAATCACCAGGGTTTATAGATAAAGATGACGGCGCCGAGATTGCAGGCAATCTCTGAAGTCTTTGGCTAAAGGCGGCGCGCCCTGATTGTCGAATTTTGTCGAAATGTTTTTGGGTATTTTTTTATATACCCCCTTGAAAATGCCGGAGATTCACCTATAATGAGAGTTGCAGCGGACGGGAGGCTTCGCGCATGGGTGTCGCGGCCGGGGACATTTGATTGTCAAAAAAGACATCCTGCGGGGTTGAGGCCTCAGTTCGAAGGAAAATTTTAGGCGCATCAGGACGCATGGATCACCTTGATGGGTGGATCGCTTTGACAGGTGGATCACGGTGACAGATGAATAGTGTGACGCATGGCTCACTATGGCGGGAATTGAAAAAACGCTTGCAATTCTGGCAAAGCTATGTTATTCTTTATGATTGTGAGGTTCGCGTCCGTGGACGTTTATTCGCGGCTTTGCGCCGTGCAGGTGTGCCTGCGAGATCGTCGCGGAAGCCTCACTTGTATCCTTGCTCTTCCAGGTACTGGGAGGGCCATTTAGACCAGAAGGAGGTGCTTACAGCATGCATAAGTATGAATTGACCGTAGTCGTCAGCGGTAAGGTTGAAGATGAAGTCGAGAGAACAGCTGTCATCGAGAAGATTAAGGAGCAGATCGTTCGTTTCAACGGTACTGTGACCAATGTCGATGACTGGGGTAAGAGAAGACTTGCATACGAGATTCAGAAAATGAGAGAAGGGTATTACTACTTCATTACTTTTGAATCAGATGATTCCAACTGCCCGAACGAAGTGGAAAGCCGCGTGCGCATCATGGATCATGTCATCAGGTATTTGTGCGTCAGACTCGATGCGAAATAAGAGAGGAGAGTCTGATTTATGAACAAAGTGATTTTGATGGGAAGATTGACGAGGGACCCTGATATCAGGTATACGCAGGGCGAGCGCTCCATGGCGGTGGCCAGGTATACTCTGGCGGTCAATCGCACGTACAAGCGCGAGGGCGACCAGGACGCGGATTTTATCAACTGTGTGGCATTTGGCCGAAGTGCGGAGTTCGCGGAGAAGTATTTCAGGCAGGGGATTCGGATCGTCATCAGCGGAAGGATCCAGACGGGAAGCTATGTCAACAGAGAGGGCAACAAGGTCTATACGACCGATGTCGTCGTGGAGGATCAGGAGTTCGCCGAGAGCAAGGCGGCCAGCGAGCGCAGCAGCGGTTACAATGCGCCATCCGGTGGCTATCAGCCGCAGCCGGCGGACAAACCGTCACCAAACGCGGCGGTCGGCGATGGCTTTATGAATATTCCGGAGGGCATTGATGAGGAGCTGCCGTTCGGCTGATTTCGCAGGAACTGTTGAATCCGTTGATTCTTCCGAGAGAGCTTGGCGTTAAAGCGCCGGGGGCGCAAAGATGCGGAGAATTTCGCGGCATCGTTTGTTCGCATTTTCTGCGCATGAGAGTTTAATGAAGGAGGTAAAGTTTACCATGCCATACAATAAAGACAGAGGCGACGGGCCGATGAAAAGACGCCCTACCCGCAGAAGAAAGAAAGTCTGTGTTTACTGCACGGACAAAAACGCGGTCATCGATTATAAAGATGTCAACAAGTTAAAGAGATATGTGTCTGAGAGAGGCAAGATTCTTCCTCGCCGCATCACAGGCAACTGCGCAAAGCATCAGAGAGCGCTGACCGTGGCGATCAAGAGAGCGCGCCATATCGCCTTGATGCCATACGTCGCTGAATAGTCGCAGCTCAGACAGATTCGCGCCGTGACATTGAATCGCAAAAAGCTGCAGCTCAGACAAATTCGCGCTCTGACATTGGACTGCAAATAGCTGTGATTTAGACAAGTCCGAGCTGTGACACTGAATCGCGAAAATGAGTCAGCCCGCATCTAATCAATAAATGCGGGCTGTGTTATTTTTTGGTCATCTGTAATCGCAGTATTCGCAGTGGTCATTGATGACCCCGATGGCCTGAAGGTAGGAGTATATGATCGTGGGGCCGACGAACTTGAAACCGCGTTTTTTCAAGTCGCCGCTGATCTGTTCGGAGAGGTCGTCTTTCGCGGGCATCTCTCTTGCGTCCCTCAGGTGATGGTCGATGACCTTGCCATCGGTGAAATGCCAGATATACGCGTCGAAACTGCCAAATTCTTCCTGCACCTTTAGGAATGCCCGCGCGTTTGTCACGGCGGCGTTCAGCTTGCCGTGGTTGCGGATGATGCCCGCATCCCGCATCAGTGCCTCAAGTTTCTGTTCGTCGTAATCGGCCACGATCTTCGGGTCAAATCCGTCAAATGCTTTTCTGAAATTGTCCTCCTTATTGAGAATCGTATCCCAGCTCAGACCGGCCTGCATTCCCTCCAGGACGAGCATCGCAAACAGCTCCTGATCCCGGTGCTCAGGCTTGCACCAGCGGGTATCGTGGTACAGCAGCGATTTCTCTGAGATGTGGGATTGTCTTGAGCCGAGGCTAAAATTACAGCGTTTTTTCTCCATCATTTCCTCTTTCCTGACGCACCTACAGATTTTTAAACTGCGCCTGATAGAGCCGGTAATAGTGCCCTTTCTTTTTCAGGAGTTCCTCGTGGGTGCCCTCCTCAAGGATGCGCTTGTCGTCGACGACGAAAATCCGGTTCGACTTTTTGATCGTGGACAGCCGGTGCGCGACGACAAATGACGTGCGGTCCGCGAGCAGGGCCGCGATACCTTTCTGCACCAGCAATTCCGTGTGGGTGTCGATGCTTGAGGTCGCCTCGTCCAGAATCAAAATCCGCGGTTTGCTGACCAGTGTCCTGGCAAAAGCCAGCAGCTGGCGCTGGCCGACGGAGAGGCTGCTGTTGCCGGAGAGTTCCGTGTCGTAGCCCTTTTCCAGCTTCATGATAAATTCATGGGCGCCCACTGCCTTGGCGGCCGCGATGATCTCCTCCTCGGTGGCGTTTAGATTGCCATAGCGGATATTTTCCCTGACTGTTCCCGAAAACAGGAAATTTTCTTGTGTCATGATGCCCATCTGGCTGCGGAGGCTGCGGATGGTCACGTCCGTGACCGGCTGTCCGTCGACGCGGATCTGTCCGGATGTCGCGTCATAAAAACGGCTGATCAGCATGGTGATCGTCGTCTTGCCGGCGCCGGTCGGCCCCACGAGGGCAATCGTCTCGCCCGGCTGGATGTCAAAGCTGATGTCCTCGATGACGTTGCGGTCCGGCTCGTCGGGATAGGCAAAGGTCACATGGTCAAAGGTGACGCGCCCCTTGATCGGCGGAAGCTCGCAGGCGTCCGGCTTGTCTTTCAGTTCGGGCTCGGTGTCCAGGATGTCAAAGATGCGCTCGGCGCCGGAAATATTGTTGACAATCTTATTGTAGAGGCTGGCGAGGTTGCGTATCGGGCTCCAGAACATGCTCAGGTAGGTCCCGAATGCCAGGAAAGTGCCGACATTGGCGCTGCCGAGGCCGAGGATCCGGATGCCGATATAGTAGAGCAGAAAGCTGCCCAGCCCCCATGTGATATCGATGAGCGGGCCGAAAGTGTCGGACAGGCGCACGGCGCGTATAAAGGAGCTGACCTGTTCGGACAGGATGTTCTCAAAAGTCGCATCGGATTCCGCTTCCGCGCAAAAGCTCTGAATGACACGGATGCCTGAGAAGTTCTCGTGTACATAGGCGTTGATATTGGAGGTCTTCTGGCGGAAGACCTGCCAGCGCTTGTGGCCGCGGATCATGATCACATACATGCCAAATCCCAGGATCGGCAGTGTCGCGAGCGCCGAGAGCGCCAGCCAGGGATTTTTGATGACCATGATCACGATAATGGAGATGACGACCACAGCGTCCGGAATCAGGGTGGTCACGCTGTCGGACAGCATTTCCTTGAGCTGGTTGACGTCACCGATGACGCGCGCCAGAACCTTTCCGGTAGGCCGGCTGTCAAAAAAGCGCAGTCCAAGCGTCTGAATGTGGACGTACAGCTCATCGCGGATATCGAGAACAATATTATTGGATATCTTGGCCATGATGATCATGCGCGCCTTGACGCCGATCAGCCAGATCACATTGATGATGACGGCGAAGACGGTCAGCTTCAACAGGCCAGTGGCGTCGTGGTTGGTGACATGGACGTTGACGGCGCGCTCGATGATCAGCGGGTTGAGCAGGGCAATGACGACGGTCACGGCCATGATGGCGAGTACGCCGGCAATCGGTTTTTTATATTTTAATAAATATTTGTAGAGGCGTAGGAGTGTCACATGCTTTGGCACTTCACGCTGGATTTCGTCCTGCCTGTAAGAATTTACGGACATACGGACACCCCCTCTGCGGTGCCGCATGATTTGGCAGCATCGCTTGTTATTTTCGGATCTGTGTGTGTCGCCGTCACCATGCCGGGACTGGCGGTCTGCATTTCTTCCGCATCCGGTTCCTCATATTGCGCGACATATGTGTCGTAGTAGAGCCCCTTTTGCCTGAGCAGGCTCTCATGTGTGCCGCGCTCGGCGATGCGTCCGTCCTGCAGAATAATGATCTCGTCGGCATGGCGCACAGCGGAGATGCGGTGGGCGATAATGATTTTGGTGCCGCCGAGGTCCTTTAACTGCTGTTGCAGTTCATGCTCGGTCTCCATGTCGAGCGCCGAGGTGGGATCATCGAGAATCAGCAGCGGTGCCTTGCGCGCCAGGGCGCGGGCGATGCTGATGCGCTGTTTCTGACCGCCGGAGAGGCCCACGCCGCGCTCGCCGATCACCGTATCATAGCCCTCCGGCAGATCAGAGACAAATTCGTGGGCTGAGGCCGCGATGGCCGCCTCCTTGATATCGGCGGTTTTCAGCCGGTCGCGGCTGCCGATGCGGACATTTTCACTGACGGTATCGGAGAACAGGAAGACGTCCTGCATAACCACGGAAACACTGCCGCGCAGCTGCTGCAGGCTCAGTTTTCGGATGTCCACGCCGTCGAGCAGGATCACGCCCTCGCTGACATCATAGAAGCGCTCGACCAGGTTGACGATCGAGGATTTTCCGGAGCCTGTCATGCCCATGATGCCCAGGGTTTTCCCAGTCTCCAGTTTGAAATTGAGATCGGAGAGGATCCGCGTCCCGTCGAGTGTCAGTCCGACGTGGGAGAACTCCAGATCACCCTTCACGCTGCTCAGGTGAACAGGATTTTCGGGCGAGACGATCTCAGGCTTGGCATCCATGATCTTGTTGATTTTTTTGTTGGACGCGAGCGCGGCGGCCATCGCGTTTGTCACCCAGCCGAGGATTTCCATCGGCCACACGATGTTGTTGGCATATTCGATAAACGCGCCGAGCTGGCCTAAGCTGATGCGCCCGCCCATGACAAATACGCCGCCGATGGCCATGGAGAGGATCAGCATGGTTCTGGTCAAAAAAGAGATATTCGGGTCATGTTTGGCCATCGTCTTTGCGAGGTCCATGTTGAGTTTATAGTATTTGCGGTTATGTTTTTTAAATTTTTCAATCTCAAAGTCCTCGCGCGAGAAGGCCTTGACCGTGCGCACGCCGGTCAGATTTTCCTGCGCCACGGTGTTGAGCTGGGCGTTCTGCTCACTGATCTCATCGTAAACCTTATCAAGGTCTTTTTCCAGGCGCACGGCGATATAGCCGACGATCGGCATGATGCACACCGGTATCAGCGTCAGCAGCGGGCTGATTCTCAGCATACAGAAAATGACGATGCAGGTATGAATCAGCGCCTCGACGCACAGCAGGCCGATGGTACCGACCGCGTCCCAGATGCGCTCGACATCTTCCTTGATGCGCGCCATCAGTTCGCCGGTATTATTCTCCCTGAAAAAGTTCATGGACATGCCCTCGATATGCGCAAACAGTTTGCTGCGTATATTCTGTGAAATTTTGGAGCCGATGCTGTCCGCGAGGAACTGATAGATGTATTCGAAAATTCCACGCCCCGCGCCGAGCAGGAGCAAGATGACCAGCAGTGTCATCAGAATGGCATGCTGACCGCCGACGATCACGTCGTCGATGATTTTTTCTATGACTGTCGGTACGCTCACATCCATCAGAATGGCAATGACCATACAGACAATGGCAATCAGATAAAGATACCAGTACCTGGCCATGTATTTGAGTAAGCTCTTCATAATAATCCCCATTCCCTGCCCTTTGACATACGGCTCAATCTCGGCGGCGACTGCGCGGCGCGCAGTCATGGATAAAAATGTTTGCGCGGTGTGTCGCCAAGGGTAGAAGCCGATTGTCCGGGCTTTTATTTGCAAAATAAAAAAACCGCAGTCGGACAGACTGCGGTATGATGACATCTTAAATGACGGCACCAAAAAGTTATCTGCACATGGCACAGATAACGAGGCAGGCTGTCGGCCTTAGATTATTCATTTTTATGAAATCAACTTTATAGAACATCGTCCTGCCTCCTTTCTTTTTTTGATGGATTTGCGCACTGTCGGCGCAAAACACTGTTCTGGATGAATGATTGCGCACCTTTATCGCGGCACCGCCTTATACTATAACGCAGAAAAAAACGCTTGTCAATACATCTTTTTTTATCTGGTAAATTTATCAGTTTTCTCACATTTCTATTGCAATTTTGACCGTTTCTGTTATACTGTTATACTATGATTAAAATGTGGGGTTTTCTAAGCATATTTAAGGAGGAAAAAAATGACATACACCGAATTTATAGAAGATTTTCGAAACAATTTTTGCGCACACACAGATGTTTCGGAAGAACAGCTGCGCTTTTATCCGGATGGCTGGCGGGGCAGCGGAAGTCTTTACGATAACGAATTTATTCAGAATACCAATCACCTTTACGACAAGGAAGACTCCGACAGTCTTGCAGGCGACTACCTGGTTATCGAGGATGGAGGGAAATCGTTTGGGAGTATCTGCCGGTTCTCTTTAGAATACCTTTATGAAGAATTCCAGGAAGATGGCTGGGACAGAGTATGGTACATTGTGGATGAAAATCTTAGGTTTCGTGACAAATGTTCGATCGTGGAATTATTTGGGGATGAGGCCACTTACGAGTCAGTTAAGAGCAAACTGATCATCAGACCGATCAACTTTAGTGATAACAGATATGAACTTAGGAGAGCCTGTTACCATCGGATTGGCGATATAGCGCTGGTTCTTTACGCGATCAGTTTTTCCGGCGAATATTCCGGCGAAGATACGCTTGCCACAGTGAAAGTTCCGAGAGAAATTCTTGAAAGGTGGGGTACGGACGCTGATACCGCTATCTACGAGGCATTGTTAAATACTTACATAACCCGTCCACCGCGAATATATTTTAAGCATACAGAGTTAGTGGATCCTCCGTATGAGAGAGGCGCTTTTATGGCGCTTGGCGCTGACTTTCATATCGCAAATCCTACAGTCACCCCGACACTCACGACATATCCCAATACGAATGGTGCGATCGCGATGTTCTATCCGGGGGTTGCAAAGAAACTCGCGGAGGTTATGGGCGGCAGCTACTATGTCTCCTTTACAAGCATTCATGAGGCGCGGCTTCATTTGAAAGGAAGCATGAAACCCAGGGATATCCTGCACGCCCTGAAATCGGTAAATGATGCGTTTGACCCAAATGAAATATTGACAAGAAAAGTTTATTTCTATGACGCGGAGCGCGATTTACTGAAACCGCTCGAACTGTGAGGTTGTGTGAAAAAAGTAAAGCAAGCGAATGTCGGAAAATGACCATTGAATGTTCGCAATCCGAGAAAAGTCTGGAGCAAACAAAGCGATAATTTCCATTTGAACAAAATGCAAAAGTTCCCGGCCATCGGAATTCAATCCGACGGTCGGGAGTTTATTTTATGCATAGAGTCATGCCCTGACTTGCCCCGACTTTTATAATAAAAGGTTTGCTTTTTCGAATGTATCGTTGTAAAATAGGTATAATAGTTTGGCCTTGTCTGAACTGTTACAGATAGAAAAGATATGCGAGGTAGAGAAGGATGAGTCGCTACAATATGACATTACTTACGGACCTATATGAACTGACGATGATGCAGGGATATTTTGAGCGCGAGGCCAATGAGCGGGTGGTTTTTGACGCCTTTTACCGGAAAAATCCGAGCGGCAGCGCTTACGCGGTGACGGCCGGGCTTGATCAGGTGATCGATTATATCAAAAATTTGAGATTTGAGGCGGAGGACATCGAATATCTGCGATCAGTCGGCCTGTTCAGGGAGGATTTTCTCAAATATCTGGCTGATTTTAAGTTTAGCGGCGATATCTACGCCATTCCGGAGGGGACGGTCGTGTTTCCGAAAGAACCGCTGATCAAGGTGGTCGCGCCGATCATTGAGGCACAGCTCGTGGAGACAGCGATCCTAAACATCATCAATCATCAGAGCCTGATCGCCACCAAGGCATCGCGGGTGGTATGGGCGTCGGGCGGCGGCGTGATGGAGTTCGGCCTTCGCCGCGCACAGGGTCCGGATGCCGGCGTGTACGGCGCGCGGGCGGCTGTGATCGGCGGCTGCGTCGGCACCTCCAATGTGCTCGCCGGCAAGATGTTTGACATTCCGGTCAAGGGTACCCACGCCCACAGCTGGATCATGAGTTTCAAGACGGAGCTTGAGGCCTTCCGCAATTACGCGCAGGCCTATCCGGAGAATTGCATTTTGCTGGTGGACACCTATGATACCTTAAAATCCGGCGTGCCGCACGCGATTCAGGTGTTTGACGAGATGAAGGCCAAGGGCATACAGCTAAAGCAATACGGCATCCGCCTGGACAGCGGCGATCTGGCCTATCTGTCCAAGGAAGCGCGCGTGATGCTGGATGAGGCAGGATATACGGATGCCATCATCTCCGCCTCCAGTGATCTCGACGAATATGTCATTGAGAGCCTTCGGGCGCAGGGCGCGAAGATCACCTCATGGGGCGTGGGCACAAATATGATCACCTCGGCGGACTGCCCGGCATTCGGCGGCGTCTACAAGCTGGCGGCGATCATGGATGAGCAGGGGCATTTTGTGCCAAAGATCAAAGTGTCGGAAAATGTGGAAAAGGTGACGAATCCGGGGAATAAGACCGTATTTCGCCTCTATGACAAACATACAGGGAAGATCAGGGCGGATCTGATCTCGCTGGCGGATGAGACCTATGATGCCTCCGAGCCGCTGATCATTTTCGACCCGACCGCGACATGGAAACGGACGTATCTCACGGCCGACAGCTACACGGTCAGGGAGCTGCTGGTGCCTGTCTTTGTAAACGGCGAATGTGTCTACGAATCGCCATCGGTGATGGAGATCCGCGATTACTGCGCGAAAGAGTTGGATACACTTTGGGATGAGTCCCGACGCTTTGTCAATCCGCAGGAGGTGCACGTGGATCTGTCAAAACCACTGTATGACCTTAAAAATCAATTGCTCGACGGTGTCCATACCTTTAAGGACAAATCGTGTTGAGAAATGAGGAAAATCTGGAAGGAACTTCCGAATCTATCTTGATGACGCACTAAAGTGCGTCAAGAAAGAGGAAAAAATGAAATCGAATTTTAAGAAAATGGTGACACCGGCTTTGATCGCTGCGCTTGCGCTCGCCTGTACCGGCTGCGGCATCCAATTCTCACAGAAGGTCGATGAGAGCAATCTCACCATCAAGGTTGAGGAGTATGTGAACAACAAGGCCGCCGCGGGCGAGGATACGGTCATCACTGTGGATCTTCTGGCGGTCGGCGACAACCTGATCCATTCGGGCATTTACAAATCGGGCATGAATGACACAGATACCTGGAATTACGACCATCTGTACCAATATGTGAGAAATGAGATCTCCGACGCGGATCTGGCCATTGTCAATCAGGAGACGATCCTGGTGGCGGATCACAATAATATCAGCTCCTATCCGAGTTTCGGTTCGCCGACGGAGATCGGCGACGCGCTGGCAAACGCGGGCTTCGATGTCGTCCTGCACGCGACCAACCACGCGATGGACAAGGGGCCGGACGGCGTGCATGAGACGATGGAATTCTGGCGCACCAAACATCCGGAAATCAAGGTGCTGGGCATCAATGAGAGTCAGCAGGAGGCCGACACGGTGCCGATCGTGGACTGCAAGGGCATCCGCTTTGCGATGCTCAACTATACCTATGGGCTGAACGGTTATACGCTGCCGGGGGACGAGCCATATCTTGTCAATCTACTCGATCGGGAAAAGGTGAGCGAGATGATCGCCAAGGCGAAGGAAGTCAGCGATATGGTCGTCTTTTTCTGTCATATCGGCGAAGAGTACGCCTATGAGCCGAGCGAATATTCCAAGGAATGGGTTGATTTTCTGCTCGAACAGGGCGTGGATATCGCCATTGACTCCCACCCGCATGTGCTTGAGCCGTACAAGATGCTGACCGGTGCCGATGGCCATCAGATGTTGGTCTATTATTCGGTGGGCAATTTTATCTCCACACAGGACGCGGTGCCGAGGCTCCTCGGCGGCATGGCGAAGATCACGGTGGAGAAGCATATCAGCGCGGACAAGACGGAGATGGTGATCAAGGATTATACGCTGGAGCCGCTGGTCACGCACTGGAACCATGATACATTGACGTATGCCGTCTATAAACTCTCGGATTACACGGACGCGCTGGCCTCCGAGCACGGCATTCACACCGTGTCGGCGGAGGCGTTTGATGTCACGACGCTGAACAATCTGTTCGGCGAGATCATGAATACCGAGGTGACGCCTGCGATAGGTGTGCTTCCGGGTGTCGAGGACACCGAAGCTGACAGCGGTGCGACGACAGACAGTCAGGGGACCGGCGCTGCCCTGGACGGCGGTGCGACGACAGACAGTCAGGGGACCGGCGCTGCCCTGGACGGCGGTGCGACGACAGACAGTCAGGGGACCGGCACTGGTCTGGGCGGCGTCTACTA
>CAYRDY010000015.1:3429-15329 GCA_964423195.1 uncultured Catenibacillus sp. | reverse complement strand
GCGGTGCGACGACAGACAGTCAGGGGACCGGCACTGGTCTGGGCGGCGTCTACTAAAGGGCATCAGAAAAAACCCTCTGATAGGATGGAATTTTTTGTAACGCGGGCGCGTACAAAAATTTCGGGATATCAGAGGGTTTAAGTTTGGGAGCAAGTGCGCAGATAGCTCAGTTTTTGACTGCGGCATCATCCACTATTGTCTGTAGATGATCGAGGTCAGCACTTTTTCAGCGGTCTCTTTGCCCTGAAGGATCTCGATCAGCTTCCCGGCAAATGCGATGGCCGTGCCCATGCCGCGGCTGGTGATGATATTGCCGTCGGCGACCACGCTGTCGGTCAGGCAGTGCGCGCCGATCAGCTTATCCTCAAATCCGGGATAACAGGTGGCTTTCCTGCCCTTCAGGAGGCCGAGTCCGCCGAGGACGGAAGGCGCGGCACAGATGGCGGCGACGTATGCGCCGTCCGAGGCGGCACGGGTGAGCAGCCGGCACAAAGGCTGGTATTTGCTGAGATTCACGGTGCCAGGCATGCCGCCCGGCAGAATAAACATTTTCGTATCGGAAAAATCCGCATCTTCAAACAGTGTATCCGTGACAATGTTGATTTTGTGCGAGCCCTGCACCTTCAGGCTGCCGCTCACAGATACGATGTCGATGGAGATGCCGGCCCGTCGGAACATGTCAACCACGGTCAGACCCTCGATCTCTTCCAGTCCGTTCGCGAAAAAAATACACGCTTCGGCCAAAATAAATTCCCCCTTAGCCATTTTCCAATAGATATTTCTGTGCGGAATAGACGGCGCACGCGCCGTCCGCGGCGGCGCCGACGATCTGGCGCAGCGGTTTCGTGCGGACATCCCCGGCGGCAAAAATGCCAGCCACACTGGTCTCACAATTCTCACCGGCGATAATGTAGCCGCTGTCGTCGCAGGCCACGGTGTCTCTGAATGCCGCGGAAACTGGATCCATGCCGACGGCGATAAACACTCCGTCGATTTCCAGGACACCTTCTCTAAGGCTATCGACAACAGGGATGTCTTTGCCCCGACTGTCCGTATTGAGGACGTTCTCGCTCCGGCTGTCAGAGCTGAGACTTTCGCCGCTGTGGCTGGCGGTGCCGCGCAGGCGCAGCCGCTCGACCACATCCGAACCTTCGATGGCGGTCACGATGGTATGCCACAGAATTGTGACATTGTCAGCCGCCTCAAGCCTTTCCGCGAGCACCGGCGCGCCGCGGAAAGTGCCGCGCCGATGGATGACATAAACCTTTTTGCAGATGCGCGAGAGGAAAAGCGCGTCCTCAAGCGCCACATCCCCGCCGCCGACCACGGCCACCGTGCGGTTGCGGAAAAAGGCGCCGTCGCAGGTCGCGCAGTAGGACACGCCGCTGCCGGCGAAAGATTGCTCACCGGGGACGCCCAGCTTCCGGTGCGCGGCGCCGGTGGCGATGATCACGGCGCGACTTAGCAGTGATGTGCCGTCGGCTAAGCTAACGCGCCAGATCGGACGGCACTCCAGAGAGGCTGTCTTGGTGGGAGCGCTTTCTGTTTCGGATGCATCCGCCCTCGTCGGGAGATCGGATGCGGTGACCGCGTCGGATGTTTCCTGCTCCGCCGAGATACCGCAGACCTCCGCGTCAATGCATTTGCCGCCCTGCCCGTCATAGTGCGAGCGCATCTTAAGCGCGAGGTCAATGCCGCTGATTCCGGGCATCCCCGGATAATTGTCGATCTCGTTGGTATTGATGATCTGTCCGCCGCTCATTCCCGCCATCTCGATCATCAGAGTGTCCAGCCGGGCGCGGAGCGCGTAGATGCCCGCGGTGAGTCCGGCCGGGCCGGAGCCGATGATGATAAGATCATAAATTTTTGACATATCTGTATCCCCCGGTTCAAATGTGTTTTTCAAGGGTCGCCAAGAGGCTGCTCTTCGGCACGGAGCCGATGATTTTTTCCGCGACTTCGCCGTTTTTGAAAATATACATAGCCGGAATGTTCATGATTCTGTACGTCTGAGCAAGGTCAGGATTTGCGTCGACATTGACCTTGCAGATGGCGATTTTGCCCTCCAGCTCGTCCGATAGTTCGTCGAGAATCGGCGCCATCATTTTGCACGGGCCGCACCAGTCCGCGAAGAAGTCGACCAATACAGGGATGTCCGATTTGAGGACATCATCTGTGAATGACTGCTGATCAACATATTTTACCATACCAATCTCTCCTTTGCTTTTTTCGGGAATTCAGTGAAACGATAAGGTCTGTGCGCCCAACGCCTGAGACAGCCGCCGGCGTTTTTTGTGTCGCCATTTCCTGTGGCGGTCGCCGGTGCTTTACGGGCTGTTGTTTCTTGAGACAGCCGCGGCATTTTCCCGTCATCGTGTGATTCCCGTAAAATAAGTATACACTATTTGAGAAGATTTGAACAGGGGGGATTGAAAGCTTTGAAATTTTAGTGTAGAATAAGAAGAGTATGAGACTTCATCTTGAGGGCGGGGTTCTCCTGTCCGTCATGTGAGATAGATCAAAAAAGAAAAGGAGAGAGACGATGGCTAGAAAGAAAAAAAGAGATTTCTGGGATGATGTTGAGGAAGAAGAGGTCACTGTCACAGGCAGCGCGGTCGCAGCAGATATACCATACGACGGGGAGGACAGTGATGACGGGCATTTTCATCCGACCAGAAGTCTCCCTGTCAAGATTATCCTGAGGGCACTTCTCCTGGTGATGGCAGCCGTCACGGCTTTGTCGGGATATATTCTTTATCGCTATTTTGAGGATCGCTATGACGCCGGTTTTACCACGAGCTATTTCGGCAGCAGGGGATTTTCCGAAAAGTACAATGAGGAGGTACTCCACGTCCTGAAAATCGTGGACGCGGCGGAAAAGGATCCGACGCTTGTGGACACACAGGAAAAGGTCAGTGCGCTTGCCGAGTCTACCCTCGGCGGCAGCGGCAATTTCTCATTTTTGGTGCAGAATGATCAGAAACAGACGCTGTATGCGTCCAGTGAGGACGCCAAGGATCGGATTGAGTCGAGCAATCATTTTATGAGATTGAGCAACGATGACGGTGAATTTATGGTCGATGTGGGCGGCGTGCCGATCAGAGGCCTCAACCGTGAGAGCTGGAAGGCGGCGATGGAGTCTCTGCAGAATCGCTATATTATCTATACTTCCGTTGACAACAATCTCGATCAGAGCGGGCTGTTTTATGATTCGTACCTGGCATATCAGCAGTTAAACAAGTATTTCAGTATTGCCCGCTTTACCGCGATCGGCGGTCTGATACTGTTTATCGTCCTTCTGGTATTCTGCGCGATCGGCACCGGTATGCACAACGGCAGCTCCGAGGTGAGCCTCTCGTGGTTTGACTATATCTATACGGAGCTCGCGGCTTTTATGAGCCTGATTGTGCTGGGAGCGCTCATCTTCGGCATGTGGTTTGTGAATGACCGTCAGCTGATCGGAAAAAATACCGGATATTTATTGCTGGCCGGCGCCGTGCTGTTCTACGTGATTCTGATCCGCAGTTATTTCAGCCTGGTGCGCCGCATCAAGACCGGACGATTTGTCGCGGACTCCCTGATCTATCGGGTCGGGCACAAGTTCAATCAGGCCCTCAACCATTTGCCGAGGGTGCTCAAGGGCATCATTGTCTTTCTGTTGCTGGTCCTCCTAAACGGCGGACTCATCTTTGCGCTCTTATATTTGAGAGAGTTTACGATCAAGGATGTTCCGGTGGTATTTATCGTGGTGCCGCTGATATTTGTGATTGAGCTGATCGCTTTTATCAGCTGTCTCTTTGGCGGCGTGCCGGTAGCCGAGGAAGAAGAAGACGACGACATCTACGACGGGGAAGGGCACATGTTGACGCAGGAGCGCGACAACGGGGCGCAGCGTCCGGCGGAGCAGGAGATTGATCCGGAGGATTGGCAGAATATCGATTTTTCCAGGCCTGTGAGCGGCATCGGTCAGTCGGTGCTGCCTGAGGCCGAGGATTTCAATGGGGCGACCGTGGAGAATGTGATGTCACCTTCCTCGGACAAGACCGTGAGGCTTTCAGAGGAAGAGATGCGGATCCTTCGAAACCGGTATGAGAATTCGGCGGACAACTCAGCAAGGGCGCAGCGGACCGCGTCTTCGGATTCGACCGCAAAAGGGCGGCGGACCGCGTCTTCGGATTCGACCGCAAAGGGGCAGCGGGCCGCGTCTTCGGATTCAGCCGCAAAAGGGCGGCGGGCCGTGTCTTTGGATTCGACCGCAAGGACGCAGCGGACCGCGCCTGCGGATTCAGCCGCAAGGGCGCAGCGGGCCGTATCTTCGGGTCCATCCGGCGATGTCTCGCAGAGCTCGGAAGATGAAAATCTGGTCAACTTTATTCAGCTCAACAAGGATGTGCGCAAGATGTTCAGCGTCAAGCTGAAAAATCAATCGATCGGCGTGACGCTTCGCGCGCCGGAGAGACCGATCATGCTCGATATCGACAAGAGCAATGCCATCAGGGTGCTGTCCATTCTGTTTGACAATGTGGTGAAATATGCCCAGGCGGGCTCCAGAGTCTATATTGAGATGTACGTCCAGAAGGGCAAGATGATCTATATGATGAAAAATACGATTCGTGAGGATCTCGTGGGACAGGTTTCCGGTGAGATGGGCGAGGATCTGAAGATGGCCAAGAACATTATCCGCTCGGAGGGCGGCAAATTCATCACCGCGGTGGACGGAAATACGTTTAAGGCCGGCATTCTGCTCAAGGCCGAGGATTAGCGCCGCATGGCGCACGCGCGCAAAAAGGCTGCCACTTGAAGTGGCAGCCTTTTTAGCCTTTTGCGATTCATCAATGATTTCCTGAGAAAACTATTCCTGAGAAATAGCGCCTGTAGGGCATGCAGCCGCGCATGTGCCGCACTCAAGGCACTCATCCGGATTGATCTCATATTTGCCGTCGCCCTCGGAAATAGCGCCAACAGGGCACTCGCCCGCGCATGTGCCACAGCAAACACAATCTGAAGAAATTACATATGCCATCGTAGGTACCTCCTTGTTAGAATGACTGTTTGTGAATACATGCTTATTGTAATACAAAACCTCTGCCAATACAAGCATTTTTTTGGGGGAAAGTCCGAGTTTTCACGAGATTTTTGTGTCTTGCAAAATGAGAGCAGTTGTATTATAATACAGCTGAAAAGTTGTTCTAAATCTAAGACAGGAGGTAAATCTGATGGCGAAACAGGTGACAAAAAACACGATGATCGGCGATCTTCTTGATATTAACGCGGGTGTGGCCCCGATTCTCTTTGGGATTGGCATGCATTGCCTTGGATGCCCGGCTTCCCAGATGGAGACGATTGAGGAGGCCGCCGCTGTCCACGGGATCAATCCGGATGAGCTCGTCGGCCAGATCAATGATTTTCTGGCAGCCGCTGGCTGAGCGCGACCTTTGATGGCAGCAAGAGTAAGGAAGAGATCGGACAGTTCGGGTTTGACCGGACTGTCAAAAAACACCGCCTGGCAGTCTTTGCCGAGGCGGTGTTTGCTTTTGAAGTGTACGGCGCGCGCGTTTTTAGCGGGCGAAAGTCTCGAATCCGGAATTAAAGTTTTGATAAGATGTCCAGCGCGTTTTCGCGGATAATGACATCATAGTGTTCGTCATAGTATGGCTTTGTGGCGTAGGTGAATCTCTCACGGCAGCCGTACTCTGTGGCGATATTGCATATTTTGTTGAATTCCTCCGGGGAGAGGGCGCCCTTCTCCATGACCAGATAGTAGTGGCCGGATTTCGGATGCTTGTAGAGGATGCTCGATCCCGGAAGATTTTCTCCGAGGGCCTGCGCCAGATCAGAAACCCTGTCCAGAGAGTCGAACGAAAAAATGCGTATGATATTGAGAGAATCCTGAGAGCCGTCAGCCTCGCCGCTGCCGCGCTTTTCGGCGAGCTCCTTTTCGTCATCCTCCTCGATGCCGAGCCCCCTGAAAAAATTTTCACGGAGCTGTCTGAAGAGATCGAGGATCTCGTCCGCGCCGGAATATTCAGTGCCGTCAGGGTCATCGTCAGAGAAATCGTCATCATCGGAATCCTCTTCCACGCTCTCACTGAACGGCACAAATCTCGCGAAGCGCGCATCCAGCTCCTCAGGGTCCTCGACTTTCGTGACGATCAATATCACACAGTCGCCTGAGATCGGGATCGCCTCGATGATCAAAGGTGTGTTATCCGCTTCAAATCCGAGCTCATCAGCAGCCTGGGTCATCATGTCATTAAACAGCTCTTTGGCCTTTTCGGTGCCGTAGGCCAGCTCACTGAGCTTCAATTCTCTGGAGACCAGATCATTTTTGCTCAATGTGCAGCGTATCTGGTTTTCGCTGATTCTTTCCAGTTTCATGGGATCACCCCTTTTATCTTAATTCTTAATAAATTCTTGCAAAATCAGTGACAATATTATATGATGATAGCAGAGTTTTATGGGTCTGCGCCCCACAAGTCATGAGACGGCGTGATCGCAGAGACTGTCTTCGCCGCGTCATCTGTTTGTTCCAATTATAGTATATACATTTCGGGGCAAACTGTAAAGGGCCAATTTTTAGGTTTGCGCTTTGAGCTGTCGCGGAGAATAAGAGAGCAAAAGAATAAGAGGGCAGTTGCTGTCGCAAGAAAGTGAGAGAGTAGGAGAACATATGAAAAATAAAGTCGTCGGAGTGGTCTTAGCCCTGGTTCTGGTGGGAGTCATGGGCAGCATAGCGGTCGTGGGTTTCTTGAATTACCGCAATTCGGAGACAAAGGACAGGCTGAATTATGAGGAGGCCTACGGCATCTCGGAGAATGAGTATGTCGTCATTTTTAATAATGAACAGAAAGATTATCGGGCGGTCGAGTTTGACGGGCAGGTCTATCTGCCCCTGGAGCAGGTGAGGGCGGAGCTGAACGGCCGGTTTTACTGGGACGCAAATGAAAATATCCTGATCTATACAAGGCCGTCGGGCAATGTGTTGGCCTGGCCGGATCAGACACAGTACAGCGATGCGCTGCAGGGGCAGCAGGAGTTGGGCTATGCGCCGCTGCGCGATGTGGACGGCCGGCTCTACATTGCGGTGGAATATGTGAAACTGTTCACAAAATGTGACATCGATGCCTATACGAAGCCGAACCGTCTCGTGATCCGAAATCGCTGGGAGGAGCTGCCGGCGGTCACTGTCAGCGAGGATACAGCGCTGCGCTACCGCGGCGGCGTCAAGGCGGAGGTGCTGCGGGATCTGACGGCCGGCGAGACGCTGTATGTGCTTGACGACAGCTATGATGAGTGGACGTTTGTGGCCAGCAGCGACGGCTATACGGGCTGGGTGGCTGATAAGTATATCGGTGAGTCCTTGACGCAGGCCCCGCCTGAGCCTGATTTCGCGGAGGATGTATATACCGGTATTCAGAGGGACCACAAGATCAAGATGGTGTGGCATCAGATGATGACGACGCCTGACGCGGAAAAATTTGAGACGGATTTTGCCGATGTCATCGGCATGAATGTCACCTCGCCGACGTGGTTCGCGTTCAATGATACCGATGGAACCATCCGCAGCATCGCCTCGGAGGATTATGTCCGAGCGGCGCACGATGATGGCATGGAAGTGTGGGCGCTTTTTTCAAATCAGTTTCCCGACGAGAATGGCGAACTGAAGGGTTTTGAGGGCACCGGCGTGCCGACGGATGAGGTCCTCGCGTACACGTCCAAGCGGGAATTCGTGATTACGCAGCTGATCGATGCCTGCAGACTGTATGGCATAGACGGCGTTAATCTGGATTTTGAAAATATTATGTCGCCGTCCGAGGATGGCACAGGGCAGGCGTCGGAAAATTATATCCAGTTTGTCCGAGAGCTCTCTGTCGCCTGCCACCAGAACAATCTCGTCCTGTCCGTGGACATCTCCGTGCCGCTCTACACGCAGCATTACAACTGGGCGGAGCAGGGCGTCTTTGCGGACTATGTGGCGATCATGGCCTACGATGAATATTATGCCGGACGCGCCGAGGCCGGTCCAGTCGCCTCGATCGGATTTGTGGAGCAGGGCATCACGGACGCTCTCGGTTACGGCATACCGGCGTCAAAGATCATCAATGGCATACCGTTTTACTCGCGGTACTGGTACAGCGACAGCGAGGGCATCCTCTATTACGGCGGGGAGGCCACGATGCACGAGGCGCAGGGCTATGTGGCTGATCACGGCGTGACGCCGGAGTGGAATGAGGAATTCGGTGTCAGCTACGCCTCCTACGACGGCGTCGATGGGAATTTTTATGAGTTTTATATTGAGGATTTGAATTCCGTCGACCGCAAGCTGCAGGTGGTCACAAAGTATGATCTGGGCGGTATCTCCTGCTGGAAGCTCGGCCAGGAGGACTCGGACGTCTGGGTAGTCATCGCCGCTTATCTGCCTTGAAATCGCATCGGAATCAAATCATAGAAGCGGGTCGGCTGTCATGAATGTTGTCAATTATCAGAAAGTTTTGGATCAAACGATCGACGCGCTGGTCTCACAGGGTACCGTGCCGAGACTTTTGCTGCATAGCTGCTGCGCGCCCTGCAGCAGCTATTGTATTGAATATTTGTCGCGGTATTTTGAGATCACCGTGTTTTACTATAACCCGAATATCTTTCCGGAGGCGGAGTACCGGCTGCGCGCTGGGGAGCAGCGGCGTCTGATCGAACAGATGCCTGCAGGACACCCCGTTCGTTTTATGGAAGGCGCGTATGAGCCGGATCGCTTTTTTGAGATGGCAGAGGGACTTGAGTCGGCGCCGGAGGGCGGCGAGCGGTGCCTCAAGTGTTACGCGCTGCGGCTTGAGGCGACGGCAGCGGCGGCGAGGGCGGGAGATTTTGACTATTTTACCACCACGCTGACCATCAGCCCTCTCAAGAATGCGGCGGCGATCAATGAGATCGGCGGCCGGATTGGCAAAAAATATGGGGTGTCGTATCTGTATTCGGATTTTAAAAAGAAGAACGGCTACAAGCGCTCTGTGGAATTATCGGCCGAGTACGGGCTGTACCGGCAGAATTACTGCGGGTGCGTCTATTCGCGAAAAGAAAGCGTGAGTGAGGCAGGATAGAATGAGGACAGAGTTTTGCGCGGTGGACTTTCATGATCCGCGGGCGATGACTGAGAGGGATCAAAAAATTATTGCCAGAGCAGGGGAAATCCTGCGCAGCGGCGGCCTGGTGGCTTTCCCGACGGAGACGGTCTACGGGCTTGGCGGCAACGCCCTTGATCCACAGGCGGCGGCGAAAATTTACGCTGCGAAAGGGCGGCCGTCGGACAACCCGCTGATCATCCACATCGCGGATGTGGAGGCGCTGGACGCGCTGGCAATTGACATACCGGACGCGGCGTGGAAACTCGCGGGGGCATTCTGGCCGGGGCCGCTCACGATGGTTTTAAAGAAAAAACCTGACGTGCCCCGACAGACGACAGGCGGTCTGGACACGGCGGCCATCCGTTTTCCCTCACATCCGGTAGCCCGCGCGGTGATCAGCGCCTCCGGTACATATATCGCGGCGCCGAGCGCCAATACATCCGGGCGACCGAGTCCGACCACGGCGGCGCATGTGCTTGAGGATATGGACGGCAGGATCGATATGATCGTGGACGGCGGCCGGGTGGACATCGGTCTGGAATCGACGATTGTCGATCTGACCGGCGAGACGCCGGTGATATTGCGGCCGGGCTATATCAGCCAAGCGATGTTGGAAAAGATTTTGGGAGAGGTGCGAATTGACCCTGCGGTATCGGGCGATATGCGGGAGGGCATCGCGCCGAGGGCGCCGGGAATGAAATACAGGCACTACGCGCCCCGGGGCGCGCTGACGATCGTGGAGGGCGCCGAGGCGGCAGTGGTGAAAAAGATTAACAACCTCGCGGCACAGGCCGCGTCGGCGGGGAAAAAGACAGCCGTGATCGCGGCCGAGGAGACGAAAGCGCTGTACAGGGCCGATGTCGTGGTGAGCGCCGGCGATAGGGAACACGACGAGACGATCGCCGCGAATCTGTATGAGATCCTGCGGCAGATGGACGCTGTGGGCGCGGACGTGATCTATTCGGAGAGCTTTGAGGGCGGCGCGCTGGGACAGGCTATCATGAACCGCCTGCTCAAGGCGGCGGGGCACAGAGTGATAAGAGCACAATAAGCGCTCACGCGCGGCCGGGGCTGCGAAAGAGTGATAAGGGCACAGTAAGTGCTCACGCGCGGCCGGGCTGCGAACGCGGGACGGGAGAACAGGAAAAATCAGTCAGAGGAGGAGAAAATATGATCGCGCTTGGGTGTGACCAGGCAGGCTATGATCTGATGCAGGACGTGATCGCCTATCTGGATAAAAATGGATATGCGTATAAGAATTACGGGACTTTTTCTAAGGATCCCGTGGATTATCCGGTGTACGGAAAGGCCGTGGCCAATGCCATTGTCAGCGGTGAATGCGACAGGGGTATTCTGATCTGCGGCACCGGAATCGGCATTTCGATCGCTGCCAACAAGGTTCGGGGAATCCGCGCGGCACTCTGCACGGACTGCTACATGGCGGAGGCGACGAGGATGCACAATGATGCCAATATCCTTGCGATGGGCGGCCGCGTCGTGGGATCGGGGCTGGCCATCAAGATCGTGGAGACATTTCTGACGACAGAGTTTTCCGGCGCCGAGCGGCACGCGCGGCGGATCGGGATGCTGGAGGACTAGCAGAGCCGAGCGGCACGGGATGCCGGAGGAACAACAAGGTCTGGCGGTGCGCAAGGAGGCAGCAGGCTTTTATTGCGGTTTGTGCCGCCGGCAAAATGGCATGCGGAATGGAGATTCATATGGGCAAGAGACAGGATTATATTTCATGGGATGAGTATTTTATGGGAGTCGCCAAGCTGGCGGGGCTGCGCTCCAAGGATCCGAATTCGCAGGTGGGCTCCTGCATCGTCAGCGCGGACAACAAGATTTTATCCATGGGTTACAACGGCTTCCCGATGGGATGCTCGGACGACATTTTCCCGTGGGAGCGCGAGGGTGAGCCTCTGGACACGAAATATGTCTATGTGACACACAGCGAGCTCAATGCCATCCTCAACTACCGGGGCGGCAGCCTTGAGGGGGCGAAGATCTATGTGTCGCTTTTCCCGTGCAACGAGTGTGCCAAGGCGATCATTCAGAGCGGCATCAAGGAGGTCATTTACGACTGCGACAAATACGCGGACACGCCGTCGGTCATCGCCTCAAAGCGGATGTTTGCCGCCGCGGGCGTGAGTTACAGGCAGTACATCCCGACCGGCCGAAAGATCAGCTTTGAGGTGTGAGGTGTCAGAGGTGATCACGATTGAGGAAGAAAAATACGGTTTTATTTATCATTATCATTGTGCCGCTGATTCTGGTGATACCGATTAATATACTGCTGATCTATTATTCACGGGGAAGTGTCGAGCAGTCCAAGCAGGAAATTATAGATGAAAATAATGCTTGGATGCAGGTGTATGTCCATTCGATCGAGGAAGAACTACAGCGGATCGACAATTACGCTCAGATATTGCTTGAGGAAAACAGTATATATGAAAAGCTGTCGGATGAGACGTTCACACGAGATCGCGCGGAGTTCTCCGCAGTTCAGAATCAGATGATTGCTGAGTTATCGAAAGATGTCGCGGTCAACAATGTCATGACGAGCATCACCCTCTATTTTTCTCCGTCAGACACCTATATCAACAGAGACAGCCTGGGACCTGAGAACGGTAGGGATGTCAATGATTTCTTAAGCTTTTTAGGTGATGAGAAGACGGGAGATGCCTGTGATCTGGGGGAGGGCTGGAAGTATCTTGAGACGGACCATGATACCTATCTGGCGGCCATCTATCACACGAAAAATTCGCGGTGCATGATCAC
>CAYRDY010000015.1:0-3329 GCA_964423195.1 uncultured Catenibacillus sp. | reverse complement strand
TCTGAATCAGAGAATACCTGATATGACAAAAATATTATTACTATTTTCTCTGCTGACATGTTTTGTCGGTCCGATCATCTCTGTGATTTTCCTGATCTATGTGGAACGCCCGCTGAAACTTCTCAATGAGGGCATGGAGGAGGTGCGAAAGGGGAATACAACCTATCGCATACCTGTCAAGGATAAGTGGCAGAATGAGTTTGATGAACTGAATACGCATTTTAATCAGATGCTCGATGACTTGGAACAGACGAAGCTGAAGCTGTATGAACAGCAGATTGACAGCCAGAAGATACAGATCAGGTACCTGAACCAGCAGATACGGCCGCATTTTATTTTAAATGCGCTGAATATTATCTATATGTATGGAAATGACGAATTCCCGCTGGCCAAGCAGATGGTCATGTATTTGATAAAGTATTTCCGTTATCTGGTGAATCTCAATTCGGATTATGCGCGCCTTAGCGATGAGATGGCACATGTGGAGAACTATTTAAGTATCCAGAAACTAAGATATCCTGACCGGTTTGAATATTATGTTGAATGGGAGGAAGAGGTCCGGAATGCGAAGATACCGGCTGTTGTCATTCAGACCTTTGTCGAGAACAGTATCAAATATGGATTTGAGAAGGGCAAATTCATGTTTATCATTGTTATGGCCAAAAAAGTTGATCCGAATAAAATCTATATTACGGTTGCGGATACCGGCAAGGGCTTTGAGCAGGAGAAACTGCGGCGGGTTCAGCAATTTATAAAAACGAGGAGATATGACAGGGAACTTGGGGCAGGCATTCAGAATGTGGTGAATCGCCTGGCGTTGCTGTACGGAGAGGCATTTGATATTAGTATCGATAATGCCCCGGACGGCGGTACACGGATGGGATTGGAGATACCTTTTGTGACAGATGAAGACGGTGAGGCCGATCAAGCGCCGGAAAAGAGGAAAAATGATTAAGGCACTTCTGGTAGACGACGAACCCAGGGTACTGGAGGCTCTGGAAAAAAATATCAAATGGAAGGACTGCGGCATCGACTATCTATTTAAAGCGGGAACTGTTGATGACGCCATGCAGTGCTATATGGCATATGAACCGGATGTCATTATCACGGATATAGAAATGCCGGATGGCAGTGGCCTCGAATTGATGGAAAAGCTCAAGGCGAGGGACGCCGAAGTCGCTTATCTGTGTGTGACCTGTCATCCGGAATTTGACTATATGCGCAGGGCCATGCAACTGGGCAGTGTCGATTATATCTTGAAACCTGTGGAATACCAGGAATTGGAACAGGTCCTGAAAAAGATTGTTCTGCAGATCAAGATCAAAAAGTATGGCGCGGCAGATTCCTATGCGGAGGGTCAGCAGACAGAGAGAGAATCCGCGGAAAATATTTGTGACGATGAACAGCTGGTGTTCAAAGTCCAGCAGTATATCCGCCAACATTTGACGGAAAATATCAATGTCCAGGAACTTGCCGGGAAATTTCACTGCAGTACATCTCACCTGATGCACAGTTTCAAGCGGAAGACGGGAAAAACCGTCATAGAGTATGTGACCGGTGAGCGGATGGAAAAGGCCAAAAACCTTTTGAGAAAATCAAATGTCTATGTGAACGCGGTGGCAAGACTGTCAGGATATGAGGATTATTCCTATTTTTCGAGAGTTTTTAAGAAGGAGACCGGGCAGACGCCGAAAGAGTACCGGGAAAGTCAAAATCATACAAATAAAATTTGATTGATACTGACCTGTCGGTGAAAATTATATAAGAGACGATTATCCCCGCGCTGCGGCAGGACGACGGATATCGCCGGTATGAACAAAAAAGTCAGCATGATTATCCTACATGCTGACTTTTTTGTCCTATGAAAAAAAATGGCGGAAGATAAAATGAATTACGTATATCCAGTGCTGGGCTTTTGTCGCTATGGGAAAGAGCCTTGCAGGAGAAGTCAGAGGAGGTTGTTATGAGAAAAAAGATTAGCAAATGGGTGCCGTTTTACGTCATGGCGCTGCCGTGTGTCGTGTATTTGTTTATCAACAATTATATGCCGCTGGTAGGGCTGCAGCTTGCTTTTAAAGATTATCGGGTGGCTGACGGTATCTGGGGGAGCCGTTTCATCGGTCTGGAGAATTTCAAATTTCTATTTCAGAGTAAAGATCTGTGGATCATTACGAGAAATACGATCGGCTATAATGTGATTTGGATCATTTTGAATGCGGTTTTGGGTATCACCGTAGCCATCTGTCTGAACGAGGTGCAAAAAAAGAGCAGCAAAAAATTTTACCAGACGATGATATTGCTGCCCTATCTGATCTCAATGGTCGTCGTGTCCTATCTGGCCTACGCGTTTTTGAGCGAGCAGACGGGCATGATCAATGCCGTGCTCAATAAACTGGGGCTGGAGAGCATTGCATGGTACAGAGAATCAAAATATTGGCCGGTAATTTTGACGATTGTCAATGAATGGAAAAATATCGGCTTTAATGCGCTGGTTTATCTGGCAAGCATTTCGGGTTTTGACAAGGAGTACTATGATGCCGCCGAGATCGACGGCGCCTCAAAGTGGCAAGAGATTACTAAAATCACGATCCCTATGTTGGCGCCGACGATCATTATGCTGGTGACGGTCGCGACCGGACACATATTCAATTCTGATTTCGGACTGTTCTATCAGGTGCCGAAGAATCAGGGCGCCCTGTACGCGACGACGAACACGATTGACACTTATGTCTATCGGGCATTGCTTCAGACGGGGGATGTCGGCATGTCCTCGGCGGCAGCCTTTTATCAGTCGTTTGTGTGTCTGATCACGATTCTAGTGTTTAACGGCATTATGCGCAAAGTTGACAAAGAGAATGCGCTGTTTTAGGGGGATCTGCGATGAAAAAAATAAAGAAAAACCGTTTTTTAATATGTTCGCATATCATATTGATGATCATAAGTATATGTATGATTGCCCCATTTGTCCTGCTTATTATTTCCTCGTTTACAGATGAGGCGACCGCGGTCAAGTACGGGTATTCCTTTTTCCCGAAGAAATGGTCGCTGACGGCCTATGAATATGTCCTGCGGAACTGGCAGTTGTACGGCAAGGCGTATCTGATCACCATCTGCGTCACGGTGGCAGGCGTGGTCCTTGGCGTCATCATCTCCGCCGGCATGGGATATACGCTGTCCAGACGGGATGTGCCGGGGAATAAAATATTGATGGCTTATGTGATGTTCACGATGCTGTTTAACGGCGGCCTGGTGGCGACATATATCAACTATGTTCAGGTGATCGGCATCAAAAATACCTATCTCGCGCTGTTGATTCCGAACCTGCTGTG